>JASHOI010000013.1 GCA_030041195.1 Streptosporangiaceae bacterium | reverse complement strand
CCGTCGTCACGGCTATGCCGGAGCCGAAGTCGATCAGCGAGTTGCCGTCCGCGTCGATCACGACGCCGCCGCCCGCTGCGGTCACGAACACGGGCAGGACGTGGCTCAGTCCGCGTGCCACGGCGTGCTGCCGGCGCTCCAGCAGCTCCCGCGACACGGGCCCGGGGATCTCGGTGACGATGCGGCGTTCCTGGGCTAGCCCGGGGCCGCCTCGGGGGGTGCTAGTAAAGGTCATAAGGCTGACCATAGGGCACGAGGGCCGGCCGCGGCACCCGCGGGAAGCTGCTGCTCGCGGCCGGATCGCGGCCGCCTGTACCGGCCCGCCGAGCCGGCGCTAGGCGATCGCCACACGAGCGACGTACGGTGGCGGGTGCAGGATGCGAGCCGGGCCGTTCCGTCCTGTACCGCTCGTCCCATCGGCCCCAGCAGCCCTCTCAAGATCCGCTCACGCATTCGATTTTCGTGATCTAGGAGGATCGCGTGCGGTATTTGCCGCGGATCCTCCTAGATCATTGAACTACGGGGGGGGACGTGGGAACTCGTGATGAGGTTCTGGAGAGCTACGCGGGCAGCCGGCGGTTCGCCCTCGGCCGGCCCCGTGACCTGACGCTGCTGCCAGAGCCCGGCCCCGGCCGCCTGCTCTTCCTGCGGGCGCTGGCCGCCGACGACCCGGCGACCGCGCTGTGGTCGCTCGACCTGGACACCGGCGAGCAGCGCCTGCTGGCCGACCCTCGCGACCTGCTCGGCGGCGCGGCCGAGGTGATTCCCGCCGCGGAACTGCGGCGCCGGGAACGGATGCGCGAGTCTGCCCGCGGCATCGTTGCGTACTCGACCGACTCGGCCGGCCGGCTGGCGGCGTTCGCGCTCTCGGGCCGGCTCTTCGTCTGCGACCTGGCCACCGGCAGCACCCGCCCGGTGCCGGCGGGCGGGGAGTGCGTGGATCCGCACATCGACCCGGCCGGCGCCGCGGTCGGGTATCTGCACGAGCGCTCGCTGCGGGTGGTCACGCTGGACGGGGAGAACATCCTCGAGCTCTCCGACGACGACCCCGAGGTCAGCTACGGCGCCGCGGAGTTCGCCGCCGCCGAGGAGCAGAACCGCCAGCACGGCTTCTGGTGGGGTCCCGACGGCCGGCGGCTGCTGGTCGCGCGCGTGGACACCAGCGACGTGACCTCCTGCTGGCTTGCGGATCCCACGTACAACGAGGAAAAGCCGGTCCGGCAGCGCTACCCGCTGGCCGGGCACGCGAACGCGCTCGTGCGCCTGATCGTGGCCGGGCTCGACGGCGGCGTCGTCGCGGTCCGGGATGCCCCGGACGAGCGGCTTCCGTACCTGATGTCGGCGCAGTGGGAGCGCGGCAGCCCGCCGACCCTGGCGCTGCTGGCGCGGGACCAGCACCTGGCCGAGATCCGCACCGTCGACCCCGACAGCGGCGAGACGTCGCTGGTGCACGCGGACACCGACCCGGCCTGGCTGCAGCTCATGCCGGGCACGCCGCGCTGGCTGCCCGACGGCCGGCTGCTGCGGTCCGCGATCGCCGATGACACCTACCGGCTGTTCGCTGACGACCAGCCCTGCACGCCCCCGGGCCTGCAGGTCGCCGGCGTGGTCGCGGCCGGGGCGCGGACGGTGTTCCTGGCCACCACCGAGCCGACCGAGCAGCACCTGTACACGGTCGATCACCTAACCGGCGAGATCGAGCAGATCAGCCGGAACGAGGGCCTGCACACCGGTACGGTGCGCGGAAACCTGCTCGCGGTCTCGTCCGAAACCCTGGAGACCGACGGCGTCACCGTGCGCGTGTACCGGGACGGCCGCCTGGCCGGCACCGTCGGGTCGCTGCCCAGGGAGTCGGCGTTCGCGCCGCAGGTGACGCTGCTGAAGTCCGGCGACCGGGAGCTGCGGACCGCGGTGATCCTGCCGCGGGACGGCCACCGGCCGACCGGGCCGCTGCCGGTTGTGATGGCCCCGTATGGCGGGCCGAGCCAGCAGGTGCTGAAGGCGCGCCGGTTGTTCAACGAGCCGCAGTGGCTGGCCGACCAGGGGTTCGCGGTGGTCGTGGCCGACGGCCGGGGCTCGCCGGGCCGGGGCCCGGGCTGGGAGCGCGCGTTCTATCTGGACGTGGCCACACCGGCGCTCGACGACCAGGTGGCGGCGCTGGACAGCGTAACGGCCCGTTATCCAGGAGAACTTGATCCGGACCGCGTCGGCATCCGCGGATGGTCGTTCGGTGGATACCTCGCCGCGCTGGCCGTGCTGCGCCGGCCGGACGTGTTCCGCGCGGCGGTTGCCGGGGCGCCGGTCACCGACTGGCGCTATTACGACACCGCGGCGACCGAGCGTTACCTCGGCCATCCGGGGTTCCACCCCGAGGCGTACGACCAGACGTCGCTGCTGCCGCTGGCGGCCGGCCTGCGCAGGCCGTTGCTGCTCATCCACGGGCTGGCCGACGACAACGTCCACCCGCGGCACACGTTGCTGCTGTCCGGGGAACTGCTGGCAAGCTCGCGCGAGCACAGCACGCTCATGCTGCCCGGGGTGACGCACATGCTCTGGCAGCCGCCGGTCATCGTCGGCATGCTCCGGGCGCAGGCGGACTTCTTCGGGCGCTGGCTCGCGGCCGGCGCCTGATCGCGGCGGTCACGCGACGGCCGCCCGGGGCTCGCGAAGCCGGGCCGCGAGCACAACCGACAGCACCGGGAGGACGGCGATGACCCCGAGCGACACGGCCAGCCCATACTGGTCGGCCAGGAACCCGAACAGCGGCGCGGCCAGCCCGCCGATGGAAATGGCCAGCCCCAGCGTGACGCCGCTGGCCGTGCCGATCCGGTTCGGCAGGTAGTCCTGGCCGAGCGTGACCTGCACCGCGAACGGAAGATACAGGGCCAGCCCGGAGAGGATCGCGGCGGCGAACACGACCGCGACGTCGGGTGCGGTTGCCAGCAGCACGAGCGCGGGGATCGCGCAGGCGTAGCCGAGCCGGACCGTGGCCAGCCGCCGCCACCGGTCGGCGAGCCAGCCGCCGGTCAGCGAGCCGACGGCGCCGGCCGCCACGAAGGTGGTCAGCGCCGCCGAGCCCACCGCGGTCGGGTCGTGGAACCGGCGGATCACGAACAGCGCGAGCAGCGAGGCGACGCCGAAGTACGCGACCGAGCGCGTGGTGACGACCGCGGTCAGCCGGATGAAGCTGCGCCAGTCGTCCCGGCGCGGCTGGCGGTCGTTGCCCGCCGCCGCGGTCCGCTCCGACTGCCAAGCCCGCCCGGCCGCGTGCGCCTGGCGCCAGGGACGGCGCGCGGCGAGCAGCGCGGCCATGGCCACGGCCGGCACCGCGAGCAGCGGCGTCCCGCGCAGCCCGGTCATCAGCAGGACCGGGGTCACCAGCACCGGCCCGAGCGCGATCCCGAGGTTGCCGCCCACCGAGAACCAGCTCATGGCCTGGGTGGAGTTCCCGGCCACGCCGCGCGCGGTCCGGGTCGCCTCGGGGTGATACGCCGCGACGCCCACGCCGGACAGCGCGATCGCCAGCCAGGTGATCGCGTAGCTGTCACCCAGGCCGGACAGGCCCACGCCGATCCCGGCGACGAACAGGCCCGCCGCGATCAGCCAGCCGAGCCGGTGCTTGTCGGTGATCACCCCGAAGGCCGGCTGGACCGCGCTGGACAGGAACGTCGCCGCGAGCGTGATGCCGGTGAGCCCCACGTACGTGTAGTGCCGCTCGAGGGCCAGGAACGGGAGAAGCGCGGGCACGGCACCCTGGTACAGGTCATCGACCGCGTGGGTCCCGGCCAGCAGAGCCAGGATCGGGCCGGTTCGGGTGAGGCGGGGCGGTCGGGTGGGGCGGGAGGGTTGGACAGAGCAAGCAGATGTCTGATGACTTGGCCTGTGCAGCGAGAAGGGGCGTGTCATGACGGCCTCACCGGTCGATCAGCGTTCGCAGGTTGGCGGCGGTGGGATCGAGCTGGTCGTGGGTGGCCTGGACGGCCGCGGCGGCGTCGCCCGCCTCGATGGCCGCGGCGAGCCGGGCGTGTGCGGCGTCCGAGCCGGCGCTCCGGACGGCCTGGTCGGACCGGATCGCGATCAGCGCCTCACGGAGCACGGCCGCGAACGAGTCGAACATCTCGGCGAGCAGCGGGTTGTGCGCGGCGGCCACGACGCTGCGGTGGAAGGCGAGGTCGGCCTCGACGAAGCTGGCATCATCGCCGGCGGCGCGATCCCGCTCGGCCAGGCACACGGCCAGCGCCTCGATGTCCGCTTCGGTACGCCGGCTCGCGGCCAGCCGCGCGGCCTGCACCTCGAGCGCCTCGCGCACCTCGTAGGCCTCGAGCACGGCGGCCCGGCGCAGCCGCGGCTCCCAGTCCGCCCGCGGTGTGACCGCGCGGACGTAGGTGCCCGATCCCTGCCGCGTCTCCAGCAGTCCCGCGTGGACCAGCGCCCGCACCGCCTCCCGCACCGTGGAGCGACCCACCTCGAGCCGCTGGGCGAGCTCGGTCTCGGACGGGAGCCGGCCGCCCACCGGCCACTGCCCGGACAGCACCTGCTCACGCAGCTGGCTCACGGCCAGCTCGACCAGCGGGCTGCGCCGCAGCGACGTCAGCGGCATGGCCGGGCCTCGGCCGGAAGCCGGCGGTCCTCAGACGCCGGCAGCCGCAAGTCCTCAGACATATGAGGATTGTACCAGGGAGCGCGCTCCGGCGGCACTGACGAAATCCGGCTGAGCTTTCGCCTGCCGGCTGGCCGCAATGCGCACTGCCGTTCGGAATCGGAAGGTGGCGGGCCTATCCTCTCAATCGTCCTCTCAATCGCCGGCGCGGCTTAGGCCGGCGAGGCCAGCGCGGAAGGAGCCCCAATGCGTACGCAGGTCGCGATTGTCGGCGCCGGGCCTGCCGGGCTGCTGCTGGCGCACCTGCTGCGCCTGCGCGGCATCGAGTCCGTGGTGATCGAGGCCCGCAGCCGCCACTATGTCGAGCACCGGGTCCGGGCCGGCGTGCTGGAGCAGGGCACCGTCGACACGCTGGTCGACTCCGGCGTGGGGGACCGGATGCTGCGCGAGGGCCTGGTGCATCACGGCATCGAGCTGCGGTTCGGCGGGCAGGGCCACCGGATCGCGTTCGAGAAGCTGGTACCCGGCCGCGCGATCACCGTCTACGGCCAGCAGGAAGTGGTGAAGGATCTGATCGCGGCGCGGCTGGCGGCGGGCGGGGAGATCCTGTTCGAGGTCGCCGACGTGGTGCCGGAGGGTTTCGACGGCCCCAATCCCCGGGTGTCCTTCACCCACCAGGGTGAGCGCAAGGTCATCGAGGCCGATTTCATCGCGGGCTGTGACGGGTTCCACGGGGTCTGCCGGGACGCGATCCCGGCGGGCGTGCTGACGTTCTTTGACAAGGAGTACCCGTTCGGCTGGCTCGGGGTCCTCGCCGCCGTTGCGCCGTCCTCGGAGGAACTGATCTACTCCAGCAACCCCCGCGGCTTCGCCCTGCACAGCATGCGGAGCCCGACCCTGAGCCGCTTTTACCTGCAGGTGGCACCGGACGAGGACATCGCGAACTGGCCGGACGACCGGATCTGGACCGAGCTGGCAGCCCGGCTGGAGACCGTGCCCGGCTGGCGCCTGTCCACCGGCCCGGTGGTCGAGAAGGGCATCACCGCGATGCGCAGCTTCGTGGCCGAGCCGTTGCAGTACGGGCGGCTGTTCCTGGCCGGGGACGCCGCCCACATCGTGCCGCCGACCGGCGCCAAGGGCCTGAACCTGGCCGCCTTCGACGTCACCGTGCTGACCGAGGCGCTCGCCGCCTGGTACGACAGCGGGGAGGAGGCGCTGCTGGACGGGTACTCACGGGCGTGCCTGCGGCGGGTGTGGCGGGCGCAGCACTTTTCCTGGTGGATGACGACGCTGCTGCACTCCTTCGATTCCTACGACGCCTACGACCGGCGGCTGCAGGAGTCCTACCGGGACTACGTGTGCACCTCGGAGGCCGCGTCGACCTCGCTGGCCGAGAACTATGTCGGCCTGGGCCGCCGGATCTAGCCTCCGGCCGCGGATCGAGCCGCCGCGAAAACGGTGAGCATCTCGCGGTTGAAGGCGGGGATGTCGCCGTCCGTGAGGCTTTCCTGCGTAGCACTGGCTGAGGCACTCGTGATGGCATTGGGATAACGGGACGAACGGAGTTTTTGGGAAGGCGCTCGTCATGGACTATCCGGTAGTTGACGCCGTTGTCGGACTCTTGCTTGGCGGGGCAGCCATCGGCATTCCCCAGTTGGTACGCAAGCGACGACAGCGGGGGGGCGATGATGACACGGAGGCCTACCTGAAGGAAACCGGGCGGTCGGCTCAGGACATCGAGCGGGGCAATGCCGCCCTCGAGTCCCGGCAGATGGACGACGCCCGATCGCAGAGAGCGAGCGACGCGGACGGTCCTGCGTCCGATGAAAATGCAGGCTCGCGGGGGACAGGCTAGTCATCTCGACGATGAGGATGATGCCGGTAAACGCGCAGACGCAGCGGAACTAACTGCGGTCGTCCCAGCGCAGGGCGATGCGTCCGCGGATGCCGGGCAGCGGCAGGGAGTCCACCTCCGCCGCGACCGCGTCGCGTTCCGCGGCCGACAGGCGCCGCCAGGGCTGCACGGTCATCGTGGTGTCCGCCCGCCGCCAGGTACCAGCGATCTCCCCGCCGACGAGGAGGCCGCCGGGCCAGACGCGCGGGGTCCACAGTTCGCGGCGGCGGTCGGCGTCCGGCACCATGAGCTCGCGATCGGTTCCCTGCAGCAGCAGATAAGAGTCGCCGCTCGGCAGCAGCCGCGCGGCGGCCGGCGGCCCCGGGGCGGCGCGGAAGGCCGCCTCGTCCCGGGTGAGGATCGACGCCTCGCCGATGGGCGTCCGCACCGGGGTCAGCGACCCGCCGAGTGCCCCGAACGCCACGCCCGCGTGCCGCCGGCCGAGCCCGGACCACCGGCCGAAGGACTCCGGCGTGGCGGGCCCGTAGACGTGCAGGTACCGGCGCGCGAGTTCGAGACGCGCGTCGCCGGGGTCGACCTCGGGCCGCGGCACGGTCCACACCGTCGACGACCGCGCGCCGTCCCAGCGGATCAGGACCGTGCCGGTCGCCGCCGCGTATCTGAGGCTGTTGTGATGCACGCCAAGCGCGCGTCCGGCCTCTCCGTAGGTCATCCGGGTGCCGCCGAGCAGGGCGGCCAGGCGGGCGGCCAGATCCTCCGCCCGTGCCCGGCCCCTGGCATCGTCGGGCATCGTCCCGAGCGTGAACACCGCGAGGTCGCGCGCGGGAACCACGAACACGCTGAACCGCGGTCCCCAGATCTGCACCAGCGACGGATCCTCCCAGGTGGCGGGCTCGGTGCCCTCGACCCGCGCGTGGATCGACAGCACCGCGGCACGCGGCATGCTGTCCTGCAGCCCAGCCCAGGCCGCACGCCGGAGCGAGGACGGCCCGCGTGCAAGCCGTTCGTCCAGCGCGCCGACGTGCCGCCGGAACGCGACGATTTGCTGCCTGGTGAGGCCGAGCCGAGCCATGGTCACGTCCTCGAACGTACCGGGCCGGTATTTCGAACCGGTACGGTGCCAGCCCCGTTCAGTCAGGGGGGCGGGGTGGGTGCCTGCTGCCGCGGGCCCGGTGTCCTGCGGCACGAGACGAGGAGTTGTGGTGTCTGCTTCGCAGGTCGACATCGGACCGGCCGCTGACCGTGTGCCACTGGCTGCTGTGGGCCAGGACCCGGCCGCCGGCGGGCCGGCCGGGGCTCGGCTCGCGTGGTGGCGGCGGCTGTGCCTGTCCTCGTTTGGCGTGGCCGGCGTCACGGCTCTGATCCTGTGGGTCGCCATCACCGATCTGCTCAAGCAGGGCCGCCTGGAGGCGGTGCTCTCGGCGGGCCGGGCCGAGCTTGCCGCCCCGCTGCTGGTGGTGCTGGTCGTGGTGACCGGGGTCTGCGAGCGGATATGGCCGGCCGAGCGCCGCGGCGTCCTGGCCCGCGGCCACGTCCAGGATGCGTGTTTCCTGGGCCTGCACGCGCTCGTGGTGATCCCGCTGATGACGTTGCTCAGCGTCGGGGCTGCCGTGCTGATCAGCAGCCACGCCAGCTGGATTGAGCTGCGGTCGACGCAGGACTGGCCGGGCTGGGTGCTCATCCCGATAACCGTCGTGGCGATGGACGCCGCCAACTGGCTGGCCCACTACGCCGATCACCGGCTCGATCTGCTCTGGCGCTTTCACGCCCTGCACCACAGCCAGGAGGAGCTGAGCGTGCTCACGTCGTTCCGCGCGCACCCGCTCATGCACACGACGGGGTTCCTGCTGGCGGCCGTTCCGGTCGCCATCCTGATGCCGACGCGCGCGATCGCTCCGGTGGTGATCACGGTCTACGTATGCATCGGCACCCTGCAGCACGCCAACCTGAACTGGACCTTCGGCCCGGTGGGCCGGGTGATTGTGAGCCCCGCCTACCACCGGCTGCACCACGACCCAGAGACCCAGCAGTACAACCTCGGCGTCGTGCTGACGATCTGGGACATGCTGGCCGGCCGCGCGAGGTTCCCCGCTCGCGGCGACGCCGTCGGGCCCACCGGCCTTGACGGCCGGCCGGTGCCGGTTGAGCAGGACGGCGCGACCGCCCCCGCCCTGCTGCTGATGGCCGGTCAGCTCATCGAGCCATTCCAGACGCAGCGCTGACCACGTACTCGGGCTGCAGCACGGCCATCAGGATGAAGTCCTTCCAGCCATCCGGGTAGAGCTCGGCCTCGCGGCGGATGCCCTCCTGGCGGAATCCGCACGCGCGGTAGCAGCGAATGGCCCGGGTATTGCCGGCCAGCACCTCCAGCTCGACGCGGTGCACCCCGAGTTCGCCGAAGGCCCACGCCAGCACCAGCCGGGTTATTTCCTTGCCCAGGCCGTGGCCACGCAAGTCGGGCACAAACAGGCCCAAGGTGTAGGTCGCACGGTGCTGCCCGGCGTCGACACGCAGCCCGGCGCCGCCGACAAAATGCCCTTCGTGCTCGACCGCCCAGCCGTAACTGCCGGGTTCAGCGGGGCCAGCGTCGCCCGTCACCGTCTCCCGGGTGTGGTAGCGGCGGCCATCCCATTCGCGCCGCCAGGCCGAGCCGTAGGCGTCCTCCTCCTCAGGGTCGATGGGATAGCGCAGCCGGTCATTGGCATCCGATTCCCGCCCCTCGCGCAGCACGACCCGGCTGCCGCGGAGCGTCGGCAGCGGCAGCAGCACGAGCTCGTCGGGCATCACACACCGAGCCTACGCAAGCCCCGCCGGCCCGGGGTTCCGTCATGGCGCGGCGCTGGCATGCGGGCCGTTACCCCCACTGGCCGGGCTGGTACTCGCCGGCGGGCTGACGGACGATGACGTTCAGGCGGTTGTAGGTGTTGATCACTGCGATCAGGCACACCAGCGCCGCGAGCTGCTCATCGTCGTAGTGCTTGGCCGCGTTCGCCCAGGCCTCGTCGGTGACGCCGCCGGCCGCGTCGGCGAGGCGGGTGCCCTGCTCGGTGAGCTCCAAGGCGGCCCGCTCGGCGTCGGTGAAGACCGTCGCGTCCCGCCACGCGGCGATCAGGTTGAGCCGCGCCCGGCTCTCGCCGGCGTGCTCCGCGTCCTTGGTGTGCATGTCGGTGCAGCCGGAGCAGCCGTTGATCTGGCTGGCCCTGATCTTCACCAGCTCCTGCGTGGCCGCGGGCAGGGCCGACTCGGTCACGGCCGCGCCCGCCGCGTTCAGGTGCTTCCCGAAGCTGGCCGAAACGCTGCTGCCGCGGAGGTTGAGGCGGGCATCCATGGTGATCTCCTTGCCGTCGGTACGGGTCCCGCCTCATTGACCCGCCCGGCAGCCGCGATGTGACAGCACGGGCCGTTGCTGGTCAGGAAAGGCCGATTTGGACGTCGCCCGCCTCGGCATCGACGCCGGCGAACAGGTCCCACGGAACACGGAACACGCGCCCGGGCGAGACCGGCCAGGGCAGCCGGCGCCGGGCGATGACCCGGCCGTGCTGCCTGATCACGACCCGGGGGAGCGGCCGGTACTCCGTGGCCCACAGCAGCGCACGGCCGCGGGCCGGCGGGATGTCGCCGGGGCGGAGGATCCCCGGGCTCACCCAGGTGAACGGCGGCTCGGCGGTGACCCGCACGGCCGGAAGCGGGGCTGTCCCGTTCTCCAGGTACCGCAGGACCTGCGCGGACACGTGCCGCCCGTCCAGGGCCGCGACGTCGGCGGTGTCGACGGGGTGCACCAGGTTGCCGGCCCCGAAGACGCCCGCTGCGGTAGTGCGCAGCGCCGAATCCACCACCGGGCCCTCGTGCCCCGGGTCGATCTCGAGGCCGCGAAGGTGTGCGAGCTCGTGATCGGGGATCCAGCCGCCGGTGAAGACCACGGTGTCGCAGTCGAAGACGCGCCGCTGCCCGCTGTCCAGGTGCAGGAGCTCAACGGCGCGGACCCGGTCCCGCCCGATGATGCGGCTCACCCGGGTACGCCGGGTGACCGGGACGCCGAGCCCGATCCGCCCGGCCAGGGTAACCGCCGCGTACGACTCCGGCGGCGCGTGCTCGGTGGTCATCAGCGCGGTCGCGCAGCCGGCCTGCCGCAGCGTCAGCACGGCGGACCAGCTGACCAGCTCGGCCCCGACGACCACGGCGCGGCGGCCCACCACGGCGTGGCGCAGGTGCACGAGGTTCTGCAGCTGCCCGGTGGTGAGCACCCCGTCCGGGCGGTCACCCGGCACCAGCCGCGCCGGGCGCGGCCGTTCCCTCGCTCCGGTGGCCAGAACCACGGCACGCGCGTCGATCCGCCGCCGCCCCGCCGGGCTGGTCACCAGCAGCGAGCGGTCGCCCGCCCACCCGGTGACCATGGTCGAGGTCCTGATGTCCGCGCCGGCCCGGTCCGCCAGGTCGGCCAGGCGGCGGGCGTATGACGGGCCGGTGAGCACGGTCCGCAGGTCGCGCACCCCGTAGCCGGTGTGGTCGCTGTGCCGCGGGATCCCGCCGGCCTCCGCTTCGCGCTCGAGTACGAGCACCGACGCGTTGCCGAGCGCCCGGATCTGCCGGGCCGCGGTCAGGCCCGCGGGCCCGGCGCCGATGATCACCACGTCGGCGCTCTCGGCCGGCAGCCCGTCCATTCTCTGGATCTTAGCTTTGGCTGCCGGCGGGGTTCATCACCTCGCTGCTGTATGGTCCGTAGCACCTCATCGACCTGGACGGGTGGCACGGTGATCGAGTTCGTTGATACGGAGCGCGGGCGCTTCGCGGTGGAGATCCACGGTCCCGCCGGGGCTCCGCCGGTCGTCCTGGTCGCCGGCCTTGGGGACGACCACGCGTCCTGGGAACCGGTCTTGCCCTTCCTCAGCGCGACGCGGCGCTGCGTCACGTTCGACAACCGCGGGATCGGCCTCGGCCCGATCACGCCGGGTCCGTACCGCATCGGCGACCTGGCCGAGGACGCCCACGCGCTGCACCGGGCGCTCGGGCTGGAGCCGTGCGTCGCGATCGGATCGTCGATGGGCGGCGCCATCTGCCAGGAATGGGTGCTCAGGCATCCCCGTGACGTCTCCGGGATCGTGCTGTCGAACTCATGGGGGCGCAGCGACACGTTCCTGCGCGTGCTGTTCGAGCACTGGGGCTCGCTCGCCGGGGAAGGCCTCGCCGCACAGCTCATGGACAGCCTGCTCCTGTTCTGCCTGTCGCCCGGCTATCTCGCGGCGAAGCCGGAGTCCGTCGGCGAGTTCCGGGCCACGCCAGCTCCCGACCTTGGCGGCTTCGCCGCCGCCGCGGCCGCCTGCCGCGACCACGACACGCTCTCGGAGCTTGCCCGCGTGCGGCAGCCCGTGCTCGTGCTGGCCGGCCGGCACGACATC
Organism: Streptosporangiaceae bacterium; assembly: GCA_030041195.1. Next base: position 51,733 of record JASHOI010000013.1, on the reverse strand, counting down.
CTGACCAGGCCCGAACTGTCGGCCGAGCTTGAGGACGCCATGCCCGCCGCCGAAATGCAGTTCCTCGAGGCCGGTCACATGACGTTCTGGGAGGTCCCCGAGGACTGGGGACGTGCGGTCACGAGCTGGCTCGAGCGAGCGCGGCCTGGCGAACCAGGGTGAACCGGCCCAGGCCGCGGCCATCTGGGCGGACGGGTCGGCTCCCGCGCGGTCACCAGCTGTGCTGGCCGGTCGCCGCGGCGATGTGATACGTGACGCCGGTGAGCTGCTCGGATACCTGCCAGAGCCGGCGCTGCGCGTCGGCATCGTGGGACCGCGCGCTGGACTGGACCCGTACCGGGCCGCCGGTCAGCTCGTTCCAGCCGCCGGGGCCGTAGTACTCGCCGCCCCGAGCCGCGGGATCGGCCGCGGCGCGCAGCGTCGGAAGCGCGCCCAGCGCCGCACTGTGGGCGGGCGTCATCCGCGCGACCGCCCGCATCCACAGCGGCGTGTACCGCTGCAGTTCGGTCCACGCGCTGCCGGGGTGTGCCGCCAGGGCGATCGTCGCCGCGCCTGTCGCTGCGAGCCGCCGCTGCAGCTCATAGGTGAACATCAGGTTGGCCAGCTTGGATTGCCCGTAGGCGCGCATGCGCCGGTATCCGCGCTCGAAGGCGAGGTCGTCGAAGTAGATGTGCCCCATCCGGTGGCCGTTGCTGCTGACCGTGACGATCCTCGAGCCGGGCACCGCCAGCATCCGGTCAAGGACGAGCCCGGTCAGCGCGAAGTGACCGAGGTGGTTGGTGCCGAACTGCATCTCGAAGCCGTCCTCGGTCTTCCGGTACGGCGGCATCATCACGCCCGCGTTGTTGACCAGCAGGTCGATCCGCGGATGGTCGGTGCGGAGCCGGGCGGCGGTGGCGCGGATCGAGGCGAGCGAGCCGAGGTCCAGGTGGACCGCGTTCACGTCCGCGCCCGGCACTGCCGCCCGGATCCGGCTGGCCGCCTGCTGGGCCTTGCCGATGTCGCGGCAGGCCATGACCACGATCGCGCCGTGCCCGGCGAGGACTCGCGCCGTCTCGAAGCCAAGGCCGGTGTTGGCTCCGGTGACGACCGCCGTCTTGCCGCCAAGGCCAGGAATGTCGGCGTCAGTCCAGCGGCCACTGCCGTTGCGGCTCATGATCGTGTCCCCTCATCTGCGGCACCTCCGCTGTCGGGTGCGCCGGTGACATACAATCGGGATGGCTGTCCCGATTACTATCCGGGATGTGCATCCCGTTTGTCAACCGCGCGAGACGAGGCAGCGTCACGGACTCATGGATTCACCGCAAGGAGGGCAGACGGGTCGGCCGCTGCGTGCCGACGCGCGGCGCAACCGGGCGCTGATCCTGGACGCGGCCGTCGAGGCCTTCGCCTCCGACGGGCTGTCGGTCCCCGTACACGAAATCGCGCGCCGGGCCGGGGTGGGCACCGGTACCGTCAGCAGGCACTTTCCGACCAAGGAAGCGCTGTTCGAGGCGATCATGCTCAGCCGGGCCGGGCGGCTCGCCGACCAGGCCGCCGAGCTCGCGCGCGGCGACGACCCGGGCGCCGCGTTCTTCGAATTCTTCTCCCTGGTCATCGCGGAAGGTACGGCGAACCGCGGCCTGGCAGAAGCCCTGGCCGGCGCCGGCTTCGACCTCGAGGCGGCCGCCAAGCGCGACGGGATCGATGTGATGGGGGCGCTGAGCAGCCTTCTGTTCCGCGCGCAGCGGGCGGGCGCCATCCGGGAAGACGTTGACGTGGCCGACGTGAAAGCGCTCCTCACCGGCTGCCTGGCGAGGACGCCGACCGCAGCGGATCCGGCCGCCAGCGACCGCATGGTCAGCGTTGTCCGCCAGGGCCTTCTGAAGGACTTATCCGGATAGCCTGCCGATGCCGCTCACACGCCGTGGCCGCGGCGCCAGACCGTTCGGGAGGGAGCGGCAGCCGGGTTCATGGAAGATCTAGGAGCCTGACGTGCAGCATTTGCTCGCGATCCTCCTAGATCTTCAAGAAAGGCGAAAATCGAATACCTGAGCGGTTCGTGATTGGGGCGGCCGGGGCTGACGGGGCCGGTGATACAGCACTGAACGTCTCGGCCTCGGGTTCGGGCCGGCACCTGAGTGGCGGGCGGCCCGCGGCACTCCCTCCCCGTCTTATCCGCCGGCCGGGGCGGCACTCTAAGGTGTTCAGGTGGATGCCGCGCAACGCCAGCTTTTCGACCAGATCGACGACGGTACGCAGCGCCTGCTCGGGACGGCCCGCGTGATCTCCGAGCCGGACCTGCGCCGGCCGTCGCTGCTGCCCGGCTGGAGCCGGGCGCACGTCCTGGCGCACCTGGCCCGTAACGCCGACGGCATGCGCAACCTGCTGGCCGGGGCGCGGTCCGGGCAGCAGCGCAGCGCCTATGCGAGCGCGCAGGCACGGGAAGCCGGCATCGAGGAGGGCGCGCGGCTCAAGGCGAAGGAGCTGGTAGACGACCTGGCCGCCGCGGCCATGGCCCTCCGCACGGTCATGAAGGGTCTGCCCGACGAGGCCTGGCAGTTCCCGGTGCGGGTCCCGGACTCGGGACCGTTCCCGGCCGAGCAGTTGCTGACCCGCCGGCTGGTCGAGGTCGAGCTGCACCATTGTGACCTCGGCGCCGGGTACGGCCCGGCCGACTGGCCGGCGGCGTTCGCGACCATGGAGCTTCCCGAGCCGATGCGCTCGCAGCGCCGGGACCGGCTGGAGCGCCCGCAGCCCGCCTGACTCGCCGGGGCGGTACCCATGCAGGGAGGCCAGAATGCGCGCATTTGCCGTCCGGAGCTTCGGCGAGCCCCCGTCCGTCCACGACCTGCCCGTTCCGGCCGCCGATGGCGCGTTCGTCGTGAAGGTGCGGTTCGCCGGGGTCAATCCGCTCGACAACAACCTGCTCGGGCGGCTGACCGCCGCCTCGCCATATCCGTTTGTTGTCGGCATTGACTTCGCCGGCGTGGCGGAACGCGTCCCGCCCGGGGAACACGGCCTGCAGGCCGGCGACCGTGTCTTCGGCATGGCGCGAACGCACGGCTCATATGCCGAGTACACCGCGGTCGCCCCGGCGGCCAAGATGGAGCCGCTGGCCCGTACCCCCGACGGCGTAGCCGACGACCAGGCCGCCGCGCTGCCGATTCCCGCGGTCACCGCGCTGCGGACCGTGGACCTGCTCGAGATCGCCGCGGGCCAGCACGTCGTGGTGATGGGCGCCACCGGCGGGGTTGGCGGCTACGCGGTGCAGATGGCGCGTTCCCGAGGCGCGCAGGTCATCGCGACCGTTCGCGGTGAAGCGGACGAGGCTCGTCGTCTCGGAGCCGAGGAGGTGTACGACAGCCAGGCCGTTGACGTGATCGACGCGATCCGGGCCGCTCATCCGGACGGCGTTGACGCCGTCCTCGATCTGATCAGTGGCAAGGACGCCATCCGCCGCGACGCCGAGGTCATCCAGCCCGGCGGACACCTGGTCTCGACGATCTTCGCGGCGGACGAAGGCTGGTTTGCTGACCGCCAGATCACCGCGCACAACCATTCCTCAGCCGCAAATCCGCTGATATCACCCGAAGGGCTGACCGCGGTCGCGCATATGCTCGCAGACGGCACGATCACCGCGCGCGTCCGTTCCACCGCCGACCTGGACGACGCCGGGCAGGTGCTGGACGAGCTCCGCCGTGGCGGCCTGCGCGGCAAGGCCCTCATCCGCCTCTAGAGACCGCGGAGCGCAACCTATGTATCCGACCGAAGTCCTCGACTTCTGTGCGGCGGCCGGCCACGCTTGAGATCATGCCGACGTACAACCCAGCCATGCAGAAGGCCCACCTCGCTGACGTCAAGGCCGACGTGCACGGGCTCATCTCCAAGAAGACGGCCGAACTCGACGGCGTCGCAGTCACCGAGGTGACCTTCCAGGCTGGCGCAAAGTGGTCGAACGACCTGAAGCCCTATGCGGGAACAGACGAGTGCGAGCTGCCGCACGTGGCGCTGGTGACGGCGGGCACGCTGCGGGTGGTCCTGAGCGACGGCTCGCAGGAGGACTTCTCCGCCGGGGACGTGATGCTGCTGCCCCCTGGCCACGACGCCTGGACTGTCGGCGACCACGCGTGCACGTTCGTCGAGTTTTCGAAGGGCAACGACTACTACAGCTGAGCACCCGCCGCGCTGGTATATCCATGGGGGATGGATCCGGTAGCGGCGCTGCGGCGCATCGCGTTCGAGCTGGAGCGCGCCGGCGCCCCGACGTACCGGGTGCAGGCGTTCCGCCGGGCTGCCGCGGTGGTGGCGGCGCTGCCCGCCGGCGAGCTGGACCGGCGGATCGCCGACGGCACGCTGCAGGACCTGCACGGCATCGGGCCCGCCACCGCCAGCGTGATCGGTCAGGCCGCGGCGGGTGAGCGGCCGGATTACCTGGCCGGGCTCGAGGCTGCCTACGAGCCACCGCCGCGTACCGCGATGCGGGCAGCGCTGCGCGGTGACTGCCATACGCATTCGGATTGGTCCGACGGCGGCAGCTCGCCGCGGGAGATGGCCGAGGCCGCTCAGGTGCTGGGTCACGAGTGGATCGCGCTGACCGATCACTCGCCCCGCCTGACCGTGGCCAACGGGCTGTCGGCCGAGCGGCTGGTGGCGCAGCTGGAGCTGATCGAGAAGCTGAACGCCGATCTGGCGCCGTTCCGGATTCTGAGCGGGATCGAGGTCGACATCCTCGAAGACGGCGGTATCGATCAGCGCGAGGACCTGCTGGCCCGGCTTGACGTCGTCGTGGCCAGCGTGCATTCGAAGCTGCGGATGCCGGCCGGGCCGATGACCGAGCGCATGCTTGCGGCCATCGCCAGCCCGCACGTCGACGTGCTCGGGCACCCCACCGGCCGGATGACGACCGGACGCCGCAACCGGCCGGAGTCGGTGTTTGACGCCGACGCGGTGTTCGCCGCCTGCCGGGAGCACGGCGTCGCTGTGGAGATCAACTGCCGGCCCGAGCGCCAGGATCCGCCCGACGACCTGCTGCGGCAGGCGGCCGGCGCGGGCTGCCTGTTCGCCATCGACACCGACGCGCACGCGCCCGGCCAGCTCGACTGGCTCGACAACGGCTGCGAACGAGCCGAACGCGCGGGCATCACGCCGGACAGAGTGCTGAACACCCGCGCCGCCGCCGGCATCGGCGGCAGATAATCCAGCCGCCGCCTGAACCGGTCAGCTCAGCTGGCCTTGCGGCCCACTCCGCACCACATCTGCGACTCGGGCACGGCCGTCCCTGGGCCCGGCCGCCATCGCGAGGCCTGCACCACCCCGGGCTCGACCAGGTCCAGCCCGCCGAGCAGCGCGGCTACCTCGCCCCGGCTGCGCAGTGTGACGGACTCGGCCATGGCCGCGTTCAGCCGGTTGAACGTCTCGGACAACTCCTCGGAGTGCAGGTCGCTGGCCAGGTGCGTGAGCGCGAGGCAGCTGCCGGGCGCCAGTGGCGCCGTGAGCTCGCCGACCAGGCCATGCGGGTCGTCGGCATCGGCGAAGAAGTGCAGGATGCCGAACAGCAAGACGGCGGCTGGCCGGGAGAAGTCCAAGGTCGTGGCCGCCTCGCGCAGGATCGGCTGCGGATCGCGCAGGTCCCCGCGGACATACCTGACCGCGCCTTCCGGCGTGCCTCGCAGCAGCTCGTGAGCGTGGGCCAGCACGACCGGGTCCTGGTCGACGTACACAACGCGGGCGTCCGGCACTTCCCGCAGTGCCACCTCATGCACGCTGTTCTCTTGCGGGATTCCGGTGCCGATGTCCAGGAACTGCGTGATGCCCGCGTCGCGAACGAAGTACCGGACGACGCGGCCTAAGGCCGCCCGGTGCTCGCGCACATCGGCACGCACGGCGTCGATCCCGCCCGGCCAGGCCGCATAGGCACGTTCGGCTGCCTGGCGGTCGACCTCGAAGTTGGCCCGGCCGCCGAGCAGGTAGTTGTAGACCCGCGCCCCATGGGCCTTGGTGGTGTCGATCTGCGCCGACTCGGCGCTCCCGGCGGGGGTCTCATCGGTCGTCACGGTGTCATCCTCCTGCCATGGCGGTACAGGACGAGACCAGCGAACGCCCGCAACCCAGGGCTGGCAAGGTGATCCCGTGGACTTTCAGCACTCTGGTGAGATCTGGCGTGACTTCCCCGAGCTCGTTGCGGGGGTTATGGCCGCTGACGGGATCACCCCGGACGTCTCAGCCGGTGATCGCGTCGCGAAATTCACCGCGATCGCGACCTCCCGGCTCGCCGAGGTGACCGAGAGTGAGCTGCCCGAGATCCGGGCCTGGCGGCGCGCCTTCACCAGGATGGGACTCAAGCCGACCCAGTACCGGTGCGCCTCGGAGGCACTGCTGCGGCGGCTGCGCAAGGACGGCGTGCTCCCGCAGGTACACCCGCTCGTCGACGTGTGCAACGCGGTGTCGGCTGCCTTCGCCATCCCGGTCGCCGTCTTCGACCTCGCTAAGGTCACCGGCGACCTGGAAGTCCGATACGCCAGCGGGGATGAGAACTACCTGGCCTTCTCCGGGCAGACCGAGCATCCCAGCCCTCGCGAGGTGGTCTTCGCGGACCAGGCGGGGCACGTGCACGCGCGCCGATGGAGCAACCGGCAGAGCGGCCTGTCGGCCGTCCAAGACTCGACAGCGGCTGTGCTGATCGTGGCCGAAGCCATGCATGAGTCGGCATCGTCAGATGTGCCCGAACTGATCGCAGCCGTCGCTGATGAACTGAACGCTGCCTGGTCCACCACGCCCGTGATCGCCATGTTGAGCCAGCCCGCGCCGCGGTTCAGGTTCGGAGAATGACCATCGGTTATCCTCGTGAGTGAGTCTTGTCCGCTTGTGATGGCCCTGGTGCGCCGCGAAGCACCGCGACTTTGAGCATTTCAAGATTGTGCCTTCCTGGCCTGGAGCGGCCCTCTGGGTGGTGAGCGGCCCACGGATACGGGCCCGGTCCCGGACCGATCTGGCCCGGCAGCGGCGGCACCGCAGTCATCAGTGCTGGGACCACGTCATCGCGGCACCGTTGTGGCCACTGCACGGCGTGAACCTCGGGACGCTGCTGCGGACCTGCGACGCGGTCGGGGCGTGTCTGGCAGTGCCGCGGCTGCCCTGGATTCCTGAGGCGCTGGCCCGCGGCAACACCTTGCGGCGCCCGGCCTGCGTGCACTGGGCCCGCGGAGATGCGTGCTCGTGGCTGCGGGATCAGCGGTCGGCCGGATACCGCGTCATCGGTGTCGAGCTGGCCGACGAGGCGATCCGGCTCGCTGATCTGCCCGCCGCCCGGGAGCGCACGATCGCTGTGCTGGGCCATGAGCAGACGGGCATCCCCGCCGAGGCCCTCGATCTGCTCGATGTGGCGGTCGAGATTCCGATGATCGGCACCGGCGCCAGCCTGAACGTGGCGGTCGCTGGATCGCTCGTCCTCTACCGCCTGGCCGGGTTCATCTGACAGCCACGGACGGCGGATCGGCCGTTGCTAGCCGCGCCACGGTTTCTCCCAGGCAGCCATCTCTTGGCGCAGCGGACGAAGCGTGGCGGCGTAGCGCACCAGCTCCTTGAGCAAGTAGGGCAGGATCAGCGCGAGGACCTTTGCGAAGCGAGACTCCGCGACCATGTTGCCGTCGGGGTCAAGCAGCTGCTCGGCGTGCGCCAGCGGAATGGTCCTGGGCAGTGGCAGCATCCCCAGCTTGTTGACGACGAGACGGAACTCGTGCCCGGCGGTGACGCCTCCGTTGAACGTGTCCGAGTAGGAGAGGATCGATGCCGGCTTCGCGTCTGCCTCGTGGGCCAGCAGGTCCAGGGCGTTCTTGACCACGGCCGGGACCGCGAGGTTGTACTCGGGAACGACGAACAGGTAGCCGTCGGCGGAGGCCATGTCCTCCAGCCAGCGCGCCACGTTCGGCGCGGGATGACGGTCCGGGTTGTCCCACGGCGCGATCGCTTCGTCGAAGAACGGGAGCTGATAGCAGGCCAGGTCGAACACGGCGAAGTCGGCTTCGGATACCTCCTTGGCACCGGCAAGCACCCACCGGATGACCCGCTCTCCGAGCCGGTGCTCCCGGCTGCTGCCGAGGACCACGCCGATCCTGGTCGTCGTAGCTGCGCCCATCGTCGTTCCTCCTCAGCCATCGCCGGCCGCCCCCGGCAGTTCAGCAACGCCTGCCTACCTAACGGTCGGTAGGCAGATGCCAGAAGCATAACATCTCGCCGACCGACCGGTAGGTAAGTATCGGGATCGGCGCTAGGATGGCCCCGTGACGCAGCCAGACGCAGCACTCGCGGCCGGGAGCAGGCCGGCCCGGGATGAGCGGCCCGGCCGCGCGCAGGGCAACGGTGACCTGGCCGGCGCGTCCACGCGCGAAAACATCCTCGACGTCGCCCTGGACCTGTTCACCGACCAGGGTTTCGACGGCACCTCCATGCGCGAGATCGCGGAACGGCTGCACATCACGAAGCCGTCGATCTACTACCACTTTGATTCCAAGGAGGAAATCCTGCTGGCCCTGCACATGCGCCAGCACGAGTTCGCCAAGGCGGCGCTCTCCCGCCTCGCCGACCAGCCCATCACGCTCGAGGCCTGGGGTTCGGCGCTCAATGAACTGCTGGGTCAGATGGCGGCTCAGCGCAAGCTCTTCCTGATGCACGAGCGCAATCAGGCGGCGCTGGAGAAGCTGCACCGCAAGAACCACGACGAGGAGCACGACGACATCCAGCAGCGGTTCCGGCAGGCGCTCGCCGATCCGTCGCTGTCACTGCGCGACCGGGTCCGGATGGCGTGCTCCCTGGGGGCTGTCGGTGGCCTGTTCATGGGCGCAGATGCGTTCGACAGCGTCTCCAGCGCCGAACTCGCCTCGCTGGCCCAGGAGGCGATCCGCGACCTGCTGACCGACCGCAGCGGCTGACCCCGGCCCTGGGCAGCGGCGCAGGGCCGCGCGCTAGGCGCGAGACAGGGCGGACTCGATCGTGGCGAGGCTCGTCCCGGCCGCCGTGGCCGCCTGCTCGAGATGATGCGGCCCGTCGAATCCCCGCCTGCGCCAGTCGCGGGACTCGGCGACTACCCCGAGCATCAGGTGCCGCGGGGAGATCGCTCCGCCGTCGCCGGCCGCCGCGGACCGGGCGAGGCCGAGGATCATCAGGGCTCGCGATGTCAGCGGGATGCGCCCGTCAGGGCTGGGCCCGGGCTCCTCAAAGAGCTGGGCGCGGAAAACCTTCTCGGTGATGCCATGGCTGGCGAGCAGCCCGGCGATACCGCGCTCGGCGGTCAGCACGCCCAGGACGATGTGCTCGGTGCCGACGTGGTTGTCGTCCATTTGCCGTGATTGCTGCTGTGCCTCGTCCAGGCAGTGCTTGCTCGCAGCGGTGAGGTGCTCCATCGCCGCCGCGGCGGCAGTGGTTGCCTCCCGGGCATATTCGGGTGTGGCTTGTGGCCCCGGCACCGTGCCCTCCTTGCCGGCCCAGGCGTTTGCGACGCCCGCAGACAGCCTAAGTCCCGCGTCGGCGCTGACCGCTGCTGGCCGCGGTGCTGACCGCCGGGAGGCGCACCTTGTGGGCGTCAAGGAACCTGCTGACCTCGCCGAACTCCGCTGGCGTCAGCGCGGACACCCGCTTGTCGCGCAGCCTGCCCGGCAGCAGCGGCACCGTCTCCGCCGCGCCGGCCACCCGCCGCAGCGCCGCGGACAGCCGGTCGTCGCGGTAGCGGAACGAGTGCTCGAGGAGTTGTTTGAACGCTTCGTCGGACGCCACACCGAATGGGTCGGCAACGGGCCGCAGCCGCACCATCGCGCTGTCGACCTTGGGCTCCGGCCAGAACGCGGACCGTGGCACGGTGTCCAGCAACTCGGCTCGGGCACGGCGCTGGACCGTGACGCTGATCCTGCCGTAGCCTGCCTCGCCCGGGTCGGCGCAGATGTGCTGAGCCATGTTCTGCTGCAGCATGACCACGCCGGTGACGAACGGGTGCTGCAGCAGCCGCAGGACGATCGGCAGCGCCACCCGGTAGGGCAGGTTGGAGACGACCTTGGTGAACGGCGGGAGCGGCACGGCCAGCGCGTCCCCCCACAGCAGGGTGATGTTCCCGTGCGCCGCGGCGAGGCCGTCCAGATTCGGCCGGAACTGCTGGTCACACTCGATCGCGATCACCCGCGCGGCCCGGCTGGCCAGCCGTGTGGTGAGGTTGCCGATTCCCGCGCCGACCTCAAGGACCGTGTCCCGCGCGTCAATCCCGGCGTAGCCGACCTCACGGTCGGCGATGGCCGCCTCCATCAGGAAACTCTGCCCGAGCTGATGTTGCGGCCGGATGCCGCGCAGCATGCCGGTCATGGCAGGACCATCCCGCTCCTCGAGACCAGCATACGTTGACGGAAACTAGAACACGTTCTACGGTCGCCTGGTATGCCGTTTCTTCTCGCGACGAAGCCCAGGCCGCATGTCACGCTCGTCACCCTGAACCGCCCCGAGCGAATGAACGCGATGTCGTTCGACGTGATGATCCCGTTCCGGCAGGCACTAGAGGAGATCAGCCGCGACAACGACACCCGCGTGGTCGTGGTCACCGGCGCCGGGGCCGGCTTCTGCTCCGGAGCGGACCTCGTCGATGCCGGCCGGATACCGGATATCGACGGGCTCACGGTTCCGGGCATATCCCTGCGGGCCATGGAGCTGCTCGACGACGTCATCCTCACCCTCCGCAAGATGCATCAGCCGGTGATCGGGGCCATCAACGGGCCCGCGATCGGGGGAGGCCTGTGCCTCTCGCTCGCCTTCGACATCCGGATCGCCGCTGACACCGCGTACTTCCGCGCGGCGGGCATCAACAACGGGCTGTCCTCCACCGAGCTTGGCCTCAGCTACCTGCTGCCCCGCGCGATCGGGGCCTCCCGCGCCTTCGAGATCATGCTCACCGGCCGTGACGTGGATGCCGCCGAGGCCGCCCGCATCGGGCTGGTCTCACAGGTCACCGCCGGCGACAAGCTGCTTGGCACCTGCTATGACATCGCGGCGCGGATCACCGGCTGGAGCCGCGTGGGGGTGGAGCTGACCAAGCGGCTGCTGTGGTCGGGCCTGGACGCCGCCAGCCTGGAAGCGCACATGCGGCACGAGGGCGTGGCCCAGCTGTACGTGCGGAACCTGACCGGTAACTTCGAGGAGATGATCAGGGCGCGCAAGGACCGCCGCACCCCGGTGTACCTCGACGACACCGGGCAGAAGGACGCCTGATCAGCTTCGCCGAAAATCCTCTGGGCGGCTATGAGCCGGGGGCAGCGAACCTGGTGTCGATCTTCAGGACCTCGTCCATCTCCTCCGGGGTCAGGATCGGCTGCATGTTGCAGTGACCGGTGCCGGCCGCGTTGACGGCCTTGGCGATCGCCGCGGCGGTGGCGGTGTTCGGCAGCTCCAGGACGATGTAGGTGTCGCTCTCGTGCAGGCCGAAGTACATCCCCACCAGCCGCCCGCCCAGCCCCTCGGCCATCGCGCCAAGCTGCGCCGCGCGCCGCGTCGCTCCCGTCTTGGCCAGGCCGGCGACGCCCTCGCTGGTGTACGGGCCGGTTGCTAGGAACATCGGCATGTTGGCTCCTTAGAACGAAATACAGATCGATAACGCACTCTGGCAGTGTCTTGACGGCCGTACCCCGGATGTATATGTTCCAGCCAATATAAGTTGCAGCCTGGTGATCGTGAAGACCGGGCGGCGCCCGAGGGCGATCGAGAGACAGGCTTAGGGGCGTATTGATGAGATCCGCGTGGTCACTGGCTGAGCTCGACGCGCTCGGTCAGGCCGCGCTGATCCGGGCCGGCGAAGCCTCGCCACGTGAGCTGGCCGAGGCGGCCCTGGAGCGAATCGACGAGCTCGACCCCGTTCTCGGGTCGGTCGTGTGGCGGATGGAGGATCTCGACCAGCAGCTCAAGCGGCTGGCAGCCAGGCCTGCCGACGGCGCGCTTTACGGGGTCCCGACGCTGCTCAAGGACATCGGGGCGCACTACACGGGCTCGCCGCAGCGGCTCGGGTCAAGGTTTATCCCGCCGATCGTCTCGGACCACGACTCCGAGTTCGCCGCTCGGCTGCGGCGGGCGGGGCTGACCGTGATCGGTAAGAGCGCCACGTCCGAGTTCGGCAACTCCGGCGAGACGACGCTGCCGGGCCCCACCAATAATCCCTGGGATCTCGACCGATCGACTTCCGGATCCAGCACCGGGTCCGCCGCGGCGGTGGCGGCCGGCCTGGTGCCGATCGCGCACGGCAGTGACTCCGGCGGGTCCATCCGGCTGCCGGCCGGCTGGTGCGGCCTGTTCGGGCTCAAGCCGTCGCGGGCCCGCAACCCGTTCGGCCCGGACGGCACCGAGGGATGCGCCGGGCTCAGCGCCGCGCACATGCTGACCCGGTCCGTGCGCGACAGCGCGGCGTCGCTCGACGTTCTGGCCGGCCCCGATGTCGGAGCGCCGTTCCTGGCCCCGCCAGCGCCGGGCTCGTTCCTGGCCGAGGTGTCTCGCGACCCGGGCCAGCTCAGGATCGGGTGGACCGGCGCGGCGCCGCTGGGCGTGCCGGTGGACGGCGAGTGCCTGGAGGCCGTGACGTCCACGGCCCGGCTGTGCGCGGAACTCGGCCACGCCGTCGAGGAGGCCAAACCCGACTATGACGAGGAACTGTTCTTCCGCGAGTTCGAGCAGCTGACCTTCGACGCGAGCGCGGCGAGCATCGAGGCCTGGGAACAGCAGCTCGGCAGGCGGGCCACGGACGCGGACATCGAGCCGCTGACCTGGTACCTGATCGAGCGGGGCCGGCCGCGGACGGCCAGCCAGCATGTCAACGGGGTCTCCCGGCTGCGCCGGGCGTCCCGCGACGCGGCCGCGTTCTTCGAGTCCTACGACGTGTTCCTGACGCCGACCAACCCGACGCTGCCCGCCTTGCACCAGGAGCTGACCCCGACCGCCGGCAACGTCGAGCGGGTGTGGGAGTTCGAGCTGGGCGGCGGCTGCTTCACGATTCCCGCCAATGTCATGGGCACCCCGGCCATGAGCGTCCCGCTGGGCTGGTCGCACGGCGGCCTGCCGATCGGCTCGCACTTCACCGCGGCCGCCGGACGCGAGGACGTGCTGCTGCGCCTGGCCGCCCAGCTCGAGGCCGCCCGGCCGTGGGCTCAGCGCTGGCCGCCCGTCACCGTACCGCTGCTCGGCGCGCACAGCGCGCCGCGTCCGTAGCCGCCACGAGAGGAGGGTCGCAGATCATGACCATGGGGTCGGACCGAGCGCCACAGACGATCATCCGGCATGTCCACGCGCTCACGATGGACGACGACCTGGGCGAGCAGCCCGACGTCGACATCCTGCTGCAGGGCGACACGATCCGGGCGGTGGGCCAGGGCCTGGAGCCCGGCCCGGACGCGACGGTGATCGACGGCTCACGCCACCTGGCCCTGCCCGGCCTCATCGACACCCACCGCCACCTCTGGATGTCCGTGTTCCGTGGCTGGCCGCAGGACGGCGTGCTGGCCGAAATCCAGCAGGAGCTGCACCACGACTACGGCACCCGGTTCACCCCGGAGGACTCCTACACCTCGGCCACGGTCAGCCTGGCCGAGGCGATCGACTCGGGCATCACCACGATCAACGCCTGGGAAATGAACGTGCAGACGCCGGAGCACGCCGAGGCGGTGGTCCGCGCGCTGGCCGACAGCGGCCTGCGCGGCCGCTACTCCTACGGGCCGCGGACCGCCAAGCCGCCGGCGGCGGTGGACACCGCCGGCGTGAAGAGCCTCATGAACAGCTACTTCTCCGGCTCCGACCCGGTTCCGCACTCGGACGGCTCGGGCCGGCTCCACCTCGGGCTGGCGTCCCGGGGGGTTGAGCTGCTCGAGCCGGCCATCTGGACCAAGGACTTCGCGTTCGCCAGGGACAACGGGATCCGCCGCACCGCTCACGTGCGCGGCGCGCCCATCGAGCAGCTGCACGAGCTTGGCGGCCTGGACGCCGACCTGCTGGCCGTGCACGGCGTGACCGTCGAGCAGCGGCACATCGGCTACCTGGCCGACGCCGGAGTCCCGATCTCGGTCGCCACGGCGCCGATGGCGAAGATCGGCGAGCCGTCGTCGCCGATCGTGGAGTACATGCGGGCCGGTGTCCGGGTCTGCCTCTCGATCGACTCGGTCTCGGCCAGCGACAACTGCGACATGTTCGCGATCATGCGGATGAGCGTCCTGAAGGAGCGCAACCGCCACGGCGACCCCTCGGTGTACTCGCCCGAGGACGCGCTGCGCCAGGCGACCATCGACGGCGCGCGGGCCCTCGGCCTGGGCGATGTGACCGGGTCGATCACCCCGGGCAAGCGCGCCGACCTGATCCTGCTGCGGCGCGACGACACCAACCTGATCCCGTTCAACTCGGCCGTCGCGCTCGCGGTTTTCGCCGCGCAGCCCAGGAACGTCGAATCCGTCTGGATCGACGGGATTCTCCGCAAGCGGGCCGGCCAGCTCGTGGACATCGACGTCCCGGCGCTGGCCGACCGCGCCCAGGCCACGGTCGGCAGGCTGCGCCGGCAGGTGGCCGCCGCGCGCTGAGCGGCACTGCCAGCAACCCTGGACCAGGAAGGAAACGCACGCCATGGGCGATCAGCGCCAGGCCACCACCGCCCTGACCGTAGTCCCGGGTGCCGGTCTCGAGGGGTACAGCGCCCAGCCGAGTTACCGGGCCGGCGACCGGGCCGCGCTGATGGCCAGCGGCTGCGGGGGCCCGGCCACGCTCGAGGTCGTCCGGCTGGTGCACGGGGACCCGAACCCCGGGGGACCGGGCTACCTCGCCGAGCCACAGGACTGGGGCCAGCCGGCCGAGCTGGACCTCGATCCGCGGCCCATCGACCTCGGCTCGTTCGTCCGCGTCCCGCCGCACCCGAGGCTGGTCCCGGCCGGCGACTTCACCCTGGGTCTGTGGGCCCTGCCCACCCACTTCCGGGAGGGATGGCACGCGCTGGCCGGGATGTGGAGCCCCGGCCGGCTGTCTTACGGCCTGTTCGTCGCGGGCAGCAACTCGATCCAGGCGGCGGTTTCGCTGGACGGCAAGCGGCCGCTGTGGGCGCTCGGCCGCGAGCCGGTCGAGCACGTGGAATGGCAGTTCCTGGCCATGTCGTACCGCGCGGACCAGGGTCTGCTGTCCGTGCACCAGATCTACAGCACCGACCTGCGGCACGTCATCACCGCGTCGCGTGGCGGGCAGCCCGGACCGGTCTTCCGGGCCGCCGACCCGCTGTACCTGGGGGCGATCGAGGACCCGCAGGGCGGCCCCGGGCACGCGGCGCACTTCAGCGGGAGGCTGGCGCGCCCGGTGCTGCTCGAGGGGACGCTGACCGACGCCGAACTGGTCGACCTGGCAGCGGACGGGCTGTCCTGGGCGGGCCTGGAGCGGCGGGCCCTGGGAGCCTGGGACTTCTCGCAGGACATCGGCACCGGGCGCGTGGCCAGCGTGGTTCCCGGCGCGCCGGACGGCGAGGCGGTCAATGCCCCCGCCCGCGGGGTGACCGGGCCCGACTGGCGCGAGACGATCTCGTACCGGTACGCCGACTTGCCGGCGTCGAGGTACCGGTACCGCGACGCGCCCCGCCGGTACGACGCCATCCACCTGCACGATGACGACCTCGCGGACGCGCGGTGGCCGGTGTCGGCGGAACTGGATATCCCGGCGGACGCCAAGCCGGGCATCTACGCCGGGGTGCTGAGCAACGACGTCGACGAGGTGTTCCTGCCGTTCGTGGTGCGCCAGCCCGCACCCCGGTCGAAGCTGCTGTTCCTCGTGCCGACGCTGACCTGGCAGTGCTACTCGTCCAACCGCATGGTGTTCTCCGCGTCCACGGACGGCGTCATCGACCGCAATCGGTGCCACTACGACCTGCACAGTGACGGCTCGATCGTGTACCACGCGGCCTGGCGGAAGCCCACCAGGTCGCTCAATCCCAGGCGGTTCCCGCCCGAGCACGGCGCCCACACGCTGGCCGGCGACCTGTACGTCGTCGACTGGCTGGAACGGATGTCGTACGACTACGACGTGGCAAGCGACCACGACTTGCACCGGGCGGGCGTGGACCTGCTGCGGCCGTACGACTGCGTGATCCTCTCGGCGCATCCGGAGTACTGGAGCCTGCCGATGCTGCGGGCCCTGCAGGACTACGTATGGCGCGACGGCCGGCGGGTCATGCTGCTGGGCGGGAACGCCATCGGCTGGGTGACCTCCCTGGACGGGGACCGGCTGATCTCGGAGGTCCGGAAGGACAAGTCCACCCAGTACGAGCACGGGCTGCGCCGCGACTTCCCGCATGAGTCACAGCACTCCACCGACGGCGTGATGGGCCAGCTGAACTGGACCGAAGCGGGCTTCCCGGTGTGGGCGGTGCTCGGCACCCAGTCCCTGACCTGCACGGTCGGCCAGTTCTCCGAGGGGGAGTTCGGGTTCGCCCGGACTCCGGAGAGCTTCGATCCTGCGGTGTCGTTCGTCTTCGACGGCGTCGACGAGGAGCCGATCGGCGCTTACGGCCTCAACCTCGGCACGGCGGCCGCGTACGAGGGCGACAACGTGCCGGCCACCTCGCTGGGCTACGGCGGCGACACCCGGGTCCTCGCTGTGGCCAGGCACGAGCGGGTCGTCCCGTTCCGTGACCGCGCGGCTCCCGAGATCCACATGGCTCTGACCAGGCATAACGGTGGCGGACTGGTCTTCGCCGCGGCCTCGATCACCTGGACCGGCTCATTGAGCGCGCGAAATTACACCAGCGGCGTGTCGACGATCACGCGCAACGTTCTGGACCGGTTCCTGGACCCCGGCTTCAAGCTCGACTGGTAACGGAGCACCCCGGAGAGGAGCTTGCGACATGCAGACGGTGGCCTTCACCGCGATGGCGGACGGCACCAAGGAGGAGTACGAGTTCCTCCGCAGCCAGGAACTTCAGGTGAGCATTCCCGATCACGTCCTGGCCTTGTTCGAGACGGTCCGGGGCTCGTCCGGCGGTTACAAGATCACCCGGTACGAGCACGCGCTGCAGACGGCGACGCGCGCGTACCGGGCCGGCGAGAGCGAGGAGTACGTGGTCGCCGCGCTCCTGCACGACCTCGGCGAGTGCATCGCCCCGGACCACCACGGCGAGATCGCGGCGGCCGTGCTCGCCGGGCACGTGTCCGACGAGCTGGTGTGGATCGTGAAGCATCACGGCCTGTTCCAGATGTACTACTACGCGCACTACCTCGGCGGGGACCGCAACGCCCGCGACCGGTACCGCGACCACCCCTACTTCGACGCCTGCGTGCGGTTCTGCGACGTCTATGACCAGTGCTCGTTCGACCCGGACTACGACACCGAGCCGGCCGAGTTCTTCGCCCCGATGGTCCGCCGGGTGCTCGGCGGCACGGAGCCTCCGCCGTGACGAGCGGCGCCTGGGATCTGGCGGAGCTGGACGGCCTGGGCCAGGCCGAGCTCGTCCGGCGCGGCCAGATCAGCGTGGCCGAGCTGGTGGCGGCCGCCCAGCAGCGGCTGGCGGACGTCAACGCCGCGCTGAACGCGGTGGTGCTGCCGATCAACGACATTGACGAGCAGGTGGCCGCCGCCGAGCCGGGCGGGAGCCCGCGGCCGTTTGCCGGGGTGCCGACGCTGCTGAAGGACCTCGGCGCGGAGTACCGGGGGAGCCCGCAGACCGACGGCTCGCGGTTTGTGCGCGGGTTCATCGGCGCCGAGGACTCCACGATCGTCACCCGCATGAAGTCCGCCGGGCTGATCTTCATCGGCCGGAGCGGAAGCTCGGAGTTCGGCGCGGAGAGTGAGACCACGCTGCACGGCCCGACGAACAACCCGTGGGACCTGTCCCGGTCGACCGGCGGGTCGAGTGCCGGGGCGGCCGCCGCCGTGGCCAGCAGGCTGGTGCCGATCGCGCACGCCAGCGACACCGGGGGCTCGATCCGCGGCCCGGCCGCCCGCTGCGGCCTGTTCGGGCTCAAGCCCACCCGCGGCCGGAACCCCCTCGGCCCCGAGCGCTCGGATACCTGCGCCGGCCTCGGCGTGGCCCACGTGCTCACCTGGTCGGTGCGGGACAGCGCCGCGGCGCTCGACGCCATCAGCGGTCCGGAGCCGGGCTCATTCTCTGTGCCGCCTGCGACGCCCGGCTGCTACCTCGCCGCGGCCACCCAGGACCCGCCGCCACTGCGGATCGGGGTCAGCCTGGACAGCCCCGACGAGCAGGTAGTGGATGAGGAGTGCCGGGCAGCGGTGCGGCGCACCGCCGAGCTCTGCGAGCAGCTCGGGCACCGGGTGGAGGAGGCGGCTCCCCGCTACGACGGGCCGGGCCTGGCGCGCGCCTTCGACGGCATCATCTGCGATCTCACCGCCGCCCGCGCGCAGACCTGGGCGTGCGCCCTGGGCACCCCGCTGCGCCTGGACGACTTCACCCCGGCCGTGCGGCTGCTCATCCGGCGCGGCCAGGACCGGACCGCGCTCGACCACCACGACTCGGTCACGCGGCTGCAGCGTTCGGCCCGCGAGGTAGCCGCGTTCTTCGCCGACTACGACGCGTTCCTGACGCCGACCACGCCGACCCCCGCCATCCCGCATCCCGCTGCCCCGGACGAGCGCACCGTGGCCGAGTACTGGGACAAGGAGGTCGGCAAGGGGACGTTCATGCTGCTGGCCAACGTGACCGGTCAGCCCGCCATGAGCGTCCCGCTGTTCCGTTCCGGCGGCGGCCTGCCGGTGGGGTCCCAGTTCCTGGCCCGCTTCGGCCGGGAGGACACCCTGCTCCGGCTCGCCGGCCAGCTGGAGCGCTCGCATCCGTGGAAGGAGGCATGGCCCCGATTTGACAGTCACCACCATTCGCGACTCACATATTGCGATATCGAGGAAGGAACAGGCAGATGAGAGCTGTGAGACCTTGGAGACGTTCTCGGCTGCTCGCCGGGTTCGCTCTCGCGGCGGCGGTCAGCCTGGCGGCGGCCGCCTGTAGCAGCGGCGGCGGGGGAGGATCGTCGTCGAGCGGCGGCGGCGAGTTCACCATCGGGACGGAGAACCAGCTCGAGCACCTGGATCCCTTCGACTACTTCACCCCCATGGACTACTCCGTGGGCCAGATGATCTACCCGGCACTGGATCAGTGGACCTCCTCGGCCCAGCCCGCCCCGGACCTGGCGAAGAGCTGGACCCACTCGCCGAACGGCTCGACCTGGACGTTCTACCTCTACCCCGACGCCAAGTGGTCGGACGGCAAGCCGATCACGGCCAACGACGTGGCGTTCACGTTCGGGACGATCCTGAAGTACAAGGCCACCTACGCCGCGATCGATGACCTCTACATCACCGGCCTGACATCGGTGACCGCCACCAACTCCACCACGGTGGTGTTCCACTTCAGCTCGCCGAACGCCGGCTTCCTTTCCTACGTCCCGAACATCCCGATTCTCCCGGAGCACGTGTGGGCCAAGGTGGCCACGGGCAACGGGTCCGGGCTGACCAAGTTCGCCACGACGCTGCCCATCGTCTCGGGCGGGCCGTTCATCCCGGTGTCGTGGAACGGGACGACCACGCTGCTGATGGAGCGGAACACCCACTTCTGGGGACCGGACAAGCCCGGGCCCTCGCTGAACCGGGTGGGGCTGCAGTACTACTACAACCCCGACACCCTCATCGAAGCGATCAAGAGCCACCAGATCGACTACGCGAACCAGGTGACTCCCAGCAGCGCGTCCGCGCTCAAGAACGCGAGCGGCGTCGACCTGACGATCTACAAGAGCTCCGAGCTGATCGGGCTCTACTTCAACCTGAAGGCACCGGCCAACAGCGCGACGTCGAATCCCCTGGTCCGGGAGGCGCTCAACGACGCGGTCAACCGCCAGCAGATCGTCAACGTCGCCTACCCCGGCGGCCTGCCCGGCGCGTCGATCCTGACCCCTAGGGCCGTGGACTACGACGCGGCCATCCAGCCGACCTATAACGTGGCCGAGGCGAACGCCCTGCTCAACAAGGCCGGCTACAAGATGGGCCCGAACGGCTACCGGCTGGAGAACGGCAAGCCGCTGACGCTCACCATCCTGGTCGACGAGCAGGGACTCGGCGGCGCCGGTCTCCGCACCTTCCAGCTGCTGGCCGTGGACTTCGCCAAGGTTGGCGTGAAGCTCAACGAGGATGCGCTCGACACCGCCGCGATGTTCACCAAGCTCTACGGCACGAACGACAACTACGCCGGGGGCTGGGACGCGCTCCTTGAGACCAACAGCCTGGTCTACGACCCGGCCGAGTACCTGGTCGGCTTCACCACGAGCAGCCTCGGGACGTACAACTGGGACGGGTGGTCCAACTCGCACTTCGACTCGCTGTACCTGCAGTCGAACGCCGCGTTCAACCCGTCGCAGCGGCAGTCCATCGTGGACGAAGCCCAGGAGTACGCCTACCAGCAGAACGTGGTCCTGGTGCTGGCCTACCTGCCGTTCGTCGATGCTCACCTGAGCACCTGGACGGGGTTCGGGCCAGGGGCGGCCGGGTCGTTCAGCTATCTCGGTTACTCCGCCTTCACCGGCATCAACTACAAGGGCTGATCCGCCATCGCGGAGCCTGGACGGAGATCTTCATGCGATCGAGGAGTGATTACGTCCTGCGGCGCACCGCCGCTGCCGTAGGCACCGTCTTCGTGGCCGTGTCGATGAACTTCCTGCTGTTCCGGATCCTTCCAGGTTCCGCGGCGGTCACCATGTCGCACGTTCCCGGTGCGGGGCCTGCCTTGCGGCAGGCCCTGACCCGGGAATTCGGCCTTAACCATTCGCTGTGGGTGCAGTACGTGCTTTATCTCTGGCAGCTGGTGCACCTCAACATGGGCGTGTCGTTCTACTACCACCAGCCCGTGCTGGGGCTGCTCATGTCCGACCTGGCCAACACCATTCCGCTGGTCCTGCTCGGCACGGTGTTCTCGATCCTGCTGGGCGTGCTGACCGGGGTCGTCGGGGCGTGGCTGCGCGGGTCGGTCTTCGAGCACCTCAGCGTCGTGCCCGCGCTGGCCTTCTATGCCACGCCGGTGCAGTGGCTGGGCCTCATGCTGATCATTTTGTTCGGCTCGGTGCTCCCCACCTCGGGGCGGTCGGACCCGTTCCTGTTCAACCCGTCGTTCCTGACGGAGGCCACGAGCGTGCTGACCCACCTCATCCTGCCCTCGCTCACCCTCGGGCTGGTCCTTTACGGGCAGTACACGCTGATCGTCAGGTCGGCGATGCTGGAGACGCTGTGTGAGGACTACGTGCTCACCGCCAAGGCGGTCGGCTACACCAAGGCCCGGATTCTGCGCGTGTACGCCCTGCGCAACGGGATCCTGCCGGTGATCAGCGTCATCGCGCTGTCGGCTGGCTTCGTGGTCGGCGGAGCCATTCTCGTCGAGACCGTCTTCAACTATCCCGGAGTGGGGCTGGCCGTGTACAACGCGATTCTGAACAGGGATTACCCGATGCTCGAGGGCGCTTTCCTGATACTCACGGTGTCGGTCGTCATCTGCAATCTGGTGGCAGATCTGATCTACTTCCGGCTCGATCCCAGGATCAGCTGATGGCGGCCCCGCAGATCACCTCCGCCGAGGGCCTGGCGCCCGAGGACGCCGCCGTGCGGTCGCCCATGGCCAAGGTGTGGTCGGCCATGTGGCGCAACAAGACCGCGTTCGTCGGCCTGGTCGTCCTGGTGGCGCTCGTCCTCCTCGGCATCTTTGCCCCGCTGATCGCCCCCTACCCGGTCAACCAGCAGGTGGGCCAGCCCTTCTCGCCCCCCTCCATCCACCACCTTCTCGGCCTCGACGACGCCGGCTACGACGTCTTCTCGCTGCTTCTCTACGGCCTGCGGATCTCGCTGCTCGTGGGCTTCAGCGCCACGGTCATCGCCAGCGTGGTCGGGACGGTGATCGGGATCATCGCGGGGTACCGGGGCGGGATCATCGACAACCTGCTCATGCGGCTCACCGACTATTTCCTGGTGATACCCCTGCTGCCGCTGATGATCGTGGTCGCGGACCTCTGGGGCGCGACCCTCGTCCACATCATCGCGGTGATCGGGCTGCTGTCCTGGACCATGACCGCGATCGTGATCCGTGCGCAGGTGCGCTCGCTGCGCGAGTACATGTTCATCCGGCGGGCCCGGGCGACCGGGGCCAGCCATACCCGGATCATCGTGCAGCACATCCTGCCGCAGGTGATGCCGCTGGTCGTGGCCAACACGGTGCTCAACATCTCCTACGCGGTCTTCACCGAGACGGCGCTGGCCTTCCTCGGCATCGGCGACCCGAGCCAGGTGTCCCTGGGCACCATGATCGAGTTCGGGTTCCAGCGGGGAGCCATCGCCGTGGGTGCCTGGTGGGCGATCGTCCCGCCCGGCCTGCTGGTGACCGTCATCGTGCTCGCCTGCAGCCTCATCGGACGGGGCATCGAGGACAGCTTCAACCCGCGGCTCAGCCTGGCTCACCTGTCGATGCGGCGGCCTCGCGTGGTCGCGATGCCCGCGGCCGGCCGTGGCAGCCAGGAGGGAGGTGCCCGTGGCGCATCTGCTTGAGGTGGAAGACCTGCACGTGTGGTTCGAGGTTCCGGGCAGGCCCGACGTGCACGCGGTCCGCGGGGTCTCGTTCACGCTCGACGAGCGGGAGAAGGTCGGCCTGGTCGGCGAGTCCGGCTGTGGCAAGACCACGACCCTGCTGGCGGTGGCCGGCATCCTGGCGCCCGCGGCCAAGATGTCCGGCCGGGTGCTGCTCGACGGAAAGGAGATCCTCGGGCTCGGGGACCGGGGCATGCGGGCTTACCGGTGGACCGAGGTGTCCATGATCTTCCAGGGCTCCATGAACGCGTTCAGCCCGGTCACCACCATCGGGCGGCAGCTGGCGGACGCGATCGAGCTGCGCGGCGGCCGCACCAAGTCCGAGGCCCGGGCACGGGCCCGGGAACTGCTCAGCCTCGTCGGCATCCCGCAGACACGGGCCGACAGCTTCCCCCATCAGCTTTCGGGCGGGATGCGGCAGCGGGTCACGATCGCGCTCGCGCTCTCCTGTGAGCCGAAGATCGTGCTGGCCGACGAGCCCACCACGGCGCTGGACGTCATCGTGCAGGCGCAGGTGATGGAGCTGCTGGACCGGCTCTGCGACGAGCTCGGCCTCGCGCTGCTGCTGGTCAGCCACGACCTGATGCTGGTCGCCGAGATGTGCGAGCGGCTGCACGTGATGTACGCCGGCGAGATCATCGAGAGCGGCAGCGACGAGCAGATCGTGGACACCCCGGCCCATCCCTACACCTCGCGCCTGTTCGCCGCCACCGCGGACCTGTCGATGAGCGTCGCGCCCGTGGCCATCCCCGGCGCACCACCGCGGCTGGACCATCCCGTCCTCGGCTGCCCGTTCCAGCCCCGGTGCGATCAGGCGATAGAACGGTGCGAGCACGAGGAGCCCTTGCTGCGCCAGATCCGGCCGGGCCAGAGCGCCGCGTGTCACCTGGCGGGCGGCGGTGGTGATGGTGCGGAGGACCGCCCCGTGGCCGGGGCGTCCGGAGTCGTGTCGGGAGGCCGCGATGCCCCTGCTTGAGGTATCCCACCTGGCCAAGCACTACGAGAAATCGCGCGGCACGCTGGCGGCGCTGGCCCGGAAGCCGCGCGAGGTGGTCCGGGCGGTCGACGACGTCTCGTTCTCGATCGAGAGGGGCGAGATGCTCGCGCTGGTCGGCGAGTCCGGCTGCGGCAAAACCACCACGGCCGAGACCGTGCTGCGCGTGCTCGACCCGACCTCGGGCACCATCAAGCTGAACGGGACGGACATCACCACGCTCTCCCACCACGAGCTCCGGCCGCTGCGGCGGGACGTGCAGATCGTCTACCAGGACCCCTACGAGTCCCTGGATCCCCGGTTCCGGGTGGCCCGGACGATCGAGGAGCCGCTGATCATCCACGGCATCGGCGCGTCCAAGCGGGAGCGCCGGGAGCTGGTGGCTGAGGCGCTGGCCCAGGTGGAGCTCAGCCCGGCCAGCCTGTTCATGGACCGGTTCCCGCACGAGCTTTCCGGCGGCCAGCGGCAGCGGGTCGCGATCGCCGCCGCCCTGGCCATGAGCCCGGAGCTGCTGATCGCCGACGAGCCGGTGTCCATGCTCGACGTCTCGGTGCGGGCGGGGATCATGAGCCTGCTCAGCCGGCTGTGCCGGGAACGCGGCATGGGGATTCTCCTGATCACCCATGACCTGGGGGTGGCGGCGCACTTTACCGACCGGGTCGCGGTCATGTACCTGGGCCGGATCGTTGAGACCGGGTCGACGCGCGAGGTGCTCAGCGGCCCGCAGCACCCGTACACCAAGGCGCTGTGCGACGTCGTGCCCAGCCGGCAGACGAAGCGGAAGGGGGCAGCCGGCGGCCTGCTGCGCGGCGAGGTGGACGCCACGGCGGCCCGGCAGGGTTGCCGATTCCGGCCCCGCTGCCCATATGCGGTAGAAAAATGCGCAGAGGAAGACCCGAGGCTCCGCCCGGTGGCGGAGACGGGCGGCCACGAGGTCGCCTGCGTGCGTTCCGGCCTTTTTGAGCTGGTCCAACCCACGGGCAGTTGAAAAACAAAGGGACGCCGGATGCCAAAGCTGGGGATGGGGCCCATAAGACGGGCCCAGATATTTCGGGCGGTGACCGAGGTCATCTCCCGGGAGAGCTTTTCTGGTACGACGCTGAAGAAGGTCGCCGACGCCGCCGGAGTCAGCACCGGAACCGTCAACCACTACTTCGCGAACAAACGGGCCATGCTCATCGAGACGCTGGCCCACAACGGGGCCGAGTGGAATGACAGCACCCGCAAGGCCATCACCGAGGCCGAGCCCGGCATGCCGAGGCTCCAGGCGCTGGTCGAGGCGGCCGGGCCGATGAGCTCCATCAACAAGCTCCGGTGGAAGGTCTGGATGGCCGCCTGGGGCGAGTCGCTGCAGTCTCCCGAGCTGCGCTCCGCGCTGCGGCGGAGCCGGCATGAGTGGGTAGGGATCCTCGCGGAGTACCTCGAGGTGATCAACCGGGAGCTGGGCGGGTCACCCTCGGTCGACGCCCGGGAGGTCGCCCGGCTGTATGACGCGGTGCAGAACGGCCTCTTCGTTCAGCTGGTCACCGGGGACAGCCCAGACGACCGCCGGGTACGCGAGATCCTCTGCACCTTCCTCACCGACTACATCGGGCCCGGCGCCACGGGCCACATCGAGCCCGGCAGCCTGGGCAAGGCGGGCTGAGGGTCAGCGGCGCTGGCCGTCGCGCGGTCCGCGCAGCACCGTCTCGAACGCCGCGACCAGGAGTTCGGTGTCCCCGTCCCGGAGGTTGACCGGGTCGATCCACACCTCGCGGTCGGGGAACAGGCTCATGCTCAGCCACACCGCCGGGTCGCAGGCCCGCAGCTGCGCCGCAACCCGCTCGACCGGCCACCCGCCCGGGGCGGAGCAGAGCACCAGGGCCGGCACCGCGGTGCCGGCGTCGATGTCCCGCAGCCGCACCTCTATACCTGGCAGCCGGGACAGGGCGTCGGCGATCGTGTGCAGGCGGCGCGACCACTGCAGCCGGTCCGCTTCGTGATCCCTCCGATCGTAGGCCTGGAGCGCCGCGACCAGGCCCGCGATATCCTCCTTGCCCACCTTGAACGCCCGGCCCATGCCCATCACGAACGGCGGTTCGGTGGCCCAGAGCCATTCGCCGCGGGCGTCGTTGAGCTCGACCGCCACGTCCCAGTCCTGGTGCTGGAGCATGACGGAGCGGACCAGGTCCGCCCGGCCAGCCACGAAGCCGCTGCCCGCCGGCCCGCGGACGGCCTTGGATCCGGTGAACACGACCAGGTCCGTGCCGGCCTCCAGGATCGCGCGGAGGTTGCGCGCGGGAGGCACCGCCACGGCGGCGTCGGCGACGACCGGGATGCCGGCCTCGTGCCCCGCCGCCACCAGCCGGGCCCGGCCGATCGGGCCCGGCATGCTGGCCTCGTAGCAGATCCCCACCGTCTCCGGGCCGATGGCCTGCTCCAGCGCGGCCTCGTCGGGCACGAACGTCAGGCGCGCCCCGGCCAGCCGGATGAACCGCTCGTAGTAGATCTCGTGACCCTGCGGCAGGATGATCTCGTTCGGCACGCCGGTGGTGTCCGGGAGACGGCGGATCTTGTCCAGGTCCTCCCCGGCGATGCAGGCCGCCGCGGCCAGGGCCAGCCCCGCGGCCGCGCCGCCGACCACATAGCCCGCCTCGGCGCCGGTCACCGCCGCGATGACCGCGGACGCGGCCTCCTGGGCCTTGTCAAGCTCGACGAACTCCCGGGACGCCGCCTCCATCGCCCGCAGCACCGCCGGGTCCATGATGCTGTTGCCGAGCCGGGTCAGGTAACCCGCGGCGTTGACGATCCGGGCCGGCCTGGACTGCTCGTCTGGCAAAGGGAGCCCTCTCAGATCACGCACCGCTGCCCGAACAGATATATCGGTAAGCATATCAGCTAAGTGATTGATCTCCATGGATTTAGGTGCTGACATGGGCGATATCCACGGCAGACTATGACTTCTTGACGACTGCTTTCGGGGCACGTTAACGTAACTCAACCAGTTGATATGGTTCAGATCGGGTGAGGAAGACAGCGGCATGCTCGACGAAGCAAACGGGGCGGTACCCTCCGCCTGGCCCGCGATCGACTCCATCGAGGTCCGCGAGGTCTGCGTGCCGGTCCAGGCGCACAACCGGATCACCACCACGTACGGGACCGTGCCCGACGCCCACTTCGCCCTGGTGTTCGTGACCGCCGGCGGCGTGACCGGCGTGGGCGAGGCGTCCACCGAGCGGTGGTGGACCGGGGAGGACGCCGCCAGCGTGCGGCACGCGGTCGAGGACTTCCTGGCGCCGGAGCTCGTGGGACGCCGGCTCGGCATCCGCCAGGCGGTCCGGGTCATGGACGGCGCCACGGTGGCGCACCCCTACGCGAAGGCGGCCGTGGAGATCGCCCTCTGGGACCTGCTCGGCAAGCTCGTGGGCCAGCCCCTCTACGTCCTGCTCGGCGGCGGCGATCCCTCGCCGGTTCCGGTCAAGTACGTGATCGGGATCGGCAGCGACGAGCACCTGCGCGAGGAGGTGGCGTTCGGCCGGGAGGCCGGCTTCGGGTACTTCAAGACCAAGGTCGGCACGGTGCTCGCCGAGGACCTGCACCGGTGCGAGGTCCTCATGGGCGCGCTGCGCCCGGGAGAGCAGCTCGGCGTCGACGCCCAGGCGGGCTGGTCGGCGGTGACCGCGCGGGCCGCCGTGCCCCGCTTGGCCGAGCTGGGCATCTCGTTCCTGGAGCAGCCGGTCAGCCCGGCCCTGCCCGAGGTGATGGCGGAGCTGACCGACCGGTCCGAGGTGCCGATCGTCGCTCACGAGAGCATGTTCACGGTCCGGGACGGGGCGGCGGCGTTCCGGCGGCCGGTCGCGCACATCTGGGCCCTGACCCCGAGCACCCACGGCGGCATCGTGCCCACGCTCGACCTGCTGTCCCTGGCCCGCGCCGCCGGCGTCCCCTGCCTGCTCGGGAGCAACCTCGAGCTCGGCGTGAGCACCGCGATGATGATCCAGCTCGCGGCGGCCTTCGACGAGTTCCGCGCGTGCCCGGTGCCGTCGGACATCATCGGCCCGCTCTACCACAGCGACGACATCGTGACCCGGCAGCCGGAGATCGTGGGCGGCAGCATTCTCGTCCCCGAGGGCCCGGGCCTGGGCGTGGAGATCGACTGGGAGCGCGTGAAGCGCTACGAGGTCAACTGACATCCGGCCGGAAGCAGCCGGGCAACCCGAAAGGCAGGCAGGGCATGAGCGATACCGCGGTGATGGCGCCGGGCCAGGCGCAAGGGCGGCCGAGCCATCCGGAAGGCATCGGCCTGCGGTTCGAGGGCTCCTCCGCCACGGCCCGGTTCCGCCTGCTGTGGGACGAGGCCCCGCAGACCTGCCGGGCGATCGTCGACCGCATGCCGGACCGGGGCGAGGCCGTGCACGCCGCGTACTCGGGCACCGTCACCGGGATCCTCTTCGACCCCACGGTGAACCCGCCCACGGAGAACGCCACCACGATCGTCGTCCCCGGCGACCTGCTGTTCACCCACTACGAGGCGCGGTCCAGGCACGGCCATCCCGATCCGCTGAGCGAGATCTACTGGCCGTACGACCGGTACGCCAGGCCCACCGTCCCCGGCCAGTTCGTGACGTTCGCCGCACCCGTGTTCGCGAGCTTCGACGGGACCCCCGAGGAATGGCAGGAGTTCGCTGACCGCTCGCGGGCCACCCGGTCCGCGGGTGGGGTCATGATCGATGTCAGCTTCTACTGACCCGGCGCGTTCCTCCCGTCCCGCCGAGTGGGCCCGGCTGACGGCGCCGGAGCTGCGGGCCGCGCTGGCCGCGCCGTGCGTCGGCCTGTGGCCGATCGGGGCCACCGAGCAGCACGGGCCGCACGTGGTCACCGGCTTCGACCACCTGGCCGCTGACACGGTGGTGCGGCGGGCCGCGGCCGGGCTCGGGCCGGGAGCCCTGGTGCTGCCGGTGCTGCCAATCGGGTGCTCGGCGCACTGGCTGGGTTTCGGGGCCACGCTCTCGGTCGGGACCGGCACGATGATCAGCCTCATCGGGGACGTGTGCCGCACCGCGAGCGGGGCCGGCCTGCGTGACCTCGTGATCGTCAACGGTCACGCCGGCAACATCGGCGCGGGCATGGCGGCCGCTGGCAGCCTGGTCGACGTGGCCTGCCGCGTGCACTTCGCGTCGTACTGGGATTTCATGGGCGACGCGGCGGCCGCGGTGCTCACCTCGGACAGCGGGATCGGCCACGCCGCCGAGCTCGAGACGTCGATCGCGCTGAGCCTGGACGGCCACGTCCGGCCGTACCGGATACCTGCCTCCGGGGTGCCCTACCGCGTGCCGCTGGGGCAGGCCGGGGTGTACCGGCCGGTGCGGGTCGACCCGGCCGGGTCCAACGGCGTGGTCGGCGACCCGGGCCCGGCCAGCCGCGGCGCCGGGGAGAAGCTGCTGGAACTGGCCGTGTCCGGCCTGCAGGCGTACTGCCGCTCGCTGCTCGAAGCCCAGGAGACTGGAGGAGCCCGATGACTGCCGCACTGGAGCTGAGGAGCGTCGGCCAGGTCAGCAGCGCCGGCTACCTGCGCCGGGTGTTCCTGTTCGAGACCATCGGCATCACCGCGCAGCACTGGAGCGAGCAGGCCAGCGACGGCCGCGAGGTCGGCGTGCGGGTGGAGATCCAGCGCCTGGATGAGCAGCCCGGGGATCAGGAGTACGACGCGGTCGAGCTCCGGCTGCACGACCCGATCTTCCGAGCCGACCTGTTCACGCTGGAGACCGGGGCCCCGGGCAACTTCGACCGGGCCCACTATCACCGCTTCGAGGGCCGGTACCCGGGCGAGCGCTTCTTCGACCCGGCCCTCCGGCAGGACCCGCTCGCCTGGCTGGCGGGCCGGCTGGCGGACCTCGACGGGCTGCTGGACGCGGCCGGGCGGCCCGAGCTGCGGCATCCGGGCGACGCCCGCCGGGTGGCGGAGTCGGCCCCGGCGGTGACCGCCGCGGTGCACGAGCTCATGTTGATGATCCCGGGACCGGCCTGAGGCCTGAGATTGCCGACCGCCCGTGCGGTCGTGCCGGAGGTGACGCACATCGAACGCAGGGAGTTCGTGGTCGTCGGCGGCGGCCTGCTCGGCCTGGCCGCGAGCCGGGCCCTTGGCCTGGCCGGCCGCGACGTCGTGTGCCTGGAGCAGGCCCGCGTCGGCCACGAGTGGAGCGGGTCGAAGGGGAACTCGCGCGCGTTCCGCTACAACTACGACGAGCCCAAGCTCAACGCGATGGTGGCGGCGGCTGAGCGGGCCTGGCGCGAGCTTGAGGACGCGTCCGGCCAGCGGATACTCCAGGCGCACCCGTTCCTGTCGGTCGGCGAGGGCCTGCCCGGGTATGCCGCTGGCCTGGCAGCGGCGGGCGCCAAGGCCGAGTACCTCACCGCGGCCGACGTCGCCCGGCGGTTCCCGGCGGTGGCCATGGCCGGCCCCGCTGTGCACGAGCCGACCGCGGGGATGCTCCGCGCCGACCGGGCCCGCGATGCCCTGCGCGCGACGATGCACGCGGAACTGCGCGAGGACACCGAGGTGACCGCGGTGCGCGACGGCCCCGGCGCGGTGCGCATCGAGACCTCCGGCGGGGACATCGAGGCGGCCGGGGCGGTGATCTGCGCCGGCCCCGGCACCGCCCCGCTGCTGCGCGGGATGGGCCTGGAGTACCGCGTCGTCACCGGCCTGCAGCAGGTGGTCTACCTGGACGCCGGGCCGGCTGCGGAGCCGGCCGGCGGCCCGCGGCCCGCGGTGGTGCAGCGCTTCACCGCCGGCCACGGTGCCCCGGCCTGGTACACGGCCGCGGCCTTCCCCGCGGGCACCCGGCACGGGGCGGACCCGGGCTGGCCTGCGGTGCCGGGAGACGCCGATTATGAGCAGCTGTACGGGCTGCCGGTGACCGCGTCCGGGGCGCACGGTATGTACAAGTTCGGGGTCAGGCACTCCGGGCTCGGGGTGCGCTACCGCAGCGACCCGCTGGCTCCGGATTCCGTCGTGACCAGGCAGCTCATTGCCGCGGCCGGCACCCTGCTGCGCGGCGTCGGCACCGAGCCGAGGCTGGTGGAGCGGTGCGTGCTCGACTACACCGCCGACCTGCGGTTCGTCATCGACCGGGTCGGCCGGGTTGTGGTCGGGGCGGGCACCTCGGGCCACGGGTTCAAGTTCGGGCCGCTCCTCGGGTCGGTGCTGGCCGGTCTCGCCACCGGCGCGGCGCCCCGCTGGGACCTGGCCGGCTTTTCGCTGGCCCGCGCCGCGATCGCCGGCCGGCCTGGCCGCCGGCCGAAAGGAGGAAGCCCCGTGGCAGCGCAGGATGGCGGCCGGCGATGAGCGATCCCCAGGGCGGCTCCCCGGCCGAAGTCGCCGAGCGGACACACCGGGTGCTCGGCGGGGACGTGGACCTGCCCGGGCTGACCGCGTGGTACCAGGACCTGCACCGTCACCCCGAGCTTTCCGGCCGCGAGACCCGTACCAGCGCGGTGGTCGCGGAGCGGCTCGCGGCGGCCGGCGCGCAGGTCGAGACCGGTGTCGGCGGCACCGGAGTGGTCGGGATCCTGGCCAACGGCGACGGCCCGCTGGTCATGATCCGGGCCGACATGGACGCGCTGCCGGTCCGGGAGCGGACCGGGTTGGCGTACGCGAGCACGGCGATGGCCGAGGGTGCCGACGGCAGCCAGGTCCCGGTCATGCACGCTTGCGGCCACGACGTTCACCTGACGGCCCTCGCGGGCACGGTCGGCGCGCTCGCGCGGGCCCGGGACCAGTGGCGGGGGACGATCATGGCCGTCGCCCAGCCGGCCGAGGAGACCGCCGAGGGCGCGATCGCGATGGTGCGGGATGGCCTGTTCCGGCGGTTCGGCCGGCCGGACACCGCCCTGGCCCAGCACGTCGACGCGTTCGGCGTCGGGCAGGTCGGTCACGCCGCCGGGCTGTTCGCCTCGGGTGCCCTCAACCTCGACGTCACGATCCGCGGCCGGGGCGGCCACGGCTCGAGCCCCGAGGTGTGCGTCGACCCGATCGTCGTCGCCTCGCTCGTGGTGCTCCGGCTGCAGACGATCGTGGCCAGGGAACTGGATCCCGCCGAGCCCGCCGTCGTGACCGTGGGCATGCTGCACGCGGGCACCAAGGCCAACGTCATCCCGGACGAGGCCCGGCTGGCGGTGAACCTGCGCTTCCGGTCCGATGACACCCGCCGGAGGCTGCTCGACGCGGTCGACCGGATCGTCACCGGGGAGTGCCAGTCGGCGCGCTGCCCGGAAGCTCCGACGATCCAGCCGTCCTCGTATTTCCCGCTGATGAGCAATGACGAGAGCGTCACCGCGGCGGTCCGCGGCGTGCATACCGAACTGTTCGGCGCGCCGAACGTCGTCGACCTCCCGGTCTCCATGGGCAGCGAGGATTTCTCCGTGTTCGGGATCCCGGACCCGGACCACGGCTACCCGGGCCCCGCGGTGCCGTACTGCTACTGGGAGTTCGGCGGGTACCCGGCGCAGGCCTGGCAGGCGGCACCGGGCCAGAGCTTCGCCGAGAAGCACAAGTCCCTGCCCGGCTGCCACAGCGCCGGGTTCGGGCCCGAACCGGAGGGCGCGATCCGTACCGGCGTGCTCGCGCTCACCGGCGCGGCGCTGGCCTTCCTGGCTCCCGGCCGGTGACGGGGGCCCGATGAGCATTGCCGATCACCGCGCCGAGCCCGGCCCGGACCGCGTCGTCCAGCTCTGCTCCGACCTGATCCGGATCGACACCTCTCCGGCCGGGGACGGCGAGCGCGCCGCTGCCGAGTTCGTGGCGGGCGAGCTTTCCGGTCTGGGGCTCGCACCACGGCTGTACGAACACCTGCCGCGGCGCAGCAGCGTGGTGGCCCGCATCGAGGGCACCGACGGGTCCCGCCCGGCGCTGCTCGTGCAGATGCACCTGGACGTGGTGGCCGCCGACGCGGCGGCCTGGTCGGTGCCGCCGTTTTCCGGCGAGGTGCGGGACGGCCAGGTGTGGGGCCGGGGCGCTGTCGACATGAAAGACATGATCGCCATGGTCATCACCGCGCTCGGCGGCAAGCTGGCCAGCGGGTGGCGGCCGGCCCGCGACATCGTGATCGCGCTGCTCGCTGACGAGGAGATGGGCGGCCGGGAGGGCGCTGGCTGGCTGGTCGACACCCATCCCGGCCTGTTCGAGGGCTGCAGCGAGTCGATCGGCGAGGCCGGCGGGTTCAGCCACGACGCCGGCGACGGCGGCCGGGCGTACTTCGTTCAGATCGCCGAGAAGGGAATCAGGTGGCTGCGGCTGGTGGCCCACGGGCAGGGCGGTCACGGGTCGCTGGTGCACCCGGCCAACCCCATCCCCAGGCTGGCCGAGGCACTGCTGCGGGTGCAGCGCTATGCCCCGCTGCCCCGCACGACCGAATCCACGCAGGCCATGGTCGCGGCGGCACGGGAATGGACCGGGGTCCGCGACGCGGACGCCGCGCTGGCCGCCCTCGGCCCGGTGGCCCGGCTGCTGCGGCCCACGCTGCGCAACACCTACAGCATCACCAGGCTTGCGGCGGGCGCGCAGCACAACGTGGTCCCGTTCACGGCCGAGGCGAGCATCGACGGGCGTTATGTGCCCGGCTTCGGGTCCGAACTGCTCGACGAGATACGCGAGGTCGTTGCCGACCTCGCGGACGTCGAGGTGGTGCAGGAGGGGCCCGCGGTGCAGACCCGCTTCGACGGGGCTGTGCCGGACGCGATCCGTGCCGCGATCGAGAAGGAGGACCCCGGCGCGGTCGTCGTCCCCACCTGCCTGCCGATCGGCACCGACGCCAAGCACTTCGCCCGGCTGGGTATCCGGCACTTCGGCTTCATCCCGCTGCTGCTGCCCGGCGGCTATGACTTCGCATCCATGTTCCATGGCACCGACGAGCGCGTTCCGGTATCTGCGCTGGTCACGGGTGTGCGGATGCTGCAGTGCTTTTTCGGCGGCTGCTGATGGCCGGGCACCGGCACCCGCCAGGCGATTCGCTTGTCGCGATCCGCCTGGCCGGCGCGATAGGTATGCTCCCGGGATATGCCGGCCTTGGACCCTATCGACACCAAGATCGTCGGCATGCTCGCCGAGGACGCCCGGCTGTCCACGCGCGCGATTGCCCGAGCGGTCGCGATGTCGCCGACCGGCGTGTCCGAGCGCCTGGAGCGGCTGCACAACCGCGGGATCATCCGCGGGTACCACGCCGAGATCGACCCGGCGGCGCTCGGCTGGGTGGTGGAAGCCATCGTTGGAATAACCTCTCAGCAGGGCGAGGCCCTCCGGGAACTCGTCGAGCACGTGATGACCTTCCCTCAGGTCGTCACCGCTTATATCGTCGCCGGGCGGTGGGACATCCTGCTGTCCGTCCGGGCCCAGAGCCACCAGGCGCTGCAGGATTTCATCGTGAACATCCTGCCCGCTTCCCCCGGTTTCGTGCGCAGCGAAACGATGGTGTGCTGGGAGGCTAGGCGCCGGGCCGCCGGGGCATTTCTCGCGGAAGATGAAGCGGTCGGCAAATAGTAACCGGCTTGTCACTCCTTATGCGGTCTGCAAGCGCAGACATTGAATGCCGGCCATCGCGAAATAGGCTTATTCAATAGATGCTGCTTTCGCGTTCTCGGCACGATTAGGAAGTCGCTGACCAGCGGGAACTATGCTGATGGACGGCTGCGCGGATTCGCCGGTAAACATACCGATATTGCGTGTCAGTGCCTTGACGGCCCGTTCTTACCGGATGCATGATGGTTGGGGATCACGCATGGGGAGTGAACATTTGTCATATGGAGTTGGCCATGGCGGAAGAAGCGCCGCTCAAATGTGATCTTCTTGTGCGCAATGCATATGTGATCACCCTTGACGAGCAGCGGCGGATGTACCCGAAAGGGGCCGTCGCAATCACCGGAAAGCGCATTGTGGCCGTCGGCCCCGACGCCGACGTTGGCGCATACGCCGCGGCCCGGACCATCGACGCGGGCGGCGGCACCGTCCATCCCGGGCAGGTGGACGCCCACGCGCACATGACGCTGCACACGACCAGAGGCGCGCTGCCGGACAGCCCCAGCGAGGCGCAGTCGCAGGACTATTTCACCGACTGGATGCAGGCCGTCGGCGATGACGACGAGTACGCGAGCACGCTGCTGGCCGGGCTGGAGATGCTGCGCAACGGGGTGACCTGCTTCCTGGAGCCCGGCACCGCGTACGAGCCCGACGCGGTGGCCTCGGCCGCACAGCGGATCGGCATCCGCGGGTCGGTGGCCGACGCCTTCCTCTGGGACCGGGTCTCGTCGGGCTACCACGCGCTGGACCGGGCCCCGGCCGACCACGCGCGGGCGATGAAGCTGCTCGGCGGCCAGCTGGCCCGCAATGCCGATCCCGACGCGCTGGTGCGCGGGCACATCGGGCTGTACGGTGCGGCGACCGCCTCGGACGAGCTCGAGCGGGCGGCCAAGGCGGCCGCCGACGAGCGCGGCGCCATCTTCACCCAGCACCAGTCCTTCTACGCCGACGACGTGGAGGAGGATGACGCCCGGTTCGGCGGGCATCCGCTGGCCCACTTCGCCGAGATCGGCGTGCTGGGCCCGAACTGCACGTTCTCGCACATGAACGCGATCAGGGACGACGAGGCGCCGCACGTTATCGACTCGGGCATGACCATCGCCTGGATGCCCGGCAACTACATGTACTACGGGATGGCCGAGTTCTTCCCGCAGCGGGCGGCCGAGATGTACCACAGCGGGGTGCCGGTCGCGTTCGGCTCGGACGTCGCCAAGGTGTGGGGGTTCGGCGAGCAGGGCCACATCGGCTTCCTGCTGGCCCGGGCGCACGGGCAGTTCCTCGCCGCCGAGGAGATCCTGGAGATGGCGAGCAGGTCCGGCGCCCGCGCGGTCGGGCTGCAGGACCGGCTGGGCTGCCTGGCCCCGGGCATGGTGGCTGACCTGGTCATCCGCGCGCCCGGGGTGGCCGAGTCGCATCCGCAGGCCAACCCGGTCCGCGACGCCGCGCTGATCGGCCGGACCAAGGCCGTGGACACGGTCATCGTCGACGGACGGGTGGTGCTCCGGCACTCCCGCGCCACTCTGGTCGAGGACGAGGAGGTGCTCAGCCTCGCGGACGCCTCAGCGCGCCGGCTGGCAGCCCAGGTGAACCTCCCGCCCGCGATGATCTGGCCAGCGGAGGTGGGTGCATGACCTCCGCCCGGGGACCGGCCCCCGACGTCATCAGCGCCCGGTTCGACCCGGCCGCGCTCACGGCCTGGACACCGACCCGGACGTTCGTTGTCGACCCGGAGGTGTGCCGGCGCTACGCCGCGGCGACCAACGAGGACGACCCAGCGCGCTGGGGCTCCGGCGTGGCCCCGCCGCTGCTGTGCGTGGTGGCGACCGTGCCGCACGTGCACACGGTCCTGGAGCAGAACGTGCCCGAGCGGGCGCGTGCCGAGAACCGCAGCGTGCACGGCGAGCACGACGTGCGCTATCACGAGCCGGTGGTGCCCGGCAGCACGCTGCTGGCGCGCGGGCGGCTGTACGGGGTCCACCCGCGCTCGACCGGGACGGCGCTGGCCACGCTCGTGCAGCTGACCGACCCGGACACCGGCCGCGTGGTGCACGAGCAGTACTTCACGAACTTCCTGCGCGGTGTCCTGGCCGACGAGGCCATCGGCCAGGAGCCGGCCGAGCACCGGCTGCCTGACGAGGCCGGGCTGGGCGAGCCGGCCGCGGCCGAGACCTATGCGGTCGACGCCGACCAGAGCTTCCGCTACGCCGACGCGTCCAGGGACCGCGGCATCTACCACCTCGACGACGCCGCGGCGCGGGCGGCCGGGTTCGACGGGATCATCGTGCACGGCCTGTGCACGCTGGCCTTTGCCGGGCGCGCCGTGGTCTCCCGCGCGTGCGCCGGGGACGCGGCGCGGCTGCGCCGGCTGGCGGTCCGCTTCTCCCGGCCGATGTACCCCGGTCACGCCATGACCACCACGCTGTGGCCGGGCGCGGCGCCGGGCGGGCACAGCGGGACGGGCGGCGAGTACCGGTTCCAGGTCCGCGACGATCGCGGCGCCACGGTGATCACGAACGGCCTGGCCGAGGTGGGCCCGGCCGGGGAGAACGGGAGGGCACATTGAGCCGGCTGGCCGGACGGGTCGCGATCGTCACCGGGGCGGGACGCGGCCTCGGCCGCGCTCACGCGTGTTACCTCGCGGCCCAGGGCGCCGCGGTGGTCGTGAACGACCGCGGCGGCGACGTGCACGGGCGGGGCGCCAACCAGAGCCCGGCCGACGCGGTGGTCGAGGCGATCCGCGGCGCCGGCGGGCAGGCGGTCGCGAGCGGGCACGATGTCGCCGACTGGGAGCAGGCCGCCGAGCTCGTGCGGCTCGCCGTGGACACGTTCGGTGACCTGCACGTGCTGGTCAACAACGCGGGGATTCTCCGGGACCGGACGCTGGCCAACATGGCCGAGTCCGACTGGGACGACGTGCTGCGGGTGCACCTCAAGGGCCACGCCGCGCCCACCCGGCACGCGATCGCGTACTGGCGCGGCCGGTCCAAGGCAGGCCACCCGGTGGCCGCCTCGGTGGTGCACACGACCTCGATCGCCGCGTTCTCCGGCAACTTCGGGCAGGCCAACTACACCGCGGCCAAGAGCGCCGTGCTCGGGCTGTCCCGCGTGGTGGCGCTCGAAGGAGCGAAGATCGGCGTCCGCTCCAACGCGGTCTCGCCGTCCGCCCGGACCCGGATCATGCTCACCCGCCCGGACAGCGAGCCGGACGACGTCGCCGAGTGGGACCCGGCTGACCCGCTGGACCCGGCCAACGTCTCGCCGCTGATCGGCTGGCTGGCCGAGGAGAAGTGCCCGGCGAACGCCCAGGTCTTCCACACCTACGGCAACCGGGTCATCGTGGTCACGATGCCCTCGATCGCCCATGACCTGCGGACCGAAGGGCGCTGGACCCCCGAGGCCCTGGACGAGGCGCTCCCGGCGCGGCTGCTCGACCTCACCCCGCTCAGCGCGTTCCTGGACGCCTGATGGCGCTCCGGCCCGCCTACATCGCCGGCGTCGCGGAGACGCCCCTCGGCGAGGTGTGGGATCACAGCGAGCTGTCGATGGCGGCCGTCGCCGCCCACGAGGCCCTCACCGAGGCCGGCCTGACGTTCGCCGACGTGGACGCGCTGTTCACCAACTACATGGGCGAGGAGGGCACGGTACAGCTCGGCGAGTACCTGGGCATCATGCCGCACTACGCCGACTCCACCGACCTGGGCGGCGCCGCGTTCGAGGCGTTCGTCCACCACGCGGTGGCGGCCATCCACGCCGGGCGCTGCGAGGTCGCGCTGATCGCGTACGCCTCCCGGCAGCGCACCAAGCGCAGCAGGCGGATGACCCGCGAGTCGGACAACTCCACCCTGAGCGCCCAGTTCGAGCTGAGCTGCGGGCTGCCCGGGCCGCTCGGCCACTACGCGATGATCGCCTCGAGGCACATGTACCAGTACGGCACCACCGCCGAGCAGCTGGCCGAGATCGCGGTCGCCGCGCGGGCCTGGGCGGCGATGAACCCGAAGGCGTGGTCGCGCGACCCGATCACGGTCGAGGACGTCGTGACCTCCCGCCTGATCTGCGACCCGCTGCACCGGCTGGACGTCTGCCTGGTCACCGACGGCGGCGGCGCGGCCGTGGTCACCACGGCGGAGCGGGCCCGCGACGCCGCCAAGCGGGCGGTGCGGGTGCTCGGGGTGGGCGAGAGCCAGACGCACTGGAGCATCGCGCAGATGCCGGATCTCACGGTCACGGCCGGGGCGGTGTCCGGCCGGGACGCGTTCGGCATGGCCGGGATCAAGCCGTCCGACGTGGACGTGCTCGAGCCGTACGACTCGTTCACGATCACGGTGCTGCTCGCGCTCGAGGATCTCGGCTTCTGCGCCAAGGGGGAGGGCGGCGCGTTCGTCGAGAATGGCAGGCTCGCGCCCGGCGGCGCCCTGCCGGCGCTGACCTCGGGCGGCGGGCTTTCCTACAACCATCCCGGCGCGTTCGGGCTGCTGCTGCTCGTCGAGGCCGTGCGTCAGCTGCGCGGCGAGGCCGGCCAGCGGCAGGTGCCGGGGGCCGGGATCGCCGTGGCCCACGGCGTCGGCGGGCTCATGTCAACAGCGTCAACGGTGGTGCTCGGCAATGACTGAACAGCAGCCGAAGGGCCCGGACCTCGACGGCCTGCCCGCCGACCCGACCACCGCGCCGTTCTGGCGCGCAGCGCGTGAGCACCGGCTGGTCGTGCAGCGCTGCACCGCCTGCGGCGCGCACCAGTTCTACCCGCGCCCGTTCTGCCTGGCCTGCTTCAGCCTGGCGGTGGAGTGGGTCGAGGCGAGCGGCCGGGCGACGGTCTACGCCAAGACCACGGTGCGGATACCGGTGGTCGGGGAGCTGACGCCG
This sequence comes from Streptosporangiaceae bacterium, assembly GCA_030041195.1. The sequence goes on along the minus strand of JASHOI010000013.1, from coordinate 12,749 downwards.
CCGTACGTGGTGGCGATCGTCACCCTGGACGAGGGGCCGCGGCTGACCGCCAACCTGGTCGGTGCGGAGCCGGAGATCGGCGACCGGGTCAGCGTGACCTGGCGGGAGCGCCCCGACCTGCCGCCGCTGCCGGTGTTCCAGGCCCTGGCCGGCGACCGCACGCCCGGATCGTGAGGGGAGCACGGTAATGGCCGCAGAGATCCGGTACGAGGTCGCCGACGGCGTCGCGATCGTCACCATCAACCGGCCGGAGAAGCGCAACGCGCTGAACCTGGCCGCGTGCGAGTCCATGCAGGACTGCTGGCGGCGGATCGAGGAAGATCCAGCGGTCCGGGTGGGCATCGTCACCGGCGCCGGGGACAAGGCGTTCTGCGCCGGGTTCGACATCACCGAGAAGAACGTCGACGGGCGGCCCACCACCGAGGACTTCACCCCGCGCCCCGGCACCCGGCCGGTGACCGGCAAGCCGCTCATCGCGGCCGTGAACGGGCTGGCCATGGCCGCCGGCATGGCCCTGGTCGAGGCGTGTGACCTGTGCGTCGCCGCCGACCACGCGTGGTTCTCGCTGCCCGAGGTCCGGCTGGGGATCGGCCTGGAGCCGTTCGTGCAGTCGATGTGGACGCTGCCGCAGCGGGTCCTGTTCGAGCTGCTGGTCACCGGCGACCGGCTCAGCGCCGAGCGCGCGTACCAGCTCGGGTTCGTCAACCGGATCGCTCCGGCGGCCGAGCTGATGCCCACGGCGCTGACCCTGGCCCGGACGATCGCGGACAACGCGCCGCTGGTGGTCCTGGCGAGCAAGGAGCTCATCTACGGCGGCCAGCGGGCCATGGGCATGGATGCCGCGCTGGCCGCGGCCGGCCACGCGTTCGCGCCGGTCAGCGGCAGCGCCGACGCGAAGGAGGGGTACCGGGCGTGGATGGAGAAGCGCCGGCCGCGGTGGCAGGCGAAGTGACCGGCACCGGAGGCCGCCGATGACGGACCTGATCTGGCTCAGCGCCACCGAGCAGGCCGGCCTGCTGCGGCGGCGCGAGGTCTCCTCGGCCGAGCTGGCCGAGGCGTACCTGGCCCGGATCGAGGCGCTCAACCCGCGGCTGAACGCCTACGTCACGGTCTGCGCCGACCAGGCGCTCGCGGCCGCGCGCGAGGCGGACCGGCGGCTCGCCGCACCGGAGCCGCCGGACGCCCCGTTCCTGGGCGTCCCGATCTCTGTCAAGGACCTGGCCGAGACCAGGGGGGTGCGCACCACCTACTCGTCCCGTGCGTTCGCCGACCACGTGCCCGACTTCGACGCGGCGGTGGTGCGCCGGCTCAAGGACGCGGGCTTCGTGATGCTGGGCAAGACCAACACGCCGGAGTTCGGCAACCTCTCGCTCACCGAGTCGATCCTGAACGGCGCGTGCCGCAACCCGTGGGACACCCGGCGCACCCCGGGCGGTTCCAGCGGCGGCGCCGCCGCGGCCGTGGCCGCGGGGCTGTGCCCGGTGGGCCATGGCAGCGACGGGGGCGGGTCGGTGCGCACGCCCGCCTCGTGCTGCGGCGTGGTGGGGCTGAAGCCCGCCCGCGGACGGGTTTCCTGTGCACCGAACCTGGGCGAGAGCATGGTCGGCCTGAGCACCGACGGCGTGCTGGCCCGCACCGTGCTCGACGCCGCGGCCACGCTGGACGTCATGGCCGGGTACGAGACCGGCGACCCGTACTGGGCGCCGCCGCCGGCCCGGCCGTTCCGCGACGAGGTAGGGGCCAGCCCGGGCACGCTGCGGGTCGCGTTCACCACGGTCAGCCCGGCCGGCACCCCGATGACCCCGGAGTGCGTCGCCGCGGTCCGCTCGGCAGCCGGCCTGCTGGCCGGCCTGGGTCACCACGTCGAGGAGGCGTGCCCGGCCGTCGACCCGGAGTCGTACGACGCGCTGATGCGGCTCTGGGTGACCGCGCCCTGCTACTTCCCGACCGACAGGGAGGACCTGTTCGAGCCGCTGAACCGGTTCGTGCTGGAGAAAGCGCGGCGGAACTCGAGCGCCGACTACGTCGAGGCGGTCAACGCGCTGCACCGGCTCAGCCGCAAGGTCGTGGCGTTCTGGGACGACTACGACGTGCTCGTCACCTCGGTGCTGCTGCGGCCGCCGGTTCCGGTCGGCTTCGTTTATGAGGGCACCGACGACCTCGAGGAGCAGTTCCTGCGCGACGGCCTGTTCGTGCATTACTTCACCCCGCTGGGCAACGTGGCCGGGCTGCCGGGCATGTCGCTGCCGCTGCACTGGAGCCCCGGTGGGCTGCCGATCGGCGTGCACCTGCTCGGGCCGCCGGCCGGCGAGGCGCTGCTGCTGCGCCTGGCCGCCCAGCTGGAGGCGGCGTCGCCGTGGCGGGACCGTCACCCCGACCTGGACGCCGCCGCAGCCCGGAAGGGTGGCTGAGGACCATGGACCGGCTGAGCGTGAGCATTGACCCGGACGTCTGCGCCTGCACCGGCTACTGCGTCGAGGTGTCTCCGGCCGTGTTCGAGCTCGAAGGCGAGGGGCCCACGGTGGTGCTGAACCCGCATCCTCCGCTGGAGCTGGCCGGCGAGGTGCGCGAGGCCGAGAACCTGTGCCCGACCTCGGCGATCCGGGTCGAGGTGCTCACCGAACCGCAACCGGAGGAGTGATCGAGGTGCGCGACGAAACCCTCGGCCGCGAGGGAACCAGCCTGGACCCGCTGACCGGGCCGGCCGTGACCGAAATGCCCTGGCTGCGCTCCTACCACGACGTGGTCGAGGTCTTCCGGTCCAAGGCGTTCGTCCAGGGCGGCGGCGGCCGGCGCGACAGCGCGCCGATCACCGGCTACGGCGTGCTAGCGCTGGCCGGCCGCGATCACTTCGAGCGGCGGCGGATCGAGGCGGTCCTGTTCCGCAAGGACATGCTGCGCTGGTTCGAGCGGGAGGTGGTGGCGCCGGCGCTGGCGGCCAGGCTGGCCGGGGTCGCGGAGCGGGACGCGGGCGTGCGCACCGACCTGCTGCCGTTCCTGCGCGACGTGTTCTGCGACCTCACGTGCGCGTTCTGGGGGATCGACGGCGTCGAGTCCTGGGCCGAGCGGCAGCGGTTCCTGACCGTGGTGGACGAGATGACGCTCGGCGGAGCGGTCGAATGGGAGCGCGGCGACCACCGCGACATCGTCAGCAGGTCCCTGGTCGCGCAGCGCCGGTTCGCCGCGGCCTACCTCCGGCCCGCGATGCAGCGGCGGGAGGCGCTCATCGCCGCCCACGCGGGCGGGCGGCTGCCCGAGTCCGGGCTGCCCCGGGATCTGCTCACCGTGATGCTGCGGAACAGGCGGCACTTCGACAAGTGGGACAGCGAGGTCTACGTCCGCGAGCTGACGCTGTTCGCCCCCGGTGACACGATCATGCGCTTCCTCCCGCACATGGTCGCCGAGATCCACGACTGGGTGAGCCGGAACCCCGGCGACCGGGCGCGGCTGGAGGACGTGGGCTTCCTGCGGCGATGCGCGCTGGAGAGCCTGCGGCTGCACCCGCCCTCCCCGTACTTCATCCGGACCGCGATCGAGGACACGACGCTGGCCAGCGGCCGCGGCTTCAGCGCCGGCGACTACGTGGTGCTGGACGTGACCGCGGCCAGCCTGGACCCCGGCGTCTTCGGCACCGACGCTGACCACTTCGACCCGCACCGCGTCCCGTTGCAGAGGGTCAAGCCGGTGGGCCTGGCGTTCGGCGAGGGGCCGCACACGTGCATCGGCGCGGCGATGTCGGTCGGCGAGATATCCGCGCGCCGTCCGGGCCCCGGCGACCCGATGGGCCTGGTGCCGTACACGCTGCGCGAGCTGTTCCGGGCCGGCATCACGCCCGACGCCGGCGCGGGCGCCGAACTGAACGCCGGCAACGCGCGCAACGAGTTCACCACGTTCCCGGTGCGGTTCACGGCCGTCCCGTGCCCCGCGGCAGCGGGCCGGGGCTGACCGGCGATGCGCCTCGGCCTGGCTCTCGGTGCGCCCGGCGGCCCGCTCAGCGCGCCCGATCTGGCCATGCTCGCCCAGGAGGCCGAACGGCTGGGCTTCGCCACCGCCTGGGCCGCCGAGGCCTACGGCTGCGACGCCGCGACCACGCTCGGCTGGATCGCCGCGCAGACCTCGCGGATCGGCCTGGGCGCCGCCGTGCTGCAGATCCCGGCGCGCACGCCCGCGATGACCGCGATGACCGCGGTGACCCTCGACCTGCTCTCCGGGGGCCGGTTCCACCTGGGCCTCGGCGTGTCCGGGCCCGCGGTCTCCGAGGGCTGGCACGGGGCGCGGTTCAATCCCTCGCTGGCCCGGACCCGGGAGTACGTCGAGATCGTGCGCGTGGCGCTGCGCGGCGAGCGGGTCGACCACCAGGGCTCGCAGTACAGCGTGCCGCTGGCCGGGTCGGGACACCGGCCGCTGCGGCTCTCGGTGCACCCCGCCCGGCCGGTGCCGGTCTACCTCGCCGCGGTCGGGCCCAAGGCCACCGAGCTGGCCGGGGAGATCGCGGATGGCTGGCTCGCCGCGTTCTTCTCCCCGGAGCACTCGGCGGGGCGGGTCAGCGCGATCCGGGCGGCCCGGGACGCGGCCGGCCGGGAGGGCCGCTTCGAGGTGATCGCCACGGTGCCGCTGTCGGTCGGCGATGACCCGGTCACCGCGGCCGACCTGCTGCGCGACTACTTCGCGCTCTACCTCGGCGGCATGGGCACCCGGGAGCGCAACTTCTACAACCTGTTCGCGCGCGAGATCGGCTACTCCGAGCAGGCCGCCGTCGTACAGGACCGCTACCTCAGCCGAGACCGGGCTGGCGCCGCCGCGGCCGTGCCGTTCGCGTTCATGAACGAAACGGCGCTGGTGGGGCCCGAGGAGCATCTGGCCGAGCGGCTGCGCCGGTACGCGGCCGCCGGGGTCGACACGGTCGTGCTGTGGCCGGTCGGACAGCCCGCCGAGGGCGCCGTCACCGCGCTGCGGACCGCCGCCGCCGCGCTCGACCGGGCCGGCCTGGGCGACTGACGCCGCCTCCGGTCACGCCACCACCGGCCAGCTGCCGTTGCGCGGGATGCCGATCTCGCGGGCAAGGCGGTCCGCCGACGTCCGGGCGGCGCGGTACACCGCCTGCTCGTCCACCTGCGTGGAGTGGCCGGAACGGACCACGACCCGCCCGTCGACGAGCACCGTGTGCACGGATCTGCCCCGGCTGGCCAGCAGCAGGTTCTGCACCGGGTAGTGCCCGGGCTGGTACTCGGGCAGCTCGGTCGTGCGCACCACGACGTCGGCGAGCTTGCCCGGCTCCAGCGACCCGACGACCGCGCTGCGGCCCATGGCCCTGGCCCCGCCGAGCGTGGCCATCTCGAAGACCTCCTCGGCCTGCAGCGGCTCGGGGTCGCCCTGCTCGCGCGACAGCAGGTAGCCGACCATGGCCGCGGTGTCGAGGCCGAACTTGGGCACGTCGCTGCCCAGCCCGACGTTGACGCCGTCGCGGTACAGGCGTGGGTGCATCCGGGTGACCCCGGCGGCCCAGCCCCAGTTCATCGAGATCGCGGGGGACCAGATGATCGACATCCCCGACTCGCGGACGTGCCGCGCCTCCTCGTCGCGGACCCGGGTCATGTGGGCGAACGAGCAATGCGGCTGCAGCAGGCCGAGCCTGGCGAAGTGGACCAGCGGCATCTCGCCCATCCGCGCTTCCTGGCCGTCGATCCCGTGCTTCGTCGACGACTGGTGCTGCGTGAACACGGTGCCGGAGCGCTGGGCCAGGTCGCACGCGTCGCGCAGCAGCCGGTCGGACGCGGTGCCGCTGCCGAACACGCCGACGTGACCGCGCACCAGGCCGCCGTCGGCGTTGCGCCACAGCTCGCGGCCGAGCAGGTCCTCGCAGCGCTTGGCGGTGCCGGGGGAGCGGCGCATGCTGCCGAGCATCGGGTCGTCGCCGGTGTCCCACAGGAACGGCTCGCTGAGCGAGGCCCGGATCCCGACGCCCACCGCGGCCTCGGCGACCGCATCGGTATCGAAGGCGGTGCCGGGCTCCATGAAGCACGTGGTGCCGCTGCGCAGCATCTCCAGCCCGCTGAGCTGCGCGCTCGCGTGCTCGTCCGCCGGGCTCATCCGGTCGTACCAGGCGGCGTAGTACTTGTAGTAGTCCCCGGTCGTGGCGACGTCGGGGAACACACCGCGGGTGGTCTCGTTGCAGTTGTGCCAGTGCGCGTCCACGAATCCGGGGTGCACCGGAGCGCCCCCGGCGTCGATCGTCTCGCGGCCCCGGTACCGCGCGGCGACGTCCCGGTCCGGCCCGGTCATGGCGATCTCCCGGCCCGCAACGGCCACCGCCCCGTCGGCGTAGACGGTGCGCTCCGGGTCCATGGTGATGACGTAGCCGTGGCGGATGAGGATGTCGCAGTCGCGCTGTTCAGGCCCGGCCACGTCGGGCGCCCTCCCGGTCACGGTCCCAGCAGTCCTCGGTGAGGTCGGGGCGCTCGGCCTTCAGCACCTCCTTGCGCACCCGCATCGACGGGGTCCGGGGGAAGTCACCGGCCCGGTACTCGATGTAGCGGGGCACCTTGTACCAGGCCAGCCGGTCGGCGCAGAAGGCGACGATGTCGTCCGGGGGCAGGTCCGCCTCGTCCCGGCCGTCGGCCAGCAGCACGTACGCCTTGACCTCCTCGCCCCGCTCGGTGTCGGGGACCGGGATCACCGCCGCGTCGACGACCATCGGGTGCGCGCGCAGCGCGTCCTCAACCTCGGAGGCGGTCAGGTTCTGCCCGCTGCGGCGGATGATGTCCTTCTTGCGGCCCATGAAATACAGGAAGCCGCGCTCGTCCTCGCGGCCGAGGTCGCCGGTGTGCAGCCAGCCGCCCGCCATCGCCTCCGCTGTCGCCTCCGGGCGGTTCAGGTAGCTGCGGAACATCCCGGGCCCGCGGACCAGGAATTCCCCGGTCGTGCCGGGGGGCACGTCGGCGCCGCCGTCGTCGGCCAGCCGGACGTCGACCTCCGGCGCGGGGATCCCGATCGAGCCGGACCCGGTCATCTCGTCGGCGTATTCCAGCGGCATGCACGTGACGACGTTGCCCTCGGTGATCCCGTACCCGTCGATCCACGGGAAGCCCCAGCGCTCGGTCACCTCGCGGTGCAGGTCCGGAGGCATGGCCAGGTGCCGGGCGAGCCGGACGCCGTTCTCCCGGTCCCGCGGGTCCCTCTCGGCCTTGAGCAGGAACAGCGGGATGGAGGAGAAGCTCAGCAGCAGCGTGACCCGGTGCTCGCGGACCACGTCCCAGAACCGGGACACGCTGAAACGGCGCATCACCACCAGCGCGCCGCCGGTCGCCAGGCATTCCAGCAGCAGGTGGCCGGGATCGGAGTAGAAGAACTGCAGGCAGCACAGGACGCGGTCGGACGGGGCCTGCGGCACGCGCCGCAGCAGCACGTCCACCGTGCGCAGCCACCACTCGTGATCGACCGTGCAGCCTTTGGGCAGCCCGGTGGTCCCGGAGGTGTAGTAGATGTTGGTGATGTCCTCGCGGGCGCACCGGGCCTCGGCGAACCGCAGCGGCGCGGGGCCGGCGTACCCGCCCAGGCCGTCGGGCTCGCCGTCGCGCACGGTGATCACCTCGCGCAGCGCCGCCAGGCCCGGGCGCAGTTCCTCCACCAGCGGCCGGTGCTCCTCGGCGAGGATCACGATGACCGAGGCGGAATCGCGCAGGATGTGCCCGGCGTCCAGAACCTTGTCGTCCGGATTGACCGAGACCAGGATTCCGCGGTTCGCCACCACCGCCAGCCAGGAAATCATGAACTCGGCCCGGTTCCGCAGGATCACCGCCACGGCTTCGCCCGGCTGAATCCGTCCCGCCAGGTACCCGGCCAGCCGCTCGCTGGCCGTGAGCAGCTGCCGGTACGTGACGGTCACGCCGTCTTCGAAGATCATGGCCGGCGCGTCGGGCCACCGGCGGCAGGCCTCATCGACGAGCTCGATCACGGTCTGCTGCGGCGCGGCGCTCCACGGCTCGCCCGCGTCCCGCCAGACAACGCGCTCCTGCATGGCCCCGGCAGCCTCCCGAGAGTGGTGTGGACCTTGACACTCGCCTGTCGTTGCTCCAGTGTTTTAGCAACACTGTCCACCTATGGTGCGACTTCGTCAATCGTTCGACCGACAAAGCCGGATATTGAGTGGACATTCGATTCGGGCGAGAGGGCCGAGCATGACGTCGCGGCGCACCGGTGGCTCGTTCGCCGGAACCACGTTCTACGAAGACCGCGGGCCCTCGGTCGATGAGATGCCGTGGCTGACCTCGTACGCGGACGTGGAGCACGTCTTCCGGTCCAAGGACTGGGAGCAGGGCGGCGGAGGGCTGCGCGACAGCCACGAGTTCATCGGGGACGGGCTGCTGGCCCTGTCCGGGCCGCATCACTTCCAGCGCCGGCGGATCGAGGCGACGCTGTTCCGCAAGCCCAACCTGCGCCGCTATGAACAGGACGTGCTGCTCCCGCTGCTGCGGGCCCGGCTCGACGCCGCCGGTACCCGGGCCGGTGACGGGCCGGTGCGGCTGGAACTGCGCAGCCTCATGCGTTCCTGCCTGTACCGCGTCTCGGCCGAGTTCGTCGGCCTGGACGGCGTAGACGACAGCGTGCTTGGCCAGTATCTCGACCTGATCGAGGAGCTGGGCATCGGCACCAACCTGGAATGGGTTGTCAGCAATCACCGCGAGGCAATGGACCGGGCGCTGACGTACAAGGCCGCTTTCATGGAGCGGTTTTTCCGGCCCTCGTGGGAGCGGCGCGCGGATCTGGTGGCGCAATTCGAGCGGGGCGAAATAGCGGAAAGCGATCTGCCGCTGGATCTGATCACCGTGATGATCCGGAATCTGGGCCATTTCCAGCGCTGGCCGGCCGGCGTCTTCATGGCCGACGCGCTGCTATTCCACGGCGGCCCGGTTAACTCCGTGGCCAACGCGATTCCGCACACCGCCACCGAACTGGCCCGCTGGCTGCCCGGCCACCCGGGGCACGAGCCGGCGCTCACCGACCCGGCGTTCCTCCGGCTGTGCTGCAACGAGGCGCTGCGGCTGCACCCGCCGACGCCGTTCTTCATCCGGCGGGCGGTGCGCGACACCGCGCTGCCCGGCGGCCTGCACGCGTCGGCCGGGGACTACATCGTGCTGGACATCGTCTCGGCCAGCCACGACCCGGCCGCGTTCGGCGACGACGCTGACGAGTTCAACCCGTACCGTGCCCGGGGCAGGGGCGTGAAGTCGACCGGCATCGCGTTCGGCGGCGGCGCGCACACCTGCATCGCGATGGGCATGACGATCGGTGACGCCTCGGCCGGCGACGCCGTGCAGGCCGGGCTGATGGTGTGCTGCCTGCGCGAGCTGTACCGGCGCGGCATGCGGCCGGACGCCGCGAACCTGCCCGAGAAGAGCTGTGTCAACGTGCGCGATGAGTACGCCTGCTACTGGGTGGTCTTCGACTCGCCCTGAGCAGCCGGCAGCGGGCGGGCGGCGGGCGGGTGTCAGGCCGGGCAGGACACCGCCTGCACCGCGGAGTTGACCTCGGCCAGCAGCAGCTCGCAGGCGGACGGCGAGGCCGGCGACAGCACGTCGATGCGCAGCACGTCGATGAGCCGGTCCAGATGCCGGACCGCGTTCTCGATCCGGGCCTGGTCGGCCTCGATCACCAGGGTGATCAGGCTGATGCCGGGAGTCTCGCCGGGCCGCCCGATGATCGACTCGACCGTATACCTGCGCTGTGCGCAAAGCCCGGCCACGCGAGTGAAGACAAGCGGGTTATTCCGGACCACGCAGGTAACAATGTGCCGTGGCATGTCAACTCCCGAGGCGAGTAGCGACCAACGGCCCGGGTAAATGAGTGCCCGGGCAAAGAAAAACCCCTCTGACCGAGGTCACGAGGGGTAGCGCGCGAGCGGCAATGAGTTAGCCCGCGCGCCTCGCAATAATAATCGAAATGCTCATGGCCCCAATCCTGGCGTTTCCCGCGGCCGCCTGTCAAGCGCGAGACCGGCTGGCCGCCGTTGTGCGGCCGGTGACAGGTGGCGGCGGAAGGGTGCGCGCGGTGACAGCGGCGTGTGCGGGTCATGACAGCGCGGCCGGCCACGCTGCACCGCATGGACCCGCAGTCGCACGCGATCTACACCGAGGGGCTGGCCAAGCGGTACGGCAAGACCACCGCGCTGGCCGGTCTCGACCTCGCCGTCCCGCCCGGCATGGTGCAGGGGGTGCTCGGCCCGAACGGGGCCGGCAAGACCACGCTCGTCCGCATCCTGGCCACGCTGCTGCGCCCCGACGCCGGCCGCGCGGCGGTGTGCGGGTTCGACGTCGCCAGGCAGCCGGACAAGGTCCGCGAGCTGATCGCGCTCACCGGGCAGTTCGCCGCCGTCGACGAGGACATGACCGGGCGGGAGAACCTGCTCCTGATCGCCAGGCTGCTCGAGCTGAGCCGCAAGGCAGCCCGGGGGCGAGCCGACGAGCTGCTGCAACGGTTCGGCCTGGCCGAGGCCGCCGGGCGGCTGGCCAAGACCTACTCCGGCGGCATGCGCAGGCGGCTGGACCTGGCGATGGGCCTGGTCGGCGAGCCGCGGGTGCTGTTTCTCGACGAGCCGACGGCCGGGCTTGACCCGCGCTCGCGCGGCGACGTCTGGGACATGATCCGAGACCTGGTGGCCGCCGGCACGACCGTGCTGCTCACCACCCAGGACCTGGACGAGGCCGACCGGCTGGTCGGCCGGATCGCGGTGATCGACCGGGGACGGCTGATCGACAGCGGGACCCCGGCCGAGCTCAAGGCCAAGGTCGGCGGGCAGAGCCTGGACGTCCGCCCGGCCGAGCCCGGCCAGCTGGCGAAGGTCGGCGCGATCGTGGCCGAGGTGACCGGCGCCGACGCCGGCGCGCCGGACGAGCGCGACGGCGTGATCTCCGCACCGCTGGCCCCCGGCGTCATCGGCACCGAGGCGCTGGCCGCGGTGTCGCACCGGCTCGGCCAGGCCGGCATCGACGTGACCGAGCTCGGGCTGCGGCTGGCCAGCCTGGACGAGGTGTTCCTGACCCTGACCGGAGGCAAGCAATGAGCCCGATCCGCACCGCCCGGCACGGCCTCACCCTGACCTGGCGCAGCGTGACCAAGTTCAGGCACTCGCCGGACCAGCTGCTCGACGTGATCACGTTGCCGATCGTGCTGGTGCTGGTGTTCGTGTTCCTGTTCGGCAACGCCGTGGCCGGCAGCACGCACGCGTACCTGCAGTATGTGCTGCCCGGGATCGCGGTGCAGGCCCTGATGTTCGCCTCGCTCGGCATCGGGCTCGGGCTCAACACCGACCTGCGCAACGGCATCTTCGACCGGTTCCGCAGCCTGCCGATCGCGCGGTCCGCGCCGCTGATCGGCTACATCGTGGGCAACGTCGTCAAGTTCGTGCTGTGCCTGATCCTGGTGTTCGCGCTGGGCGCGATCGTGGGCTTCCGCACGCACGGCAGCGTGCCGGCGATCCTGGCGGCGTGCGTGCTCGTCATCGTGTTCGCGTTCGCGGTGAGCTGGGTCATGGCCCTGGTCGGCCTGGTGGCCAAGAGCCCGGCGGCGCTGACCGCGTTCAGCTTCGCGCTGATCATGCCGCTGACGTTCGGCAGCAGCGTGTTCGTCCCCACCGGCCGGCTGCCGGGCTGGCTGCAGGCCTGGGTGAAGATCAACCCCGTGACCGACGTGTCCAACGCCGCCCGCGGGCTGATGCTGAGCCTGCCGCTGGGCAACGCGGCCGTGGCGTCGCTGCTGTGGGCGCTGGGCATCGTCGTGGTGTTCGCGCCGCTCGCCACGTGGGTGTACCGCCGCCAGCCGGGCTAGCGCGGCTTCCTGTCCCGGCCACAGCCGTCCCATGTTCCACACCGGCCACACCGGCCACACCTGTGCCCGCGTCGCCTGGCGCGGCCGGCGATGAATGTACCGTTCGGCATATTAGAGGCGGCCTTTCGGTACATCCATGAAGATCGTCACCGGGGACTGGCGCACCATCTGTGTCACGGGAATCAGCTGGCGCTTGGGCCGCCGGCGGTGACCGCCGCGATCGGTGGTTTCGAACCAGGCCCGCGGGCGGGTGCGTGATTACTTGCGGTGGCGCATTCACGGGGCGGGAATCGATGTTGTTGATCATCAGCGTGGTCGCGGCCGCCGGGTGGGTCGTAGCCCTGCTGGCCGGGAACCTCGAGGCCTGCGGCATGATGGGGACCGTGGTCCTGTGGGCGCTGGTCCCGGCCACAATCGCGGGGGTCGCGCTCAGCTCCGGAACCCTGAAGCTGGGCCTGCTCCTCGTGCTGGCCGTTGGCGTACCGGGCACGGTCGTGCACGCCACGGTGAGCCCGCGGCGCGGCGCGCTGCTGGACATCCGCGCGGCTAGCCGAACCGCGTCCCGGTCAGATCCCCGGCCAGGGCCGTCACCTCGGTGACAGCGGCATCCGGACTCATCTGACCGGCCGGAACGCGCACCTCCTCGTACTCGCCGTCCAGCCCGGCCCGTGCCGCCGACTCGGCACGGCGCACGTCCGGATTCCCCAGATCCGGCGCACCGCGGACGGCCGCGGCGTAGCCGAGCAGGCGCGCCGCGTCGGCCGGGCGGCCGTCGGCCAGGGCCAGCTCGGCGAGCGCCTCGGTCACCCCGGCGATCGCTGGCCGGTCCTGGACCAGCGGCGGCTCGGCCGCCAGCGCCAGCCGGAACGCCTCGGCCAGCAGCCCGCGCGCCTCGGGCAGCTGGCCGCAGGACAGCGCCAGCCGGG
>JASHOI010000143.1 GCA_030041195.1 Streptosporangiaceae bacterium | reverse complement strand
CCCGACGCGCCCCCCGCCTCCGGCCCCCCGCCACCTGCCCGCGGGAATCAGACCGGGCCCCGCCGCCTTTTCTCTCGCAGAACGCCGATCCTGGAGACCAGCCATGGCCGTACGCCGCCTGAACCACGCCGTCCTCTACGTCAGCGACCTCGCCAGGGTCGTCGAGTTCTACTGCTACGCGCTCGGGTTCGAGGTCCGCTTGCAGATCCCGGGACGCGCCGCGTTCCTGCGGTCACCCGGATCTGCTAACGATCACGACCTCGGCCTGTTCGAGGTGGGGCAGGCACCCCTGCCGCGCAATCCCTACGTGGGCCTGTATCACCTGGCCTGGGAGGTGGGCACGCTGGCGGATCTGGCGCAGGTCCGGGCCAGGCTCGCCGAGCGCGGGGCGCTCGTCGGGGCGAGCGACCATAGGGTCTCCAAGTCCCTGTACGCCAAGGACCCCAGTGGCATCGAGTTCGAGGTGATGTGGCGGGTGCCGGCGGAGGACTGGGAGCAGGAAATGCAGAACGGCGAGATGATCGCGCCGCTCGACCTGGAGGGCGAGATCGCGCGGTGGGGTGACCGGATCACCGGAGCTGCGGCGGGCTCGGTGACCTGACCCGGCTCTGGCCCGTTCGGCGACCACGCTGCCGGGCGATGCGGGCGCCGGCCGTGCGCGGGGCTAGTCAGCGCTCCGTCGGCTTGGTTCTCGTCTCGATCGTGCCCTTGTAGGCGATGCCCCTGACGTGCACCGTCGGCGCGTCGTGCGGCAGCCGGATCTCCGCTTCCTCCTCGGCCGACCAGCCCTTGCTCACGCCGAAGCCGTCCATCTCGACCCGGACGCCGGGCGGCACGAGGATGTCGATCCGCGACTTGTAGGCGACCGCCACCACCGTGGTGACCGGCGCGGTCAGCTCGGCGGCGCGGAGGTCGAGCCACCCTCCGCCCTTGTAGACGACGGAGGTAAAGCGCGCTGGGACGCGCCACCGGCCACCGCGGCGGATCGAGTTCTTGTACGCGACCGCCCACCGGCCCGGCGCGGTGCCGGTGGCCGCCGGCGCGGCGCTTCCGCCGGGCGCTGCGGCGGGCAGGTCGCCGGTGAGGCGGTCGAGATCGGCGCTGGTCCGCGCGGTGAGCGCGGCGCGCATCCGCTCGTCGAACTCATCGTCATCGAGCCGCCGCTCCGCGAAGGCCTGCTGCAGCCGCTGTACGACGGCATCCCGGTCCTGGTCGGACGCGCGGACTGCCGGGGGTCCGCCGGGCTCGGCCCCTCCGTCTGACCTCGCTGGGATCTCTTCCGGGCTCAAATCGCACCTCCCGCGGCACCCCGCCGCTCCCTAGAGCTTCTTCGCCACGTCCCCGAGAACGTCCCCGCCACGTCCCCGAGAACGTCCCCGCCACGTCCACGGCCGAGACTTGCGATATATCTTAACCCAAGCGGGCGCTCCCTCGGCAGGCCTGTCCCCGCTCTCGGCTTGACGTCATACGGCGCTTCGCCGCCGAGGTGGTTCCGGCCACGCGCGACATGGTCGCGGCGCGCGGGATTGAGGACCTAGCCGGGAACGGCGATCCCGGCGACCTCGCGGTAGAGCGCGACCGTCTGTGCGGCGATGCCGGGCCAGCCGAACTCGGCCTCGGCCCTGGCGCGGCCGAGCCTGCCCATCTCCGCGGCCAGCGGCTCATCGGCCAGCAGCACGTTGAGGGCGCTGGCGAGCGCGGCCGGATCGCCGGCCGGTACCAGCAGTCCTGTCTTCCCGTCCGCAACCACTTCGGGTATGCCGCCGACCCGGGAGCCGACGACCGCGGTGCCGCACGCCATCGCCTCCAGGTTCACGATGCCGAGCGGTTCGTACAGCGACGGGCAGGCGAACACGGTCGCGTGCGTGAGCAGCTGGATCACCTCGCGCTTGGCCAGCATCCCGGATATCCAGATCACGCCGGACCTGCTCGCCCTCAGCTGCGCGGCGAGCCCGCTGACCTCAGCCTCGAGCTCGGGCGTGTCCGCCTGGCCCGCGCAGATCACGAGCTGTGCCGCCGGAACGAGGTCGGCCGCGGCCCGCAGCAGCACCGGGAGCCCCTTTTGCCGGGTGAGACGGCCGACGAAGATGACCGTGGGCAGCGCCCGATCGACGCCGTACCGGTCAAGCACGTCGGTCGCCGGATCGGGGGAGTATTCGACGGTGTCGATGCCGTTGCGGATCACCCATACCCGCTCGGCGGGCACCGCGGGGTACGCGGCGAGCAGGTCATCCCGCATGCCGTCGGAAACAGCGATGACGGCGGCCGCCGCCTCCACGGCGGTCCGTTCGCACCAGGAGGACAGCGCGTAGCCGCCGCCGAGCTGTTCGGCTTTCCACGGCCGCAGCGGCTCCAGCGAGTGCACGGTCATCACGTGCGGGATTCCGTAGAGCAGCGCGGCGAGGTGGCCGGCCAGGTTCGCGTACCAGGTGTGTGAATGGACCAGGTCGGCCGCGACAGCGGCCGTCATCGACAGGTCCGTCGAGATTGTCTGCAGCGCCTGGTTCGTGCCGGCGAGATGGCTCCACGGCCGGTGCGCGACCGCCCCCGGCCGGTCCGCGCCCTGGCAGTGCACGGTGAGGTCCACCAGGCGGGCCAGCTCGCGGGCGAGGTACTCCACGTGCACGCCCGCTCCGCCATAAACCTCCGGCGGGTACTCCCTGGTCAGCAGCGCCACGCTGAGCGTGCCGGGGAGACCCGACGTCACGGCGGCACCAGCTGGCCCTTGCCGACCACGGTGATGCCGCCCGGCGACACGGTGAATCCCCGGGCCCGGTCGCGCTGCTTGTCCACGCCGACCTGAGCTCCTTCCGGGACGATCACGTTCTTGTCCAGGATCGCGTCCTGTACCACGGCGTGCCGGCCGATCTCGGTGTTGTGCAGCAGCACCGCCCGCTCCACCCGGGACCAGCTGTTGACCCGGACCCCGGGTGAGAGCACCGAGTTCCTGACCAGCCCGCCGGAGACGATGACGCCGTTGCTCACGATGCTGTTGATCGCCCGGCCGACCCGGTCGCCGCTTTCGTGCACGAACTTGGCGGGCGGCTGCGACGGCACGTGAGTGAGGATCGGCCACTTGTCGTTGTACAGGTTGAAGACCGGCTGCACCGCGCACAGGTCCATGTGCGCCTCGAAGTAGGAGTCCAAGGTCCCCACGTCGCGCCAGTATCCGGCATCGCCGGGGGAGGCACCCGGCACCTCGTTGTCCAGGAAGTCATAGACCTCGGCCAGGCGCTGCCGCACCAGCATGGGGATGATGTCCCGGCCCATGTCGTGCCGGCTCTCGCTGTCCTCGGCGTCCTTGCGCAGCGCGTCGACGAGCACGTCGCTGGTGAAGACGTAGTTGCCCATCGAGGCGAACGCCTCGTCGGGATGGCCCGGCCGGGCAGGCGGATCGGCCGGCTTCTCCAGGAACGCCTGCACCGTGCGCCCGTCCTTGGCGGTCTCGATGACCCCGAACGCCGTCGCTTCCTCCCGCCGCACCGGGAGGGCCGCCACGGTGACGCCGGTCCCCGACGCCACGTGCTGATCGATCATCTGCGTCGCGTCCATCCGGAACACGTGATCGGCCCCGAAAACGATCACGATGTCCGGCTGATCGTCGTAGATGAGGTTCAGCGACTGGTAGATCGCGTCGGCGGAGCCGGTGTACCAGTACGGGCCGAGCCGCTGCTGCGCGGGCACCGGCGTCACGTAGTTGCCGAGCAGGCTGCTCAGCCGCCAGGTCGTCGTGACGTGCCGGTCCAGGCTGTGGCTCTTGTACTGGGTCAGCACGCAGATCCGCCGGATGCCGGAATTGACCATATTCGAGAGAGCGAAGTCCACCAGCCGGTAGAGGCCGCCGAACGGCACGGCGGGCTTGGCCCGGTCCGCGGTGAGCGGTGCCAGCCGCTTGCCCTCACCCCCGGCAAGGACAATGCCAAGCACCCTCCGCTCAGCCATTCGCCCCACCTCCCCGAGCCGGTCACCTGGGCCAGTTCCCATCCTGGCCCCGCCAGGCTCGGGAAGGATAGGGCCGAAGCCGGTCAGAGAACCCGAAGTTCGCCGAACGTTCCCCCGATCAGGGCCGGTGGGTCACTCGCAACTTGGACTGCTCGTGCGGCAGCAATTCCCAGTCATCCATGAACCTCGCCCGCAGGCCGTGCTTTTCCGCCAGCGCAATCAGGGTCTCGGTCCGGTAGTAGAAGTCCTCGTGCAGCACGTGGTGTTCGGCGCCCTCGGTCCGGTCGAAGGTGAAGTCGAAGAAGCCGTCGGGGGCCATCACCCGCCGCACGCTGCGCAGGCACTCGTCGATGACCCCGATGGGGGAGTGCGAGAACACGCTGTGCGCGTGCACCACCGTGAAGTAGCTGTCCGGAAGGAACCCCAGGCTCATGTCCCTGACCAGGGTGAGGTAGGCCAGCTTGGCCTGCAGCCCGTACTTCGCGACGGTGTCGGTCGCGGCGAGCAGGATGTCGGGCGAGATGTCGATGCCGTAGTAGTTCCCGGCGTCCAGGTAGTCGATGAAAAGGTGCCCGGCGCGCAAGTTGCCGCAGCCGATCTCGAGCATCCGGTCGCCGGGCTTCAGGCCGTGGCCGACCAGGTAGTCAAACTGCATCTGGCCGATCGCGATCCACGAGTCGTGGGTCTTGCTGCCCACGGCGCCCTCGTGGCTGCGGGCCGAGTCGGAGGCCATCACCGCCCGGTAGTAGCTCAGGTGATCGTGTGACTGCAGCCTGAGCCACGCATCGCGGCCGCGGCGGCGCGCGTAGCCGGCGATGCGGCCGGGGTTGTTGACCGCATACCTGATCTTGAACAGGAGCCGTGAACGATCTTTCGCTGTCATGCCATCAACCTAGGAACACCGCCGGGCCGATCCGAGATGCCGGCCTGCCTTCATTCCGCCGGGTCCGCGGGCCCGGAGATCCGCTTGGATGCGGCGCGCAGCGCCAGCATCCGCGCGATCTGGACGCCGACCCCGAGCAGGACGCCCCAGGTGAGCGCCTCACCAAGAGCGACCTGTGGGTCTTCGGGATGCTCGGGTGGCTCCTTTCCTGTGATCTTCTTCCAGGCGAAGACCAGTATCTTCCGAGCGCCGAAGGCCGCGACAAAACCGACCACGCCGCTGATCAGCTTGTTGCCCCCGCTGCCCCGCTTATCTGCCATCCAAGGACCTTCCTCCCGACAATCTGCTGATCATCCCACGGGGGCTCCGTCGGCGCGGGCTTGCGGCCGCGATCGCTCGATGGCGGCGGCAAGTTCCGCCGGCCGCCTGGTGCCGATCAACCAGTAGGGCCGATCCTGATGTTCCCCGGTAATCTCGATATACACGGCGAGTTTCAGATACGGCCTGAGCAGCATGAACGCCCTAGGGTCGGCACGTGGGCCGCGCAGCGCCCGGGCCTGGGCCTCGTCGAGCGCGACCACCTCGCCGGCCATGGCCAGCGGCAGTGTGGCGTCGCCCGCCCGCAGTTCACCGCTGGACACCTGGATCGTGGTGTGCCCCCAGAGCCACAGCACCGCGGCGCATCCACCGCAGAACACGACGTACGACGCGACGGCTACGAGCAGGTTGAACCCGGCCCATACGAAGCTCGCGAACGTGAATGCCGTCAGCATGTCGAGCCACCAGTACGCGGCGGGCACGCGAAGCCGTTCGGTGTAACTGCGCATTACCCCACCGTAGTTGGTTACATGGATGTCATGAGCGGGTGGTTGGCTTGGCGCGGAAACCGGGAGAGCGAGACGGATCCTTCCCCGGGAAGCCGGGCCGCCACAGCGGTCCAGGGACGGCCGGACACCGCGGAGACCGGCAACACCGATACCCGCGGGCACCGGACCAAGCAGGACGGCGAAACGGACCAGGCGACCAACGGGGCGCCGGGCGCTCCGCGAGCCGCGGCAGGTGGCCGGCCCCCGCAGGAGCCCGCCGTGCCGCGGGCACTGCAGCGGGCCGCCGCGTGGTCGTGGCGCCTGCTCGTTATCGGCCTGCTGATCTACGTCGCGTTCCGGGTTGCCACCGCGCTCAGCCTGGTGGTCCTGCCGTGCATCGCCGCGCTGCTGCTGACCGCGCTGCTGCAGCCGCTGACCTCCCGGCTGCGCCGGGCAGGGCTGCCCTCACTCGCCGCAACATGGTGCACGGTCCTGACCACCATCGTGGTCCTCGCCGGGATCTCGATTCTGGCCGCCAACCGGGTATCCGCCGACTACCCGCGGCTGCAGACCGAGGTGAAGCACACCGCCCACGAGGTGCAGGCCTCGCTCGCCGGCTCGCCCTTCCACCTCAACAGCGTGCGCCTGCAGCAGTACAGCAACGACCTGGTGCACTTCCTCTCCCAGCACAAGTCCCTCATCGCCGGGACCGTGGTCACCGGGGGGAAGATCGTCCTTGAGGTGCTGACCGGCCTGATCCTGATGATGTTCATCACGTTCTTCCTGCTCAAGGATGGTGAGCGAATCTGGGCGTGGCTCATCAAGGGGCTGCGGCCAGACGCCAGGCAGCGGGCGGACAACGCCGGGGCGGCCGCGTGGTCAGCGCTGGTGAACTACGTGCGCGGCACCACGGCGGTCGCGGCGATCCACGCCGTGTTCATCGGCCTGGCGCTGTGGCTGCTGGGCGTCCCGCTCCTCGTGCCGCTGATCATCCTGGTGTTCGTCGCCGCCTACGTGCCGCTGGTTGGGATTCTCGTGGCCGGGGCGCTCGCGATCGTGGTGACCCTCGGTACCAAGGGCTGGATCGCGGCCGTGATCCTGCTCGGCGTCTTCCTGCTGGAAAACCAGATCGAGAGCCATCTGCTGCAGCCTCTGGTGGTGGGGCGGATCGTCCGGCTGCACCCCCTCGCGATCATCCTGGTCCTTGCCGTGGGAGGGATTGTCGCCGGAATCGCCGGGGCGATCGTCGCGGTCCCGGCTGCCGCCGCGATCTGCTACGCGTGGCCACACCTGCGCGGGGCTCCGCCCCGGGCATCGCCACCGGCCACCGGCGCGGTGCAGGAGGATGGGGAGGTGGGCGGGGGTTCATAGCCGCCCGAGGTGGTTCGCGGCCGGGCGAGGCGCGGTTCCCGGGAGCGTGGCGGGGCGAGCGAACCTGCCGGTCCGGCGGTAAGGTCACCTGCGTGAAAGAGGCGGCACGCACGAACTCCGAGCCTGGCGGCGTCCGGGTGCTCATCCAGCGGCTTGATCCCGGGCTCCCGCCGCCGGAGCAGGCCCACCCCGGCGATGCGGGCGCCGACCTATACGCCGCCGCCGATGTGGAGCTCGCACCGGGGCAGCGCACCGTTGTGTCCACCGGGATCGCCATAGCCCTGCCCGACGGCTACGCCGCGTTCATCCATCCGCGTTCCGGCCTGGCGGCCAGGCACGGCGTCACGGTCGTGAATGCGCCAGGAACCGTGGACGCCGGGTACCGTGGCGAGATCAGGGTCATCCTGATGAACACGGATGCGGAGAGTCCAGTGCGCCTCCAGCGCGGGGACCGGATCGCCCAGCTCGTGGTGCAGCGGGTGGAGCGCCCGGTGTTTCACGAGGTCGAGCGGCTGCCGGGGTCGGCAAGAGGCGAGGGCGGGTTCGGCTCGACGGGAGGGCACGCAGCGGCCGCCACGTCAGCCGGTTAGGACGAGTTTCCCGCAAGGAAGTTAGGAGCGTGCAGGTGTTCCGACGGCGCCGCCGCGAGGTCGCGGAGCCCGGACATGAACCTGGCCCTGCCCAGGATGATCTGGAGCTGTATGGCGACCCGGACGAGCTGGACGAGCCCGATGACGACGAGGGCGACGATGACGTCCGGGCGGTCACCAGCGGCTCCGGCGAGCAGCGGGATCAGGGGTCCGGGCCGTGGGACGGGGCAGGCAGCTATCCGGAGCGAGACCGGATAGATTTCGGCAGCCTGCTGGTGCCCATGTACGACGGCATCGAGATCGAGGTCAAGGTCGCCGAGGGCATGGGCGTGTGGATCACGGTCCGGCGCGCCGACAGCTCGATCGAGCTGATGGCCTTTGCCGCGCCGAAGACCAGCGGGCTGTGGGACGAGGTGCGGCAGGAGTTCGCCGGCGAGGTGGCAAAGGCGGGTGGCGACAGCAAGGAGGCGCAGGGCCCGTTCGGTCTCGAGCTGCACGCACGGCTGCATCCAGGCGGAGAGGGCCGCCGCGGGCAGCTGGAGCCGGTCCGCTTCCTCGGCGTTGACGGCCCCCGCTGGTTCCTGCGTGGCATGATCCGCGGCCCGGCCGCCCGCCACCCGGAGCTCGCCAGGCCGCTCGAGGAACTGTTCGGCGATGTGGTGGTGGTGCGCGGCGATCATCCGGCCCCGCCTGGGGACCTGCTGGAGATCCGGCTGCCCCAGGACGCGCAGCAGGCGCTCGAGGAGGAACTCAGCCAGGAGCAGGACCCGGCCTACCCGAACCCGTTCGAGCGCGGCCCGGAGATCACCGAGACCAGGTAACGGCCTGCCCAGCCCGCCTCAGTGGCCGGCGAGCAGGGCGCCCAGTTCCTCCTCGACGTTCTCGCTGGTCACGAACAGCAGTTCGTCCCCGGCCTCCAGCGGGTCGTCGCTGTTGGGCACGATCACGCGACCGTCGCGCAAGATGGCGACGAGCGCGGTATCGGCCGGCCACTCGATCGAGCCGATCCGCTGCCCGGCCAGGGGGGCGTCGGCGGGCATGGTCAGCTCCACCAGGCTGGCCTCGCTCTGCCGGAAGGTCATCAGCCGGACCAGGTCGCCGACGCTGACCGCCTCCTCGACCAGGGCCGAGAGCAGCCGGGGCGTTGACACGGCCACGTCGACGCCCCAGGACTCGTTGAACAGCCACTCGTTGTTCGGGTGGTTGATCCGCGCCACCACCCGCGGCACCCCGTACTCGGTCTTGGCCAGCAGCGACACCACGAGGTTTACCTTGTCGTCCCCGGTTGCGGCGATCACGACGTTGCAGCGCTCGAGCGAAGCGTCCTCCAGCGAGGAGATCTCGCACGCGTCGGCGAGCAGCCACTCCGCGCTCGGCACGTTGTAGACCTTGATCTTCCGGGGATCCTTGTCGATGAGCAGGACCTCGTGGCCGTTGCCGAGCAGCTCGATGGCGATCGACCGGCCGACAGAGCCCGCCCCGGCGATGGCGACTCGCATCAGTGACTGCCCTTCCCCGGCGGGGCCGGCTTGGCGAACGCGGTGGCGATCCTGTCCAGGTCCTGTTCGTCGGCGATCACGTGCAGCACGTCGCCCTCCTGGAGCACGGTGCCGGGGCCGGGAAGCATGGCCTCGCCGAGCCGGGATATAAAGGCGATCTTGCTCCGGGACGCCTCCTCCAGCGCCGATGCCTTTTCCCCGAGCCAGTGATCGTCGTAGGCCACCTCGGCGAGCACGATCGCGCCGGTCGGATCGCGCCAGAGCGGCTGCGCACCCTCGGGCAGCAGCTTGCGCAGCATCTGATCGGCGGTCCACTGCACGGTGGCCACGGTCGGGATGCCGAGCCGCTGGTACACCTCCGCCCGGCGCGGGTCGTAGATCCGGGCCACCACCCGCCGGACACCGAACGACTCCCTGGCCACGCGTGCCGCGATCACGTTCGAGTTGTCGCCGCTGCTGACCGCCGCGAACGCGTCAGCCTGCTCAATCCCGGCCTCGATCAGGACATCGCGGTCAAAACCGATTCCGGTGATCTTCTTGCCCTTGAAGCCAGCCGAAAGCTTACGGAACGCATCGGGGTCCTGGTCGATCACGGCAACAGAGTGCTCCAGGTCCTCCAGAGTGTGAGCAATCCTCGATCCGACCCGCCCGCATCCCATGATCACGATGTGCACGGTCTTCCTTCCCGCGATAACGGTGCCCGATCACGGTATTACCTGGCACGCAGTGGTGCTAGCCCAGGCAATACCCCCAGCCTGCTGCACATCGCGGCGCCGCGGGAGCATGGGTGGTGTGACTCTATCCGCGCCGGGTCTGCCGCGAGTCGGCGACCGGCTCGAGCTGACCGTCGGCGAGGCCGCGCAGGGTGGCTGGTGCGTGGCCAGGCCAGCCTCCGGGCCGGTCATCTTCGTGCGGCACGCGCTGCCCGGCGAGCGGGTCACGGCGGTCATCACCCAGACCACATCCAGGCTGGCGCGGGCCGACGCCACCGAGATCCTGGATGCCTCGGCCGACCGGGTGCAGCCGCCGTGCCCGAACGCGCGGCCCGGCGGCTGCGGCGGGTGCGACTGGCAGCACGCCAGCCTCCCGGCCCAGCGGGCGCTGAAGGCCGCGGTGGTCCGGCAGCAGCTGCGCCGGATCGCGGGCATCGACCGCGACCTCAGCGTCGAGCCGATGCCGGGTGATGAGACCGGCCTGGGCTGGCGGACCAGGGTGAAGTACGCCATCGGGCCGGGCGGCGCGGCGGGCCTGCGCAGGCACCGGTCGCACGACGTCATGGAGATCGGCGACTGCCCGATCGCGCACCCGCTGGTCGCCTCAGCCGCGGCGACCGGGCGGGCGTGGCCGGGCGCGGCCTGGGTTGAGGTCGCCGCCGCACCAGGCTCCGGCCAGCGCGCGGTGATCACCGACCGGGACGTGCCGGGAGGGCCGATCGACGCGGACACCGTGATCTCCGGCCGCCGGGTCGTCCGCGGCACCGGCTACCTGCGGCAGCGAGCCGCCGGGCGGGACTGGCGGGTCAGCGCGAGCGGGTTCTGGCAGGTCCATCCGCAGGCGCCGGACACGCTCGCTGGCGCGGTGCTGGACACGCTGCGCCCGCGGCCGGGGGAGACCGCGCTCGACCTGTACTGCGGGGCCGGGCTGTTCGCCGGGGTGCTGGCCGCCGCGGTCGGCCCGTCCGGGGCGGTGATCGGGATCGAGTCGGACGCCGCCGCGGTGCGCGACGCCAGGCACAACCTCCGGCACGCGCCATGGGCCCGGGTGCACCGCGGGGACGTGCCGGTGGTGCTGGGCCGCCAGGGGACGTCCGGTGCCTCGCTGGCCGTGCTCGACCCGCCGCGAACCGGGCTCGCCCGCCCGGTCATCGACCTGCTGCCGGCGCGGGCAGGCCGGATTCGCCGGATCGCGTACGTGTCCTGCGATCCGGCCACCCTGGCCCGAGATCTTGCTTTGTTCACCGCGTCCGGGTGGCGTCTCGACGCGCTGCGCGCTTTCGACGCGTTCCCGATGACACACCACGTGGAGTGCGTGGCCACGCTGGCGCGGGGCTCAGCGTGAAGGTCAGTCCTTCCGCAGCGTGGCTTCGACCTCGATCTCGAGCTGTATTCTCTCGCTGATCATGACGCCGCCGGTGGGCAGCGGAACGTTGGCGCTGATGCCGTAGTCGTTCCTGTTGATCTCGCCGATCGCCGAGAGCCCCAGCCGGGTCCCGCCGTATGGGTCCGGGCCGATGCCGTTGACCTCGACCGCGAGCTCGACCGGGCGGGTGACACCCTTGATCGTCAGCTCGCCCTCGGCGATGTACTGCTCGCCATCCCGCCGGATGCTGGTGGACCGGTAGGTGATCTGCGGGTTGTTGGCGACGTCGAGGAATCCCTCGCCCTTGACATCGCTGTTGCGCTGGTCGTTGCCGGTGTCGAACGACGTCGTGTCGATGGTCGCGGTCGCCGATGACTGCAGCGGATCCTCCGCCGTGACGATCTGGCCCTCGAACGTGCCGAACTTCCCCCGGACCTTGCTGACCATCAGGTGCCTGGCCACGAACCCAATGCTCGAGTGGACGGGATCGATGTCCCAGGTACCAGCGACGTAGCCCGGGATCTCGACAGTTTCGGCCGTCATGATGTCTCCTAGTTCCAGTAGGTATGACAGTTACTGACAGGCACGTGGTACACGTACAGAACCCCTACCATCCTCCGGGAGCACCGCCGGCACACACAAGACGGTACTTGCGGCTACCCGAGTCACATGGAGGTAACCATGGAGCTTGCCGCGCCGCCCGGCACCAACGGCGCGCAGGCCAGGCCGGGCATCACGATCGTCGGCTGCCGGATTCGGGAGATCCTGGAGCGGGTCGGCGACAAGTGGTCGCTGTTCGTGATTTCGCGTCTCGGCGACGGGCCGGAGCGGTTCACCGCGCTGAAGCGTTCGGTCGACGGGATCAGCCAGCGGATGCTGACCGTGACCCTGCGCGGGCTGGAACGCGACGGCATCGTCAGCCGCACCATGTACCCGGTGATGCCGCCCCGGGTGGAGTACGAACTCACCCCGCTCGGCCGGACCCTGCTCGACGCGGTCGGCGCGCTGATGACGTGGGCCGACGCCCACCTGGACGAGGTCGACGCCGCCCGCGCCGCCTACGACACCAGGGCGGCCCACGCTGCCAGCGCGCCCTGGCCGCCGCCTCCCGCCGCTGAGCCGACTCCCACCCCCGCCAGCCGCGTGCACTAAACAACGGCCTTCGGCCGGGCGCGCGATAGCGGTTCGCTTTTGTCCGGCAAACACCGGACAATTCCGAACCGCTGTGCCGACGAGGCGCTTTAGGGGTGTGGATAACCACTGTTATCCACAGGGGCGGGCATTCTCGGTGGCGCGGCGCAGGCGGCGGCGGGGACGGTGGATGCATGATGCCGCAACTGCCGCAGGAAGCCGACCAGGTGGTGCGCCGCCAGGCTGGGATCATCACCCGCGCTCAGGCGATGGCCGCGGGAATGACCCGCCACGCCGTCTGCGCCAGGCTGGCCAGTGGGCGCTGGCAACGGGTTCATGCTGGTGTGTACGCGGCCTACAGCGGCCCGCTGGCCCGCGAGTCGCAGCTTTGGGCCGCGGTGCTCGGAGCCAGGCCGGGTGCCGTGCTGTCCCATCAGACCGCTGCCGAACTGCACGGGCTGGCGGAGCCAGGGAAGGGCGGCGCGGTGCACGTCATGGCACCCAGCGGCCGTGCCGTCGCTGCCATGCGGGGAGTCGTGGTGCACTACTCGCGGCGCGTGCAGGCCGCGCGTCATCCCGCGCTGGAGCCGCCGCGGACCCGGCTGGAGGAGACGGTCCTTGATCTCGCCGAGACGGAGCGGACGTCCACCGGCGCGACCGCCTGGATCCTGGATGCCTGCGCCAGCCGGCGGACCAAACCGGACCGGCTGCTGGAGGCAATGCAGGCCCGCCCGCGAATGCGGCGAAGGAAGATCTTGCTGGCGGCGCTCGGCGACGCCCGGCTCGGGGTCCAATCCATCCTGGAACACGGCTACCTGTACCGGGTGCAGCGGCCGCACGGGCTGCCAGCGGGAACCCATCAGCGGCGGACCCGATCCGGCGCGGGCTCCACATATGAGGACGTTCGCTACGAGCAGTACGGGGTGGTCGTCGAACTCGACGGGCAGCAGGCGCACCCGGACGGTGAGCGCTGGCGGGACACCCGGCGCGACAACCTCAACGCCGCGAGCGGGCTGATCACGCTCCGCTATACCTATGCCGACGTGATGGAGCGTCCGTGTGAGATCGCCGACGAGGTGGCCCGCGCCCTGGCCAGCCGCGGCTACACCGGCGGCGGCCGCCGCTGCGGTTTCTCATGCGCCCCCGGCACGCCGACCGTGCTGGCCCGCGCGGGCTGACGCCGGCCGAGGCCGGCGGTTCGTCGAAGCGACGGCCGGGCGGCAGATGGCTAAATAGGCCAACATGGGAGCCATGAAGCTGCGAATCTTCACCGAGCCACAGCAGGGCGCCTCCTACGACACCCTGCTGAGGGTGGCAAGGGCTGCCGAGGACCTCGGCTTCGACGCGTTCTTCCGGTCGGACCACTACCTGAAGATGGGCGACGTCAGTGGCCTGCCCGGGCCGACCGACGCCTGGGCGACGCTGGCCGCGCTGGCCCGCGAGACGTCCCGGATCCGGCTCGGCACCCTGGTGAGCCCCGCGACGTTCCGGCTTCCCGGGCCGCTCGCGATCACCGTGGCGCAGGTCGACCAGATGAGCGGCGGCCGGGTGGAACTGGGCCTGGGCGCGGGCTGGTACGAGGCCGAGCACACGGCCTACGGCATCCCGTTCCCCGCGGTGAGCGAGCGCTTCGACCGGTTCGAGGAGCAGCTCGAGATCATCACCGGCCTGTGGGACGTGCCGGACGGCAGCACGTTCTCGTTCAAGGGCACGTACTTCACCGTGGCCGACTCGCCCGCGCTGCCCAGGCCGCTGCAGCGGCCCAGCCCTCCGCTGATCGTCGGCGGGACGGGGAAACGCCGGGCGCCGCGCCTGGCCGCGAAGTTCGCCGACGAGTACAACGTCCCGTTCGCCAGCCTGGGCGACACCGGCGCCGCGTACGCCCGGGTGCGGGATGCCTGCGCCGCCGCCGGGCGGCACGAGAGCTCGATGATCTACTCCGCCGCCCACGTGGTGTGCTGCGGCCGGACCACTGCCGAGCTGGACCGGCGGGCCGCGGCGATCGGCAGGAGCGTGGCCGACCTGGCCGGCGAGGGCCTCGTGGGCACGCCCGAGGAGATCGTGGAGCAGATCGGGAACTTCGGGCAGATCGGCGCCGAGCACATTTACCTGCAGGTACTCGACCTGAGCGACCTGGATCACCTTGAGCTGCTCGCCGCCGAGGTACTGCCGCGGGTCTAGCTCAGCGGCGGCTCAGAGGCCGGGCCCAGGATCCGGTCAGCAGCAGCTGCCACGATTCCGGAGCCCGGAACGCGTCACGTCGTGGAGCATTGTCCGGAATCGTTGGTCAGGGCTGAGAGGTGACGGCATGGCAGGGTCCAGGAGGCGCAGACCGAGCCGGCCGCGCCGGTGGGCGTGGTGGCTGGCCGGCGCCGTGGCAGCGATCGTGGTGCTCGCCGTCGGCGGCACGTTCCTCTACATCCACGTGATCTCCGGGCCGACGCCCGCGCCGCTGAGCCTGAAGCCCACGTCCCGGTCGAGTTCCGCGGGGACCGCCGGGGACTCGGCCGCCACGTCGGTGACCGGGACCTGGAAGATCACGACCGGATCGGTCGTCGGCTACCGGGTCAAAGAGGTCCTGTTCGGCCAGAACCACACGGCGGTCGGCCGCACCAGCGCGATCACCGGCCACATCACGATCAGCGGCACGACCGTGACCGCGGCCGGCTTCACCGTGCAGATGGCCACGATCAAGAGCGACGAGAGCGAACGCGACGTGCAGTTCCGGGGCCGGATCATGGACACCGCCGCCTACCCGACCGGGACGCTCGCGCTCACCAGGCCGATCGCGCTGGGCGCGCTGCCCGCGGTCGGCGTCGTCAAGACCTACACGGCAACGGCCGACCTCACCCTGCACGGGCAGACCCGCCTGGTGACGTTCCCGCTGTCGGCCGAGCGCACGGCGAGCGAGATCGAGGTGCAGGGCTCGATCCCGGTCCTGTTCTCCAGGTGGGACATCCCGAACCCGAGCTTCACCGGGTTCGTGACCACTCAGAACCACGGCGTGCTCGAGTTCCTGCTGAAGCTCGCCCGGTCCTGACCCGGCTCGGGGCCGGGTCAGCGGGTCAGGAGCCGCGGCCCGCCCACGGGTCGTAGTCCACCTCGAGCGGCTCCTGCGGCGGCCGCTGGGCCTCGGGCACGTTGCGCAGGTTCAGCCGGATCCGGGTCCATACCGAGGAGCGGCCGCGCATCGCGTCCACCAGCACGTCGGCCGGCTCCAGCAATGCCCAGGCCTTCGGGTGGCGCTGCTTCCACCGGTCCAGGCCGGCCATGGCCTCGTCCTTGGTGGCCGCCCGCGCCACCTCGATCAGCGGCATCGAGGACCGGCGTCGGCCCGACGGCGCCGGTGTCCCCGGTGCGCGCCGCTTCGACGGCTGCACCCTTGGTTCCTCGTCAGCCTGCTTCACGAAATGCGGCGGCCACGGAGCGTCCGGCAGCCCGGCGGCCTCGTCCCTCGCCGCGAGCTCGAGCAGCGGCTCCAGCGAGCCGGCCGCGGCGTCCATGCCCTCGGTGAGATCGCCGAGCAGCGCGTACCGCCCGGGCACGGTATCGATCGTGAAGTCCTCGAGCCGGCAGTCCGGCACCTCGTCCCAGGCCAGCGGGGCCGACACGCGGGCGTCGGGGGTGGGCCTGACCGAGTACGCCGAGGCGACCGTGCGGTCCTTGGCGTTCTGGTTGTAGTCGACGAACACGCCGTGCCGCTCCTCCTTCCACCACTTGGAGGTGGCGTCCTGCGGCGCACGGCGCTCGATCTCGCGCGCCAGCGCGACCGCGGCGCGGCGTACGTCGGTGAACGTCCAGCGGGGCTCGATCCTGGCGTAGACGTGCATCCCGCGCGATCCGGAGGTCTTCGGCCAGCCGGTCAGCCCGAAGTCGGTGAGCACCTCCCTGGCGACCAGCGCCACCCGGATGATCTGCGCCCAGTCCACCCCGGGCACCGGGTCGAGGTCGACCCGCAGCTCGTCGGGATGGTCAAGGTCACCGGCCCGCACCGGGTGCGGGTTGAGGTCGATGCAGCCCAGGTTCACCACCCAGGCCAGCCCCGCGGCGTCGGTGACCACCACCTCCTCGGCGGTCCGCCCGGACGGGAAGCTCAGCACGACCGTCTCGATCCAGTCCGGCCGCGACGACGGGGCTCGCTTCTGGAAGAACGCCTCGCCGTCCGCCCCGTTGACGTACCGCTTCAGCACCATCGGGCGGTCGGCCACCCCGCGCAGCGCGCCATCGGCCACGCTCAGGTAGTACCGGACCAGGTCCAGCTTGGTGTGCCCGGTCCGCGGGAAGTAGACCTTGCCTGGGTTGCTGACCGGAACGCTGCGCCCGGCGACCTCGATGATCTCCTTACGATCGGGCATGCCGCCACGATAACCGGCAGGTCACTGCCTGCCCGGCTGCGGCACGCGCCCGGTCGTGAGCAGCCGCGCCGCCACCGCGCACACGGCCGCGAGCGGCACGGTGACGCCGATCCGCTGCAGCAGCCCCGCCGAGGCCGGGAACGCGCCGGTGAAGAACACGACCAGCACGGCGGCCGTGGCCAGGCTGGCGCCCACCAGCGGCCAGCGCAGCGCGCTCCACCGCGGGTCGCCGCGGAACCTGCGGGCCAGCAGCAGCGGGGCGACGACCAGCGCGACGTAGATCACGGCGCTGACCACGTCGTGCGCGTGGTTGTGCCAGGACTCGTGCGCGGGCGCGGTCAGCAGCATCTGGTCGCGGCGCAGCAACCCGGCGGCCACGGTGAGCAGGCCGGCCGCCTGGATCAGCCGCGGCCCGCCGCCTGGGCGGACCGGCCCGTAGCCGAGCTCGCGGTGCAGGGCCGTGCCGAACACGACCGAGCAGCCGCCGAGCACGACAAAGCCGGTGATCATGATCCACGGATCCCGGGCGTCCGGCGCGGCCAGCCCGCTGATCTGCACCTCGGTGGCCGAGTGCCCGGTCTGCAGCAGCGAGGACGCGGCCCAGGCGGCGGTGAACGCGGCCGGGCCGGCGAGCCCGGCCAGCCCGCCGAGCACGCGCAGCCGACTCTTGGTACCCACCCCGCTAGCCCGCGGGCACGCGGATCGCCCTGGCCCAGCCGGGCGCGCCGGGCGCGTCGTCGCCGAGCAGGCCGACCACCACCCGCATGCCCCGCGGCGGCTCGTCCGGCCACGGCGTGAACCCGTCGGTGAGCACGACGGTGATCGAGGGCCTCGGCCGGAGCTGGCCCGCCGCCTCGATCCCGGCTCCCATGTCGGTCCCGCCGCCGCCGACCAGCTCGACCTGCCGGGCTGAGCTGACCCTGCGGGCCGGCCCCACCGCGGTGTCGCAGGCGAGCACCCGGAGCTGGCGGGCCATCCCGACCGCGCGCAGCAGCCCCTCCACCTCGGCCAGCGCCGTGGCCAGCAGGTCCTCGGTCATGCTGCCCGAGGTGTCGCAGACCACCGCGATCTCGGGCACCGGCCGGCGCAGCGCGGGCAGCACCACGCTGCCCGCCACCGACGCGCGCCGGGACGGCCGCCGGTAGGAGTAGTCGACCGCGCCCACGGTGTCCGCGACCGCCCGGCGCAGCTCGGCGGCCAGCGCCTTGCGCCAGTCGACCGCCGGTTCCAGGATCTCCTCGGCCCAGCGCAGCAGGCCGGCCGGGACGTTGCCGGCCTCCCTGCCGTGCCGCACGCAGTCCTGCGCCACCTGCCGCGCCAGCAGCCGCGCCTGCCACGGGTCCAGCCGCGGCCCGCCCGCCCCATCCCAGGGCCGCGGCATCCCGTCCGCGCCGCTGCCGCAGTCCAGCCAGCCAGCCTTCTCGCCCGAGAGCCGGAACGGGTCGTGCCCGGGAACTGCCGCGTAGTACTGCTCGGCCAGCAAGCCGGTGTCCGCGCCCAGGTCCGCGGGCATGACCGGGGTGCCCGGCAGGTCAAGCCCGGCGGGCACCAGGTCGTCGTTGATCTCGGCGTCCGCGCAGCGCACCCATTGCGCGGCCCGGTCCGGCGTGACCCCGGCCGGTTCGGCGCGTTCGCCGTGCGCGCGCAGCAGGTGGCTCACGTGGTGCACGAGCACGCTGCCGAGCTGCGCCGGGGTCCACTGCGCCGCGAGGTCCGGGTCGGCGTGCATCCGCCAGCCCTCGTCCACCGCCACGGTGCCGATCCCGTCGGCCGCGATCACGTGCGCGCCGAACAGCCCGGTGGCGAGGTAGGGGAAGCGGGTGGCCGCCCACAGCCTGGCGGCCGCCAGCCCGGGCACCTCGCGCGGGGCCGCGGTCACCCGTGGATCAGCCCCGCGTCGCGCAGCACCGGCGCGAACAGCCGCACCTCGGCCGGCAGCGGCGTGCCGTCAGGCCGGCACTTC
>JASHOI010000142.1 GCA_030041195.1 Streptosporangiaceae bacterium | reverse complement strand
CGCTGGGCCACCCCGTCGGCGGTGAGCTTGCCGGCTTCGGCGCTCAGACGCTCCCGGAGCGCCTCCGCGCCGCGGGCGAGCGCCTGGTCACCGGCGGCGGTCACGCACGCCCGGGCGCCCGCGACCAGCAGCGGCCAGGCGTACCTCGGGCTGGCCAGCACGTTGAAGCGATCCAGCGGGTTCTCGACGGCGGCCATGGCTTCGGCGGGCCGGCCCTGCGCCAGCCGTACCTCGGACTCGAGCCGGGCCATCGGCAGCACAAGCTCGTCCTTGTACCTCAGGCCGTCCAGTACCGCCCGGATCGAGGCGGCGCGCTCAGCCGCAGCGGCCACGTCGCCGCGGGCCAGCGCCAGGTCACCGGCCAGTCGCCACACCGCGGACCGCATCATCGGCGGCGGCATGTACTCCAGCGCGCGCTCGATGGCCTCCGCCGCCTCGTCCCACCGGCCCAGCGCCACCAGCGGCTCGGCCAGGTTGACCGCCAGGACCGCGCCCGACGTCCGCGCCAGGCCGTATTCGGCGGCGGTCGCGATGAACTCGCGCGCGACCGCGGCGGCCGCCTCATGCTCGCCAAGGTTCTCCAGCATGTCCGACTCGATGATCGCCGCGTCCAGCAGCGGCTGGTAGGCCCTGGCCCGGGCCGCGGCCGCACGGGCCTCGGCCAGCAGCGCCCGGCTCCGCTCGACGTTGGCGGCGAACGGCCCGGCAACGGCCAGCGTGGTCAGCGCCCTGGCCTCGATCTCGGGGTCGCCCGCCTGCCTGGCCACGGCCGCGGCTTCCTCGGCGCGGGCCAGGAACTCGGCCGGGTCGTAGCGTTCCCTGTGGTGGATGTCGTGCGCGGCCGCCTCCATTACCCGGGCCCGGGCCGGGGTCGGCGGGCCGTCAGGGACCAGCCGGACCGCCTCGGCCAGATCCTCGCCGTAGCCTTCGTGGCCGAGCCATTCCCTCAGGTGGCCACGGGTCTCCAGCAGCAGCGCGGCGCGGACCGGCTCCGCCGCGACGTCCACTTCCTTGAGCGCGGCGCTGGCCAGCTTGACACCGAGGTCGAACTCCCCGGCCAGCTTGGCGGCGGCGGTCGCCGCCTCGAGCACCGCCACGTGGTCGGCGCCGATCTGGCCGGCAGCGTCGGGCACGCGATCCCACAGCTCGAGCACCCGGGAGAGCATCGCGAGCTGCTCGGCGTGGGCGAGCGCCCGGCCGGACTCCGCCGCCGCCTGCCACGCGCTGATCAGGGCCCAGGTCGGGTCCAGGGCCGCGTACCAGTGGTAGGCGCGCTCCACCGCGGCACGGCCCGGCGGAACCAGCAGCGGGTCGCCCTCGATGGCCCGGGCGAACCGGCCGTGCAGCCCGCCCCGCTCGCCGGGCAGCAGCTCATCGTGCACCGCCTCGCGGATCAGCGTGTGCCGGAACGAGTAGCCGTCGGACCCGGCCAGCAGCACGTTGGCGGCCACGGCCGGACGCAGCGCGTTCGTGAGCGCGGTGTCGTCGAGGCCGGTGACCGCGGCCAGCAGCGCGTGGCCGACCTGGTCGCCGCCGGCGCTGGCGATCCTGACCACGCCCTGGGACTGCTCGGGCAGCCGCCGTACCCCGGCGACCAGCAGGTCGCGAAGCGACTCGGGCAGGCCGGAACCCGGCTCGCCGTCACCGACCAGCGCCTCGACGAACAGCGGATTGCCCTCGGTGCGCTGGTAGACGGCGCCGGCGGCGTCCTCGCCCGGGTCGCGGCCGGTGATCCTGGCCATCAGCTCGCGGGTGTCGGCGCGGGTGAGCCTGCCCAGCTCGATCCGCCGCACCCAGTCGACCCGGCCGAGCTCGGCAAGCAGCGCCCGCAGCGGATGCGTCCGGTGCAGGTCGTCGGACCGGTACGTGACCACGATCAGCAGGCCGTCGATCGTGCGCTGGTTGCGGATCAGGAATTCCAGCAGGTCCCGGGTTGACCGGTCGGCCCAGTGCGCGTCCTCGATGATCAGCACCAGCGGGCCGCGGTCGGCGAGCTGCTCGAGCAGGATCAGCATCTGCTCGAAGAGCCGTGCCCGCGCGGCGCCCGCGTCGTCCGACCCGGCCGGCTCGCCGAACTCCGGCAGCAGCCGGGCCAGCTCCCTGGTCGCGCCGGCGGGCAGCAGCGCCGTCACGCCGTCGGCGCCGAGGTCGCGGACCAGCTCGCGGAGCACCGAGGTGAACGGTGCGAACGGCAGGCCGTCGGCGCCGAGCTCGAGGCAGCCGCCGGCCAGCACCCGTGTCCCGGCCTGCCGTGCCCGCCCGGCGAACTCGTTCACCAGCCGCGACTTGCCGACCCCCGCCTCGCCGCCGATGAGCACGGCGGCCGGCTCGCCGCGGCCGGCCCTGCCGAGCGCGGCATCCAGCGCGGTGATCTGGTCGGCCCGGCCCACCAGGCTCGGGCTGAGAACGCGCGTGACCACGCTCTCTAGCATGCCAGCAGAAAATTCCGCCGCGATGCAACGGCCGGCGATACCCGGCCCGTCTCATCGGCATGGGGTCCGGGATGCGGATCACGGCCGGTGTTGCCGCGGCCGTGATCGCGGCCGCCGGATGCGGGCCGGCTGTGGCCGCACGGCCGCAGCCGACGGCGGTCAGCCGCGGGGTGGCAGCCAGTGACCTGGCCGCCACCCCGCGAGCCCTCGGCGCCGCCGACACCGCGTTCGGGCTCGGTGTGCTCGCCGCCTGGTGCCGCCGTAACCCTTACTCGAACATCGTGCTGTCCCCGGAAAGCCTCGCGACCGGCCTGGGCATGGCGTACCTGGGCGCCCGGGGCAGCACCGCCAGGGCGATGAGCGGGGTGCTGCACCTGCCGGCCAGCGGCGCGGCGCTCGAGGCCGGCCTGCGCGCCCGGTCCGCCGCGCTGCGCGAGCTGGACGGGCCGGGCGTCACCGTGGCCGGCAGCGACCGGGTGTGGACCAGTCAGGGCCTGGAGCCGCTGCGCAGCTACCTTGACGCCGTGGCCGCCGGGTACGGCGCGACGGTCGGGCGGGTCCCGCTGCTGACCGATCCCGCCGCGGCGGCCGTGCAGATCAACGCGTGGATCGCCGCGGCCACCCGCGGCCACATCCCGCGGCTGCTCGCGCCGGGCAGCCTCAACGGGATCGCCTGGGTGCTGACCGACGCGCTGCAGGTGGACGCGGACTGGGCCACGCCGTTCGCCGCCGGCCAGACCAGGCCGGGACCGTTCACAACGGCGTCGGGCCAGCACGTCGATGCCGAATATTTGCACGGCGGCGCGTTCCGGGTGGTCAGCGCGGGCGGGTGGACCGCGGTGTCGCTGCCGTACCGCGGGGGGAAGCTGACGATGACCGCGCTGCTGCCAAGCTCCGGCTCCGGCGGCTGCCCGGCGCTGCCGGCGACGACCCTGAGCGGCCTCACCGCGGCGCTGGCCATGCCGCGGACCGGGAGCGAGCTGACCGGCATCGCGCTGCCCAAGGTCAGCCTGCGCTCATCGGCGAGCCTGGGGAACCTGCTGGCCAGCCTGGGCATGGGCGTCGCGTTCAGCACGAACGCCAACTTCACCGGCCTGTCGCCGCGGGCATGCTGCA
Organism: Streptosporangiaceae bacterium; assembly: GCA_030041195.1. The sequence continues at coordinate 5,931 of JASHOI010000142.1, read as the reverse complement.
TCGGCCTGGTGGTGCACGCGGCCACGCTCGCCGTGACCGGGAAGGGCACGGTGGGCAGCGCGGCAACCGCGATCGGCGTGCGGCCGACCGCGGTGTCGGTGCCGCTGGCCCAGATCGTGTTCAACCGGCCCTACCTGCTGCTGGTGACCGACACGACGACCGGGGAGCCGCTGCTGGCGGCCCGGGTAACCGACCCCGCGGTTTGACAGACTGGGCGCTGCACCGCGATATCCCCTTGGAGGATGCATGCTGCCCTGGTCCGCAGAGCTGGCCGGCCGGATCGAGGAACACGTGATCACCAGTGAGCTGCTGCGGGACAACCCGCTCGGCGACCCGAACGAGCGGCCGTTGTGGGTGTACCTGCCGCCCGGATACGACGCCGGCCCGGACCGCCGCTACCCGGTGGTCTACGTGATCCAGGGGTATGGCGGGAACCTGGCCATGTGGTGGAACCGGACCCCGTTCCGGCAGCCGTTCCCGGAGACCGCGGACGCGGTGTTCGCACGCGGCGATGTACCCCCGGCACTGGTTGTCTACGTCGACGCGTGGACCTCCTACGGCGGCAGCCAGTTCGTGGATTCGCCCGGCACCGGCCGCTACCACTCCTACCTGTGCGAGGAGGTTGTGCCCTGGGTGGACCGCCGGTACCGGACGCTGGCCGACGCCGCGCACCGGGCGATCGCCGGCAAGTCAAGCGGCGGGTTCGGCGCGATGATCACCCCGATGCTGCGGCCGGACCTGTTCGGCGCGCTGGCCACGCACGCGGGCGACGCGCTATACGAGCTGAGCTACCTCTCCGAGTTCGGGCAGGCGGCCCGGCTGCTGCGGGACTACGACGGTGACATCTGGCGGTGGTGGGACGACTTCCGGTCCCGGGTGTCGTTCACCAAGCCCGCCGACATGATCCTGTTCGGGCTGCTGGGCGTGGCCGCCTGCTTCTCCGCGCACGAGGATGGGACCGTGGACCTGCCGTTCGACCAGCGGACCGGCAGGCTGCGCCCCGAGGTGTGGGAGCGGTGGCTGGACTGGGACCCGGTCCGGATGGCGCCCAGGTACGCCGGGGCGCTGCGGTCGCTGCGCGCGATCTGGATCGACGCGGGCACCAGGGACGAGTACTACCTCGACCTGGGTGCCGAGGCGTTCCGGCAGGCGCTGCGCGAGGTCGGCGTCACCGATGAGGTGGTCCGGTTCGAGCTGTTCGACGCCACCCACGCCGGCATTGAGTACCGGTACCCGCTCTCGCTGGCCTGGCTGTGCCAGCGAATGGCCGCCTGAGATTCATCGGGAAACCGTTGAACTACTCCTCCCGGCGGTACGTGCTCCTGTGTGAACGCGGAGCGGGTAACCGTAGTGAATGGAGTGGAAACGATGCGTAATCGATGGTTGGCGGCTTCCGTACTCGCCGCGGCCGCCGTCGTCGGGCTTGCAGCGTGCGGCAGTTCTTCGACCTCGAGCACCCCCGCCGCGGTGAAGACCACGACACCGGCGACGAGCAACGCCAGCTCGAACATGGCCGCCGGAATCAAGACCATGTCGATCGACGGTCGCAAGGTGCTGGTCGACTCGGCCGGGTTCGTACTGTACTGGTTCGCGGCCGACACGCCGACGACGTCGAACTGCAACAGCAGCTGCGCGGTCGCCTGGCCGCCGCTCACCGGAACCCCGAGCCTGGCGTCGGGCGTGACGCTGAGCGGCAAGCTCGGCACGATCAAGCGGGCCAACGGCGAGATCCAGGCCACATACGACGGCCATCCGCTCTACCTCTTCAAGGAAGACACCAGCGCCGGCATGTGGACCGGCAACGACGTCGACGCCTCCGGTGCGTTCTGGTGGATGATGACCTCGAGCGGCAAGAAGGTCAAGCACAAGGACACGGCGACCGCGCCGAGTTCCGGTTCCGGCAGCAGCAGCAGTCCCAGCAGCGGCAGTGGCGGCTACGGCTACTGATCGCCGCGCTGCGTGATCGTGGCGGCGCCTCCCGTACCGGGCGAGGAGGCGCCGTCACTGCTGCGCGCCTGCGGTAGCCGCTAGAGCGCGGCGGGGGAGACCCGCGGCAGCGATGGGTAGATAACGTCGCATGCAGCCCGCCCCCGAGACAGACGGGTCTGGCGCGAGTGGGTCTGGCGTGACCCCCCGCGGCGGCTTGGTCATCATTTACGCCGCGCTCATGCTGGCGATCCTGCTGGCCGCGCTCGACCAGACGATCGTCGCGACCGCGCTGCCGACGATCGTCGGCGACCTCGGCGGCCTGTCCCACCTGTCCTGGGTGGTCACCGCGTACCTGCTGGCCACCACCGTGTCCGCGCCGCTGTGGGGCAAGCTTGGCGACCAGTACGGGCGCAAGCGGCTGTTCCAGGCCGCGATCGTGATCTTCCTGGTCGGCTCGGCGCTGTGCGGGCTGTCCCGCAACATGTTCGAGCTGATCGCCTTCCGGGCGCTGCAGGGCCTGGGCGGCGGCGGCCTGATCGTGCTGGCCCAGGCCATCGTCGGCGACGTGGTCTCACCCCGGGAACGCGGCAAGTACCAGGGCGCGTTCGGCGCGGTGTTCGGGGTGGCCAGCGTGGCCGGGCCGCTGCTCGGCGGGTTCTTCGTGGACAACCTGGGCTGGCGGTGGGTGTTCTACATCAACCTGCCGATCGGGATCCTCGCGCTGATCACGATCGCGTTCGCGCTGCCCGCGACCGCGGCCACCCAGGCGCACAAGATTGACTATGCCGGCACCGTGCTGCTGGCGGCGTCGGCGACCTGCGTGGTGCTGCTGACCTCATGGGGCGGCACCACCTACCCGTGGCTGTCCCCAGAGGTCTTCGGGCTCGGCGCCGGGGCGGTGATCCTGGCCGTGGCCTGGTGGCTGTCGGCGGGGCGGGCCGCGGAGCCGGTGCTGCCGCGGCGCCTGTTCCGTAACCCGGTGTTCTCCGTCAGCGCGGGCATCAGTTTCGGCGCCGGGTTCGCGCTGTTCGGCGCCACCGCGTTCCTGCCGCTGTACCTGCAGGTCGTGCGCGGGGTGACGCCGACGATCTCCGGCGTGTACCTGCTGCCGATGGTGCTCGGCCTGCTGCTCACGTCGGTGGCCAGCGGACAGCTGATCTCCAGGCTCGGCCGGTACAAGGTGTACCCGATCGTGGGCACCGCGGCCATGACGCTCGCCCTGTACCTGCTGTCCACGGTCACCGAGACGACCACGTCCGTGGTCATGGACGTGTACTTCGCCGTGCTCGGTCTGGGGCTCGGGCTGATCCTGCAGGTGCTGGTCATCGCCGTGCAGAACTCGGCTGACTACGCGGACCTGGGCACGACCACGTCCAGCGTCACGTTCTTCCGCACGATCGGCGGATCGTTCGGCGTCGCGATCTTCGGGTCGATCTTCTCCAGCCGCCTGGCGGCCAACCTGACCGCCGCGCTGCACGGGGCGCCGCTACCGCGGGGATTCAGCCCGGCCTCGGCCGAGGCCAACCCGGCCGCGCTGAAGCGGCTGCCGCCGCCGCTGCACGCCGACATCGTGCACGCGTACGTGCTCTCGTTCCACACGGTGTTCCTGGGCGCCGTGCCGGTCGCCGCGGCCACGTTCGTGCTCACCTGGTTCCTGCGCGAGGTGCCGCTGCGGGCCACCTCCGGCGCCTCCGACATCGGCGAGGGCATCGGCGCCGCCTCGGCCCAGCGGTCGTCGGCCGCGGAACTTGAGCGCGCGCTGCTGCGGCTGGCCGACGTCGACCTGCGACGGCAGGGCTACACCAGGCTCGCCGAGCTGTGCGGGCTCGGCCTGCCCGCCGGCAGCTGCTGGATCCTGGCCAGGATGGCCAAGGACGGTGGCCGGGTGGTCGGGGCGGACCTGGCCCGCGAGGCGGGTGTCACCGTGGAGCACGGCAGGCCGTACGCGGACAAGCTGATCGAGGCGGGGTACGCGCGCCGCGACGACGGGATGCTGGAGCTGACCCCGGAGGGGAGCGTGGCCGCGGACCGGCTGTTCGCCGCGGGCCGGGACGGGCTGGCACGGCTGCTCGCCGACTGGTCGCCGGAGCAGCACGCCGACATGGCCAAGATGCTGGACAAGCTGTCGCGCGCGCTGCTCGGCGAGCGCGCCGACGAGCACCTCATCGCGAAGTGACGCCGGCCGCACTGCCAGGTGACGCCGGCCGCCCCGGTCGGGGACACTGGCCTGGTGAAAACCGACATCGTGGTCATCGGGGCCGGCGCGCTCGGGCTGAGCACCGCGCTGCACTGCGCGCTGCTCGGCCGGTCCGTGGTCGTGGTCGAGCGGGACGCGGCGGGTTCGCAGGCGTCCGGGCGGGCGGCCGGGCTGTTCAAGTCCGTGCAGGCCGACGAGGTGCGCACCGCGCTGGCCCGGCGGAGCATCGAGAAGGTGTGCGGCTTCGGCGACTGGGCCGGAGCCGAGCTCGCGGTGGCGCGCAGCGGCAGCTTCCTGGTCGCGCGGACCGGCAAGCACCGGGACTACCTGCTGGCCGAGGCCGCGCAGTCCCGCGGCTGGGGTGCCGACGTGCAGCAGGCCAGCCCGGCCGAGCTGGCGGGCCGCGTGTCGTACTACCGCGCGCCGGACCCGGACGCTGAGCTCGCGCTCTGGTGCCCCGAGGACGTCTACATCGAGGAGCCGATGAGCCTGGTGCGCGGCTACGCCGCGGCCTGCGAGCGCCTCGGCGTCGAGGTGCTCGAGTCCGAGCCGGTGGTCGGCATCACGTTCTCCAACGGCCGGGTGGCCGGTGCCGAGACCGAGGCCAGGTCCATCGACGCCGGCCTGGCCGTGGTCGACGCGGCGGGTGCATGGGTGCGGCAGGTGGCCGAGCTGGCCAGCGGCCGGGTGGCGGTCGCGCCGGTCCGGCACCAGCTGCTCATCACCGAGCCGTCCGCCGAGCTCGACCCGGCGGATCCGATCACCCGGGTCGTCGACGCTGCCGTGTACCTGCGCCCGGCCCGCGGCGGCCTGATGTTCGGCGGGTTCGAGCCGGCACCGCTGCCGGTGGAACCGAGGTCACAGCCGGCGTCGTTTGACACCGATGACCTGCCGCTGGACCTGGGCGTGCTGCGGGACCTGGCCCGCCAGGTCGCTGACGAGGCGCCGCTGGCCGGTTCCGGCCCGGTCGCCGAGCACCGCGGGGGCCTGTTCACGATGAGCCCCGACGGCCGCTTCGTCGCCGGGCCGGTGCCCGACGCTCCCGGGCTCTGGGTCGCCAGCGGCTGCAACGGCTCGGGGTTCTCCTCATCGCCTGCGATCGGCGAGGCCCTGGCCGGCTGGATCACCGGCGGTGACCCGGGCGAGCTCGCGGGCCTGTCCCCGGACCGCTTCCCCGCCATGACCGACGAACTGCTGATCAAGAACGGCGTCTGGCAGTACGCCCACTACTACGACCCCGTAACCTCTGACCAGTACTAACGGTGGGTTGCGTGATCGCGCCGACAAGCCCGCTCCCGTGCCCGGCAGCCCGCGGCGTCCAAGATCAAAGATTAGGAGCTTGGCGTGCGGTATGGGCTCGTAGATGATTAACTCGGCGGTTTGATCTTGGTGGCGGGCCTGTTCTCAGGCTCGAGCGGCGATGTGGTGACCGGCGTCGCATCAGGAGCGGTCAGGTGCGGGCCGGCGGCCGGTTTCCGGGTCCGCGGCGGGGTTCGCCGATGATCTAGGAGCATCGCGTGCGGTATTTGCCGCGGATCCTCCTAGATCTTTTAGGTGGCGGGCTGAGGCGCGAAGGCGGCGGGCTGAGGCGCGGCGCGCGCCGGGTTTGTCGCGGATGGGCGAATCGGCACCGGAGCCGGCCAGTCGCTGTGACGCCGCGCCGGCAAGCGTGATGACGCAAACCAACGGGTTATTGCGCTGCGAGCCCCATTTGCTCGGCATCCTCCTAGATCATTGGATCTTGAGCGCGGCGGGCGGCAGGCGCCAGAGCGGGCGGCAGGCGCCAGAGCGGGCTTGTCGCGCGG
>JASHOI010000012.1 GCA_030041195.1 Streptosporangiaceae bacterium | reverse complement strand
CCACGAAGAAGAACGCGGGGATCACGTAGGACATCCACCGCCGCCATCCCGCGGCGACCGCGACCATGCCGATGAGGGCCAGGGCGGCCAGCGCGAGCCCGATGTGGTACCAGGTCGCGGGCGCGAACGTCATGGTGATCACGCCGCCGGCGCCGGCCGGCACGATGAAGCCCTGCTGCCAGCCGTCCAGCGTCGCCGAGGCCAGCCGGTGCCCGTCCAGCGTGGCCTCCCATCCGGGGTTGGCGTTCTGGTGCACCTCGACGTAGGTCTCGGCGCCCGGGCCGATCCGGACCGTGCGGCTGTCCGGCTGCCAGCCGAGCACGCGGAGCGTGCGCGCGTGCGGGGCCTTAGCCGCTGGCGAGTCCGCGACCGACCGCAGCGCCACGTCGGTCATCGTGAACAGCCCGGAGGCCACGTACAGCCGGTGCTGCCCGCTGCCGAGCGTGACCGAGGAACCTCGGGTGCATGTCCGTACGTCGACCGGCAGGCCTTCGGCCAGCTCGCCGACGGTTCCGCTGACCGCGGTCGCGAGGTCGTGCCCGTCCAGGCTGATGGTCGGCCCGCTGCCGCAGGCCAGGCTGAACTTGGCCGCGGAATCGACAGTGGCCAGGTGCAGCCCGGACAGGGCCGGGATCGACAGCTTGGCCAGCCCGAGCACCGGCTGCCCGGACGAGGTCCCCGGCTGGACGTCGGATGCCCAGCCGGGAAAGGTCACGTCGATCTGGCTGGTGGTCAGCGCCGGGGTCAGCGTGGCCACGCCGCCCAGGCCGATCGTGGCCTCCCGGGTGCCGGAGGGGCTGGTGACCTTGATCTTCGTCGGCGCGGCGGCGAAACCGTAGGCGGGCTGCACCACGATCTCGGAGATCCGCCGGTTACCGTGCCAGCTCACGCTGATCACGGGATCCGACGACCCGGATATCCACGGCGTCGTGCTCTTCGGGTTGAACAGGTTGTCCGGCCCGAAGTCCGGCAGGTCGCCCCAGGTGGAGCTCGCGCTCACCAGCAGGGCCGACTTGCCCGGCCGCGCGAGCTTGCCCAGCAGGGTGTCCAGCCCGGCGCTCGGCTGCGCCACGGCCGACGCGGTCACCCGGAGCCGCAGCGGCACCGGCAGGGTGAAGATCCGGGCCAGCGGCTCGGTCGCCGCGCGGTCGGCCACGCCTGCCGGAGCCGGCGCCGACTGATGGAACGAGAACGCCACGGCCTGCGCCGTCTCGCCCGCCGCGCTGTCTTCGGCCGGCTTCAGATAGCGAGTCACCCGGACGCCGGGGATCAGCACGTCCCTGATGCCGGCGCCGGGGTTGCCGGCGATGACGTTGCTGGCCCCGGTGATCGTGATCCGCAGCCACCGGGTTGGGCCCGGCCGCACGGCGAGCTGCTGGGTGGCGTTGGTCGGCGTGGTCGCGGTGCTGACGCTGCCGTTGGCGGTGCTCACCGTGAGCTCGTTCGCGATGGACCGGCTGAACCCGTCGTCGAGCAGCTGGACGCCGATGCTCGACGGCAGGTCCAGGGTGCGGTCGAAGGTGATCTGGATCCACTGGCCGACGGGCGTCTCCGGGCTGCCTTCAGCCCACGCGGTGGCGCTGTTGCCGTCGAACGCGTTGACCGGGTCGTACTGCGGCTGGTAGCTGAGCCACGAGCCGTAGGAGGACGCGGTGACGCTGGCCGCGCCGGACAGCACGGCGACGGTCTGATGGCCGGCCGCCGCCACCGGCAGGATCTGGCGCGGCGGGCCGCCGCCCCCGCCGAGCGGGTCGTCGGCCGGGTTGGTCTCGGTGGCCGTGTAGGTGACCGACGTGTTGGCGTTGATCAGCCCGAACGCGGTGTCCTGGCGGCGCTGCCCGTCGGTGACCGCCCACAGCGCCGGCCGGCCGGCCAGCTTGTCGCCGGCGATCACCGCGGCCTGGTCGCCGAGCAGGCCCTGCCCGGCGAGCTGCAGCAGCGAGTCCGGGCCGCCGCTGACCAGCTCGGTGTCGCTGACCGGCAGCGCGACGGCCGGCGAGGACGGCCGCTCGGCGGCGCTGGATGCCTGGAACACCTCGACCGCCGGGTACCGCGGCAGGTAGACCTGCACCTGGTGGGCGGTGGCGGGATTGGTCTGCTCGCCGGTGATCATCGGGCCGAACGAGGCGACCCGGCTGAACCCGGACAGGGCCAGCGTCTGCAGCACGGTGTGCGGCGAGGTGTAGCCGAGCTGGTCCGGGCTGAGGTCGTTGCGCACGACCACGTACCGGATGCCGCCCCGGGCCAGGTAAGCGGCCAGCCCGGGGACGTCCTGGCCGGACTCGAACGCGGTCTCGGCGGTGTCCAGGAAGACCTGCGACCCGGCCCCGCCGTACGGAACCAGACTGCGCTCCACCCAGGGCGAGCTGGCCAGCGGCTCGAGCGGTTCATCGATCGGATCGCCCCACAGATACAGGCCGTGGTTGTCGGCCGGCACCACGAGCGCGGTCTGGTTCGGCGAGTGCGCGGCGAGGAAGCCGGCCACCTGGTACCAGTACCGGGGCACGCTGGTGAACGAGCCGGGCTGCAGGATCTGGCCGGTCAGGTACGGCAGCGCGAGGCCGGCCAGGCACAGCGCGGTCAGCGGCGCCGCGACGACCCCCGCCGCCAGGTGCCGGGAACCGCGTGGCGCTGGCAGCGTGCGCCGGCTGAGCCCGGCGCACACGTGCGCGATGCCGAGCACGAGCGCCAGCGCGACGACCGGCTCGAGCTTGCTGACGTTGCGGAACGGGGCGAGGGTCCCGTTGAGCAGGATCTGCACGATCCCGTGCAGCGGCCCGCCGAACGCGCCGGCGTAGCCGGCCAGCGCTGCCGCAGCGGCGAGGCCGACGCACAGCCGCAGCCACAGCTGCTCGGGCATGTCGCGCCTGGCCAGGCCGGCCAGGCCGACGGCGGCCGCGGCCGCCGAAGCGGCGATCGCGGCCGGGTTGGCCACCATCGCCCAGCCCGCCGACAGCCACGGGGTGGCGAGGTCGAGGTAGGCGGTCCAGTTGCCGGTGCCGCGCAGGAACGCGTCGGCGGACATCGTCTTGGTGGTGGTGTTCGCCTGCTCGACGAACGGCAGGAAGTTGAACGAGTAGCGGCCCTGCAGCAGCAGCGGCACGGCCCACCACGCGGTCGCGGCGGCGACCGCGGTGGCCCACAGCAGGCAGGTCTTGACCCGCTGCCTGCCGCGGGTGTGCGTCAGCAGGTACACGGCGGGCGCCACCAGCGCGCAGATCGTGGACACCGCGTTCACGCCGCCCATCAGCGCGATCGCGATGCCGGAGCGAGCGCAGCCGGTGGCCACGGACCGGCGCTCCTGCAGCGCCGTGGCCAGGGGCAGCACGGCCCACGGCGCGAGCAGGCCCGGCAGCGCAGCGGCCGACGTCGACCCGATCACGATCGTGAACGTGGGCCACAGCATGAACACGATGCCGGCCAGCAGCCTGGACGCGTCGGAGCCGATCCGCAGCCTGGTGGCGAGCTTGGTCACGCCCCAGAACCCGGCGGCGATCAGCAGCGACAGCCACAGCCGCTCGATCACCCACACGGGCACCCGCAGGACCTGGCCGAGCAGGAAGAACGGGGCCATCGGGATCGCATAGCCGATGTACTGGTTCTGCAGCGTGCCGAACCACTCGCGCGGATTCCACAGCGGCCACAGGCGCTCGATGAACTCGGCCGCGTTGATGTCAACGCCGAGCTTGGTATCGAAGATCATCCGGCCCGGGTCGTTCGCGAGCAGGACGATCAGGGCGGCCAGCCAGACCAGCAGGGACCAGCGCCAGCTCGCAGCGGGCCACCGGCGCCGGCGCCCCGCGCCGGCCTCGGGCTCCGGCCGGGTGTACCCGGTGCCGCTTGGCCGCGGGGTGAGCGGCCGGGCATCGGGATGAGCGGGACGAGCGGGCGGCCCGGGGATGGCCGGTGCGGTCACTCGATACGCCTCAGGATCAGCGCGAGGTTCCAGGTCGCGATCTCGCGCAGCCCGGGGATCCGCACGATCGCCCGGCACCAGCGCGGGTAATAGCGCGGCAGCGCGTCGACGATGCGGATGTCGGCACGCGATCTCACCAGCCGCAGAACGGCGCCCACGTGCACCGGGAAAAGGGTGCTGCCGCAGCGGTTCTTCGGCGGGCGGCCATTCCGGCGGATGTAGCGGCGTTCGGCGAACCGGGAGCCAAGGTAGTGCCACGGCGACATCTCGTGCCCGCCGTGCGGGGAATACCAGTTGCAGAACGCGAGGTAGATGAGCCCGCCGGGCCTGGTGGCGCGGACCATTTCGTCGATCAGCCCAAGCGGGTCCCTGACGTGCTCGAGCACGTTGGACGACAGGCACAGGTCGGCCCCGCCGTCGCGCACCGGCAGCCAGTAGCCGTCGGCGATCACGGCGCCGGACGGAGCAGCGCCGCGGCTGAGCATCTCCGCGGAGTCCGGCTCGAACAGGAAGCAGCGCGCGCCGCGCTGCTGCAGCGCCTCGGTGAAGTGCCCGGGCCCGCCGCCGACGTCAACGACCGTGCAGCCGTTCAGGTCGAAGTAGTCCTCGATCTGGCACACGGTGTCCTCGGCGAGGCCCGTGTAGAAGCTCTCCGGGTCGGTCTGCTCCTTACGGAACAGCCGGTACAGGCGCACCGACCTGAGCAGGCCCCGGTGCCGTCGCCAGGTTCTTAACGGCTCCGGGCGCTGGCCGGGCCCGGCCGGCGTCGAGGATCGGCTGACTGGCGGTGGCAGCAGGCTCATCGAGGTCCTTTGGATTGCGTGTTTTGCGCGCTCTCCTGCACACCGATGGCCAGCCCCCGCCACTAGGGCGCCATCGGGAAATTGGCTCGCGGCACGCCGGAACGTGCCAGGAACCACCGTCAGGATGCCCCTGGGCCGGACATCAGCGACTTGTCGAAATTACCAGACCTTATGCTCCATTGTCCGGTAGACATTACCTGCGAGTAATGATAGCTCTGGTGCGGTGTCGCAACCAGAGGTGGAGCGTGGTCGCGTGAATCACGAGCCGGGTAGCCCGTCCGGGTTCACCGCAGCCACGGCCGCTCCTCCGGCGCACACGCCGGCCGGAGCGAGTTCCCCGGCGCCCCAGCGGGCGGCCCTCGCCCCGGCCCCGCCGTCCCCCCGTGCGCCGGTCGTCCCGGCACCGGCGGACC
>JASHOI010000141.1 GCA_030041195.1 Streptosporangiaceae bacterium | reverse complement strand
GCGATAATCGACTCGATCATGTCCGGATCACTCATCCGGGCCACCCCACCCTGCGCCCGGATATCAGCCGGCACCCGCTCCAGCGCCATCACCGCCACCGCACCAGCATCCTCAGCGACCCGCGCCTGATCCGGCGTGACCACATCCATGATCACACCACCCTTCAGCATGTCCGCCATACCACGCTTCACACGCTGCGTGCCGCTCTCGACGGCGGGCTTGGCGGGACCGGCGGGTGCCTGGATGGCCTGCTCGGAATAGGGGACTGCCATGGAAACCTCCGCTGAGTCGGGGGACCGGACCGCTAACCGATCCCAAGGCTGAACACGTTGTAGATCGTTCCGGGCCGGTAGCCGGGGACGGGCGGGCCGAGCCGCATCCGGCGGACGCGTCTGACCAGGCGAAATCCGAGCGACACCGCGAGAGCGGCGGCGTGCGCGTTCGGCTCGGGGAACGCGAGCCGCGACGTCTGGCCGGCCCGGATCATGTCGATGATCAGCTGCCGCGCGGCCGCCGGGTTCGCCGCGATCACCGGCCCGCCGCCCCACGGCAGCGCCACCCGGTATCCGGCGCGCCCGGTCCCGGCCGGCACCCGGGCACGGTCGGCAAAGGGCGCCAGGTAGCTGCGACGGTCCTCGCCGGTTGCCTCGGCATCCTGCCTGATGACGTCGTCCATCTGGCCGGGCTGGACCGTTCCCGCGCGATCGCAGGCAAAGACCGGCGCTTGCTGCTGCTCCCAGATCCCGTACCGGACGCCTTCGTCGGCGAAACCGAGCCGTTCATAGATCGGCCTGCCGAGTCTGGTGGCGGTGAGCAGCACCGTTTGCGCCCCGGACCGCCGCAGGAACTCCACGCCGGCCTGGCTGATCGCCCCGCCCAGCCCCTGGCCGCGGGCGTCGTCGTCGACGGCGACGTTGCCGAGCCAGCCGGTGCGCCCGAAACAGACGGAGCAGGCGACGCCGACCACGCGGCCGCCCTGGCAACCCACGAACATCTGGGTGCCCGGGCTGGCCGCGCCGAACTCGAGGATCTCCGGCCGGCCCGAGGAGAGCCCGGCGCGCTGAATGACCCCGCACATCTGGCCGATGTCGTCGGCGGCGGCCGGGCGGATGGTGAAGCGCTCGCTGCCCACGATCGCACTGTCGCGCGCTGTCCGCATGCCAATCAACTCGGGATTGGCCTGCCCGGTCAGCGGCCTAAACGATCACATCGATCCGCCGCGGGCCGTGCGCGTCGAGCACGCCCCGGTAGGCCTGCCACGCCCGGCCGAGGCGGGCGATGCCCTGCTCGAGCGTTTCCTGGCGGTAGCCGAACGGCAGCCGGACGTGTTCATCGAACCGGCCGGTCGCCGACATCACCGGGCCCGGGGCGATCAGCACGCCGTGCCTGCCCGCGACCTGGGCCAGCTCCGTTGAGCTGCCGTCCGGCAGCCTGACCCACAGGCACAGGCCGCCGCCGGGCGGCCGCCAGGTCCAGCCGGGCAGGTGGCGGCCGAGCAGGTCCTGCAGCAGCGCGAGCCGCTCGGCAAGCTCGCGGCGGCGCAGCTCCCAGATGCTGTCGGCGTTGGCCAGCAGGTTGACCGCGATCGCTTGGCTGACCAGCGACGTGCCCAGGTCGGTGACGGCCTTGAGCCGGCCGAGCTGCGCGATCACCGGCCGCGGGGCGCGGATCCAGCCCACCCGCAGCCCGGCCCAGAACACCTTGCTCAGCGAGCCGACCGACATGATCTGCGCGTCGGGTGCGTAGGCCGCCAGCGGCGGCGGCGGCTCGCTGCCGAGCGCCAGCTCGGCCATGGTGTTGTCCTCGATGAACGGGATCCCGCTGACCTGGCACAGCCGGGCCAGCTCCCGCCTGGCCTGGGCCGGCACCACGGACCCGGTGGGATTGTGGAAGGTCGGCATCAGGTAGACGGCCCGCACCGGGCTCTGCGAGACCGTCGCGGCGAGCAGCCCGGCGTCGGCACCGGCGGCGCCGACCGGCACGGTCAGGATCCTGGCGCCCGCGGTCCGGAACGCGTCGATCGCGCCGGGGAACGTGGGGTCCTCCACCACGACCGTGGAACCAGGGCTGACGTAGTAGCTGGCCAGCAGGCTGAGCGCCTGCTGGGCGCCGGCCGTGATCAGGATCTCTTCCTCGTCGGTGGCCAGGCCACGCGCGGTCAGGTGGGCGGCGACAGCCCGGCGCAGCGGCGGGTAGCCGAGCGGCAGGTAGCCGGGTCCTTCCGCCAGCTCCCCGACGTTGATGGCGGCCCCGGCACGGGCCAGCGCCTCCCGGATGGCCTGGCCCGGCACCTCGTAGCTGCCGAGCAGGTCGATCGCGTCCGGCGGGTCCTCGCCGAGCCGCCGGAACAGCACGTTGCGCTGCAGCGAGGTGGTCAGCTCCGCGGCCCGGCCCCCGGCCAGCGCGCCGCCGGCGCCGGTCACGTGCGTGCCCCGGCCCTGCCGGCGGGCGACCAGACCGCCGTGCTCGAGCTGCCGGTAGGCCGCCGACACGGTGGTCCTCGCCACACCAAGGTGCGTCGCGAGGTCACGCTCGGGCGGGAGCCTGGTGCCGGGCAGGAGCTCCCCGCGCTCCGCCGCGCCGGCCAGCGCCGCAGCGAGCCGCTGCGCCAGCGGGCCGGTGCCACGCCGCCACCCGTCAAGGGCGGTGCTCAGCTCGACCGGCGATGACAGGCCAAAACTGAGCCGATTGGACCTAGGCATTGGCTCCATTCTCGGCCCGGGCCCGGCCGGTGCGCAACGACAAGACGCCAGCCGCCTCGATTTCCATGATCTGGGTGGATAGCGACCGAATACACGGCGTTTGCGACCCAGATCATGAAAACCGGCCCGCACGGCCGTTCTGTCGCCGGCCCGGCGCGTTAGACGGACATCGCCGGGGGCGCGGTGGCCGGGGCGGGCGGCGGGTGGTACGCGCGCCACGCTTCGGCGAGCCGCCTGACGGCCTCGGTGAGGACGTCCGGCGGTGCGACAAAGTGCAGCCGCAACCGGTCCTGGCACTGCCCCGCGGCGTCGAGCCCGCTTCCCGGCAGCACCGCGATGCGGTGCCGCAGCGCCGTCTGCGCGAACGAGGTCCCGTCGCCGCAGGGCAGGCGCACCCAGAGCGTCTGGCCGCCGGGCACCGGCGGCGCGTCCCAGTCCGGCAGGCGGCGGGCAAGCTCGGCGCGCAGGTGATCGTGCCGGGCCTGCCGCCCGGCGGCCTGGCGCGCCGACAGCGCATCGAGGCGCGGCACCAGATCCGCGGCCGCGAGCTGCGCGGGCACGTTCCCGCCGAGGTCGTGCACGGCGATCAGCCGGGCGAGCCGCGAGGTCAGCGGCTCATCCGCACGCACCCAGCCGATGCGCTGGCCGCCCCAGACGCTCTTGCTGAGCGAGCCGACCGAGATCACGCCGTCGCCGTAGCAGGCCATCGGCGGCGGAACCTGGACTCCGGGGAACGCCAGATCGCTCAGCACCTCGTCGTCGATCAGCGGCACCCCGGCGGCCGCCGCGTCCTGCGCCAGCGCCTGCCGGGCCAGCGGGGACAGCACCGAGCCGGTCGGGTTGTGGAAGGTGGAGATCACGTAGGCCATCGCGGCGCGCTGCCCGTGTGCCGCGGCGGCCAGTCCGCCGAGCCCGACCGGCAGCGAGAACGGCACGGCCGCGTGCTCCCGGAACGCCTCCAGCGCACCCGGATAGGTGGGCGCTTCCACCAGCACCCGGTCGCCGGGGGCCAGCAGCGCGCGGGCGAGCAGCGACAGCGCCTGCTGGCCGCCGTTGGTGACCACGATCTGCTCGGGGCCGGTGCGGATCCCGCGCCCGGTGTACCGGTCGGCGATCGCGCGGCGCAGCGCCGGGTGGCCGGCCGGGTAGTAGCCGATGTCGCCGGCGATGCTCGCCAGCGCGGTCGCGGCGCGGGCATACGCCTGCGCCACCTCGGGCGGCGGGGTGTCCGGGGCGGCGCACGCGAGCGGGATCACGTCGTCACCGGGCTCCAGCAGGTGCAGGAACAACGGGGCGCTGGTGGTCTGGCGCGGGCCGGGCGGATCGGCCCCGGCGACCCGGGTGCCGCTGCCCTGGCGCCGGGCGATCCGCCCGTCCTGGCGCAGCAGGTCGTAGGCGGCGACCACGGTGCTGCGCCCGACCGCGAGAGCCAGCGCGAGGGCCCGGTCGGGCGGCAGCGGCTCGCCGGGCGGCAGCTCACCCTCGTCGATCAGCCGCCGCAGCCGCGCCGCGAGCAGCACGTGCAGCGGCCCACGGCCCGACGACCAGCGGCCCAGGCGCTCGGTGAGCTCAATTGGCTTCATATGCAAACCAATTCTGCGGCATTGGCTCTGGGATCGCCACCCCGGCCCGGCAAACATGGGCGGTAGCCCTTCCGGCACCAGACGAGGAGCGCGCCGTGCGACAGTTCCCGGCCAGCCCGATCACGGCCCTGATCGACGACAAGCCGCGGTACAACCTCGGCGAGAGCGTCGCGCCCGACCTGACCGTCGCCGATCTGCTGGCTGCGGAGGACCTCGCGGGGGTGAAGCTCGGGTATGGCACCTCGGCCGGCGACCCCGAACTGCGCGCGCTGGTGGCCCGGCGGCACGGGATCGCCGACGGCCAGGTGCTGATCACGACCGGCGCGGCAGCGGCGCTGTTCCTGGTCGCCCTGCTGGCCGGCGACGGTGAGATCCTCGTCGCACTGCCCTGCTACCCGCCGGCGCTCGACGCCGTGAGAGGCATCGGCGCCCGGGTGGTGACCGTGCGGTCCCGGTTCGAGGATGGCTACCGCATCGACCTCGACGCGTTTGCCGCCAAGCTGTCGCCCCGCACGCGGCTGGTCAGCGTCGCCTCGCCACAGAACCCGGCTGGCGTCGCGTTCAGGCAAGATGAAGTTTCAGCGATGCTCGCAGCCATGTCTCGCACCTGCCCCGAGGCGCTGCTGATGATCGACGAGACGTACCGGGAGGCCACCTACGGAGGCGCGGCGCCCGCCGCCAGCTTCGCTGGCACGTCGCCGCGGGTGCTCACCTGCGCCTCGCTGTCAAAGGCGTACGGCGCGCCCGGGCTGCGGATCGGCTGGCTGACCACGAGTGATGCGGCCCTGGCCGAGGCACTGCGGCTGGCGAAGTTCAACTCCGCGCTGGCGTGCGGGACCCTCGACGAGTTCCTGGCCGGCCGGCTGCTTGGGAGGGCGGACGAGGTCCTCGCCTCGCGCGGCGCGTTGCTCGCGCAGGCCCGTGACATCGTCGAACGCTGGACCAAGGCGCACACCGGCCGGCTGCACTGGCTGCCGCCCGAGGCCGGGGCGTTCTGCTGCATGCAGCTTGACCCCGGCACGTTCGGGCCCGAGGACATCGACCGCTTCTACGCTTGCCTTGCGCGGGAGCGGACTCTCGTCGCCCAGGGTCCCTGGTTCGGCGACACCGCGAACGTGTTCCGGCTCGGCCCGGCCTACGAGCCGGCGGACCGGCTCCAGCAGGGCCTGGACATCATCGGCGCCGCGCTGGGCGGCGACCCGAGCTGAAAAGAAGGGACTCATCACGATGACACGCGACGCCATCGCCAGTGACAAGCTGCCACCCGCCGTCGGCCCGTTCTCGCTGGGCGTGCGCGGCGGCGGGCTGCTGTTCCTCAGCGGGCAGGTTGCCCAGGACCCGGCCACGGGCAAGCTGATCGAGGGCGACGTGCGCAGCCAGGCCCACCAGATCCTGCGCAACATCGCGACGGCGCTGGAGGCGGTCGGCAAGGACCTCGGGGATGTGCTGCGGGTCGGCGTCTACCTCACCGACATGTCCAACTTCGCCGCGATGAACGAGGCGTACAGCGAGCACTTCGCCGAGCCGTATCCGGCGCGCACCGCGATCGGCGTCGCCGCGCTGCCGCTCGGCGCGGCGGTGGAGATGGACGTGGTGGTGGGCTGAGCCGTGGGATTCGATTTCGTCCTGGTCGACGTGTTCAGCGACCGGGCATTCGGCGGGAACCAGCTCGCGGTGTTCCCCGACGCCGCCGGGATCCCCGGCGAGACCATGCAGCACCTGGCGCGGGAGTTCAACTTCTCCGAGACCACGTTCGTGCTGCCGCCCGGCGACCCCTCCTGCACCTGCCGGGTCCGGATCTTCACCCCGACCAGGGAACTGCCGTTCGCCGGCCATCCCACGGTGGGCACCGCCGCCGTGCTCGCGAGCCTGCGCGGCGAGAAGCGGTTCGTGTTCGAGGAGGGGATCGGCCCGGTCACGGTCCTCGCCGACGGCGACACGATCGAGCTTCACCTGCGGTCCCCTCGCTATGAGAGCAGCTCCGAGGCGCCGCCGGCGGCGGCGATCGCCAAGGCCCTGTCGCTGCCCACCGGCGCGATCGCGGATTGCTGGTACGGCGGCGTTGGGCTGAGATTCTGCTTCGTCCGGCTGGCCTCGCCGGAGCTGGTGGACCGTGCCGCGCTGGACAAGGCCGCGTGGGCGAACGGGGTGGCCGGCGGCTGGGGGGCGGAGCTGTACGTCTTTGCCGGTGAGTTCCGCGACGGCGCCCGGCTGCACGCGCGGATGTTCGGGCCCGGTGTCGGCGTCGACGAGGATCCGGCCACCGGGTCGGCGTGCGCGTCGCTGATCGCCAGCCTCGCCGACCGGTCGCCGGAGCGCGACGGCAGCTACCGTTTCCGCATCGACCAGGGAGTGGCCATGGGCCGCCCCAGCGCGCTGGAAGGCACCGCGCGCAAGGAAGGCGGCCAGATCACCGACGTCGTCGTCGGCGGCAACGCCACGATCGTCGGCCACGGCACGATGACCCTCCCTCCGGGTCCCTGGCTGCTCGCGGAATCCGGCCAATCCGGGCATAAGTTCTCATGATCGCGTTATTGGGGAATTCTCTCAGTCGTATTGACTGACGCGATTCCCCAATCTGATTCCCCGCTATCTGAGGGGTGCTTGCGAAGCTCGGTCTCGTCCAGGATCAGCGTGACGGTTTGCTGGAGGGTGCTGCTTTCCGGGACGATGCGCTCGCGGATCGATGAAAGCAGGTCGCGCGGCCGGTACCAGGCGCGCATGTCGTCCGGGCCGAACTCGGCGGCCTGAGGCCGCGTGGCGTGACGGCGGAACGTCTCCTCCATGCTGACGTCCAGGTAGTAGAAGTGTGAGCGGCCGAGATGATCCGCCCTGAGCCCGGCCAGCATCTGCTCGTAGCGGTCGGCGTAAAGGATTCCGTCTAACACCACGTGCTGACCGCGGTCCAGGCAGTAACGCGCCACCTGGTCGATAAGCCCGATGTTCACCCCGCCGGGAACGTCTTTTTCCTTGAGGATGAGGCGCCTGATCAGATCCTGGGACACCCAGGCCAGGCCGCGTCCGTACGCGGCGCGCAGGGAATGGGCCACGGTGGTCTTCCCTGAGCCGGAATTCCCGCGCAGCACAATGAGCCTGGTGCGGTCCGAGCCGACCGTCGCGCGCGTCACGCGGCGCTGGCTCGTACCGCGGTGACCGCGACGGTGGCGTAGGGCATCGTGAAGCTGCCGCCCATCGCGTCGATCGCGGCCCCGACGGTTTCCAGGACCGTGGCCAGCTTGTCCGGGGGCAGCAGGTTGAGGTGACCCTGGGTCGGCAACTGGTCCAGCCACTCGTCCCTGGTGTAGGTGCGCTCCCAGTCGTACTGCCACTGCTCCGGTTCGCCGAACCCGCGCGCCTCCCGGATCCCGTCGGCGATCTTGGTGAACAGGACCTGGTAGGCGTCCAGGGCTTGCCGCAGCGACTGGAGGTTGACCGGCGAGTCCGGCGCGACCTGCTTGTAGGCGGTGACGAGGGCGTCCAGCAGGCCGGGCGGGGTCTGGAACACGTGGTGAAACGGCGCGAGCAGGCCGCCGGGCCGCAGCACGTGGCCGGCCTTGGCCGCCCCGGCGACCGGGTCCACCCAGTGCCAGGCCGTGCCGGCGATGACCGCGTCGAAGCGCCGGCCGGCCGGATCCCAGGCCTCGAACGTCGCCACCTCGGTGTCGACGCCGGTGTGCCGCGCGAACCCGGCCATCCGGGCGTCGGGCTCGACGCCGAGCACGCTGCAGCCCGCCGCCTGGAACTGCCGGGCCGCGATGCCGGTGCCGGTGCCGACGTCGAGGACGCTGGCACCGGGGCTGGCCGCGACGATCCGGTCCACCAGCGCGCCGGGATACGGCGGCCGGGCGCGGTCGTAGCGTTCGGGGTCCTCGCCGAACGACTCGGCCACCTGCCGGTGCTGATGAATTTCGGGTTCGGGCGGGCGAGCTGTGGGCATGCGGTCACCCTACTCAGCCACTGTGGACCGCTAGAGTTCCGCGTCTTCGTACCCGGCTGGCCTGCCCTCGAGGATCACGGTCTTGGTTTCCAGGAACGGCAGCAGGCCCTCGCGCCCGCCCTCGCGGCCGATGCCCGACTGCTTGAACCCGCCGAACGCGATGCCGAAGTCGGTGCGGAACGCGTTGTGCCCGACGGTGCCGGAACGCAGCTGCCCGGCGACCTCGCGGGCCCGGTTGACGTCGTTGGTGAACACCGACGCGTTCAGGCCGTAGATGGTGTCGTTCGCCACCCTGATCGCGTCCTGCTCGTCCGCGGCCGGGACCACGGACAGGACCGGCCCGAAGATTTCCTCCTGCGCGATCACCGAGTGATTGTCGACGTTCCCGAAGACGGTCGGCTCAACGAACCAGCCGCGCTCGAGGTCCTTCGGGCGGCCGCCGCCGGTGGCCAGCTCGGCCCCGTCCGCGATGCCCTTGGCGATGTAGCCTTCGACCCGGTCCCGCTGGCGGCTCGCGACCAGCGGCCCCATCTGGGTCTGCGCGTCGAACGGGTCACCGACCCGTACCCGGGAGAACGTGCTGGCCAGCGCCTCGACGAGCTCGTCGTGACGGCTCCGGGGCACCACGATCCTGGTCAGCGAGGAGCAGACCTGCCCGGAAAGGAAGCATTCCGCCTGGGACAGCGTGGCCGCCGCGGTCTCGAGGTCCATGTCGTCGAGGATCACCGCCGCCGACTTGCCGCCGAGCTCCAGCGTGCAGCGCGCGATCCGCTCGCCGCAGATCGAGGCGATCCGCCGCCCCGCCGCGGTGGACCCGGTGAAGCTGATCTTGTCTACATTCGGGTCGCGGACCAGCAGTTCGGACACCTCGCGGTCGGCGGTGACGACGTTGAGCACGCCCGGCGGCAGTCCCACCGCCTCGGCGGCCTCCGCGATCAGGTACCCCTCGCCGGGAGCCTCCGGCGAATTCTTCAGGATGACGGTGCACCCGGCCAGCAGGGCGGGCGCGACCTTGTTGCTGATCAGGCCCATCGGCGCGTTCCACGGGATGATCGCCCCGACCACACCGACCGGCTCGCGGACGATCAATCCGAACTGCCCGACCGTCGGCTTAGCCGGTTCCTCGAACGGGAATGACCCGGCCAGATCGGCGAATGCGTTGAAGGTGGCCTGCGCGCCCTTGCCGCTGCCGCGCGCGATCTTGTGCAGAACGCCGGACTCGCGCGGCCAGATCTGGCCGAGGTCCTCGGTCCGCTTGGCGATTTCGGCGCCGATCGCCCGCAGGTATCCGGCCCGCTCGGCGTGGCTCAGCCGCGGCCACGGGCCGGTGTCGAAGGCCTCCCTCGCCGCGGCGACGGCGCGCGATATGTCGGCCGCCTGAGCCTCGGCCACGCTGAAGAAGAGTTCCTCGGTCCCGGAGTCGATCACCTTGATCGTGGCTTCGGAGGAAGGCGTCACCCACTGGCCGCCGATGAAGAAGCGATCCGCGTGACGGATCGGGACGCTCGTCTCACTCGCCAGGCTCATGTGTTGCCCTCCACTAGTCTCACTGTGACTAGCAGCCTAAACCGGACTTGTGCCGCAGCCAAGACGGTCCTGCCGGGGCCGTGCTCAGCTCGGCGGAGGCGACTGCCGGATGAGCCGGGCGAACGGGCCGGAGCCGTCGGCGAGCTGATCGTAGGTGCCGTTCTCGACTACCTGGCCGTGCTCGAGCACGATCAGGCGGTCGGCGAGGCGCATGGTCGAGGGCCGGTGGGCGATGATGATCGTGGTGGTGCTGGCGGCCACCCGGTGCAGCGCCCGGTGCAGGTCTCGTTCGGCTTCCGCGTCGAGGTTGCTGACGGCCTCATCGAGGACCAGGATCGGCGCGCCTCGCAGCAGCGCCCTGGCGATCGCGATCCGCTGACGCTGCCCGCCGGACAGGCTGGTGCCCTGCTCGCCGACGAGCGTGTCCCACCCGTCGGGCAAGGCGGCGATGAATGAGGTGACGCCGGCATCCCGGGCGGCCGCCTCGATCTCGTCGCCGGTGGCGCCGGGCCGGGCGATGCGGATGTTGTCCGCCACGCTCGCGTGGAACAGGTGGATATCCTGCGGGACCACGGCGATCTGTGCCCGCAGCTCGTCCTGGCGGAAATCGCGCACGTCGTGCCCGCCGACCCGGATGGCGCCGTGATCGGTGTCCCACAGCCGCAGCAGCAGGTTGATGCAGGTCGTCTTGCCCGCGCCAGAATGCCCGGCCAGCGCGACCGTGCTGCCCGGCTCGATGTCGAAGCTGACGTCTCGCACTGCCGGCGCCAGCCCGGTGCGGTACGAGAACGTGACGCCGGAGAAGGTCACCCGCGAGCTGGCCAGAACCGGCGGCGGGCCGGTGTGAGTATCGGTGACGGCCGGCTCGGCGCGCAGCAGCGCGTGGATCCGGTCGGCCGCGGCCGCGACCTGGCCTATTTCCTGGATCGTCGCGGACAGCGTGATCAGCGGCGCGAACGCGCCCGCGGTGAGGACGATCACGACCGGAAGCTCGGCGCGGGTGATCGCGCCGTGCACCTCCAGCAGCACCGCCGCGACGAAGCTCGCGATGACGGCGAGCCCAACGAGGGCGTCGGTCGCGGCCTGCTCGATCCCGGCGCGGCGGCCGTGGGCGATGCTGGCGGCCAGGATCGTCCGGTGCTGGTGCCTGACCCGGCCGATCGACTGCTGCTGAGCGCCGGCCGCCAGGATCTCACGGGTGCCCTGCACCATGTCCACCACGCTGGCGCCCAGCTCGCCGAGTTCCTCGCGAAGCTGCTGGCCCTGCCGCCGTGCGCGGTCGAGCAGCCAGGACGGCACCGAGGCGACCAGCACCACGAACGGCGCTACCACCACGGCCAGTACCGGGTAGATGATCCCCAGTGCGGCCAGCGCGAGCACCGGGATCGCGAACGCGGCCACGGCGGGCGGGGCAACGTGCGAGGTGAAGATCTCGAGCAGTTCGACGTCGGCGACGCTGGCACGGGCCACATCCCCGCTGCGGCGTTGCATCAGGTAGGCAGGCGCCAGGTCGTGGAACCGGCGGTAGAGAACCAGCCGCAGGTCGTGCAGGATCCGGAAGGACATTGCGTGGGTGACGTACATGTCCAGGAAGCCGAACAACCCCAGCGGAACCACGATGGCCGCGATCAGCCAGACCAGCGGCACCAGCTGGGCTGTTGTCGCGCCGGAAATCGCCTTGCCCACGATGACCGCCCCGGCCACCGCGGCGGCGATCGTGGCCGCATAGATGAGCACGTGCACGACAACGGCGGCCAGCACCCACCAGCGGTACGGGCGCAGCAGGGCCGCGACCGGACGGAGACTGCGCAGCAGGTGACCGACGGCGCCCCAGCCGGGGCCCTTTGCGCGTCCGGCTCCGTCCCGGCCGGTGGCTGCGTCGGCCGGGGCGGGCGCGGCGGTGCCGGTCATGACGCGGCCTGGGCGGCCACCAGCCGGGCGTATCGGCCCTGCTGGCGGAGCAGTTGCTGATGGCTGCCGCTCTCCACGATCTGGCCGTGATCGAGCACCAGGATCTGGTCCGCGTCCTGGACGGTGGACAGCCGGTGCGCGATCAGCAGTGTGGTGCGGCCACGGCGCAATGGCTTTAGTGCCGCCAGGATCGAGGACTCGGCCGCGACGTCGACGTTCGACGTGGCCTCGTCCAGGATGAGGATCGGCGCGTTCTTCAGCAGCGCACGGGCGATCGCGATGCGCTGCCGCTGGCCGCCGGACAGCCGAAGGCCACGCTCGCCCACAACCGTCCCCAGTCCGTCCGGCAGAGCATCGACGAAACCGATAGCGCCCGCGGCGGAGAGAGCCGCCCGCAACTGCTCGTCGTCTGCACCCGGGCAGGCGATGGTCAGGTTGTCCCGGATCGGGGCGTGGAACAGAAACGTGTCCTGCGGGACCACGGCGGCGAGCCGGCGGGCTTCGTCCGGATGCAGGGTGGCGATGTCCACGTCGTCGATACTTATCCGGCCCGCCTGCGGTTCGAAGAAACGCAGCAGCAGCGACGCGATGGTCGTCTTGCCTGCCCCGGATGCGCCAACGATCGCCAGGGTCTGGCCTGCGCCGACACTGAAGCTGACCCCGTCCAGGACCATCCGGCCCGGCCGGTAGCCGAAGCTGACCCGCTCGAACGAGACAGCCGGCGCTGTAGCCGCCGGCTGCCTGGCAGCGCCCGACGTCCCCGGCGGTGTCACCTGCAAGATCTCGAACGCGCGCTCGACCTTCGACATGCCCCACACGGCGGAGTGCATCGCGTCGTGGATCTCCCGGGCGGGCCGGAAGCACTCGGCAGCCAGCAGCAGGATCAGCAGCAGCTACTGGGTGGTCAGCTCACCGGCCGCGAGCCGGAACCCGCCCACTGCCAGGCCTGCAGCCGCCCCTGCGGCGGCGGCGAACGCCATGATCCCCGTGAAGACGCCAGATACCGTGATCAGCCGGATGGCAGCGTCCCTGACCCTGGCCGAACGGGCGGCCAGCTCCCGCCCCCGCTCCTCCGCCACGCCGAACATCTTCAGCGTGGTCATGCCCTGCAGGTTGTCCACGAACTCAGCCGACAGCGGCCGGTAGCTCTCCGACCAGAACCGCATCCGCGGGCCGAGCGCCCGGTACTCGGCCGACGGGATGAACATCACCGCCGCGGCGAAGACCGCTATGCACGCGCCCGTGGCCGGGTCGATGACGATGACCGTAATCACGATCGCCAGCGCGGACAGCGACGCCGCGATGACCTTGGCCAGGAACAGCCGGAAGTACGCGTCGAGCCGCTCCACCCCATCCACCAGGATCGCTTCCAGTTCGCCCGAGCGCTCCCGGCCCACCCACGCCGGCCCGAGCCCCAGGATCACTGACACCAGGCGCACGCGCAGCCGGGTCGTGATGCGCACCGACGCGCCGGCCATAGCGGCGCCCTGCGTGACGATGGCCGCGGCACGAACCAGGACCAGGCCCACTGCCGTGCCAACCCACGGCAGTGCCGCGCTCCACCGCCCCGTGGCCAGGATGCCGCCCAGGCCATAGGCCAGCGCGACGCCCTGGCCGACCCGCGTGGCCGCGATGACGAGACCCAGCGCAACCGACACCGCGAGCGGAGTCCGCTCCTGTGCGGCCATGGCCAGCAGACGCCGGTCAAACGCCCGGGCATGCCGCGACCCCGTAGCCGGGGTCAGCCCCGCCGCCATACCCGCCTCCGACACAGGCGCAGGCTAAACGCATTCCTCACGCTGATGCAACTAAGTTGCGAAAGGTACCGTCCCCAGCTCGAGGTCTCACCGTGCTACGCGGCCGTCTCACGGCGGAAGGCCGGGCAGGGCAGTTGGGCTGGGCGGGCAGGCCGATGCCAGGAGAATAGGTCAGCAGTTCCATAGGGTTTCGGACGTTCCGCTCCCGCTTGATCAGCTTCCGACCTGGGCCGATAAGGTGCAAGCGGAACCAGTTCGGGTCAGGAAACCCGGGCTCCGGCGGACCTTTATCAAGGGACTGATGGGCGGGCGATGACGATCCTGGATGCCGA
Organism: Streptosporangiaceae bacterium; assembly: GCA_030041195.1. Next base: position 3,772 of record JASHOI010000141.1, on the reverse strand, counting down.
CGTTGCGGTCATAGGCGCTGGCTCGGTGGGGAGCATGGCTAGCTGGCAGCTCGCCCAACGGGGACTGCGCGTCATCGGGGTGGATCGGTTTATGATCCCGGGGCCGTTCTCGGCTTACGCGGGCGAATCACGCGTGTTCCGGATGGTCTACGTGGAGGGCGGGCACTACACGCAGTTGCTGCAGCGCGCCCGTGACCTGTGGCGCGAACTCGAGGCGCTCAGCGGGACCGAATTGCTCACCATCACCGGCGTGGTAACGATGCTGGAGCATGATCACCCCAGCCATGCCGCCCTGCTGCAGGCAGGCCGGGAACAGGGCCTGACCTTCGAGGTCCTGGCCGGGGCGGAGGCGCGCCACCGCCTGCCCCAGCACCTCATCCGCGACGGTGACGTTGCCCTGTTCGATCCCGAGGGCGGTTACCTCCGCAGCGAGCGAGCCGTGTTCTCGGCTCTCCGGCAGGCCGAGCGCCACGGGGCGTCGTTCCTCGGCAATCGGCAGGTCAGGGCGCTGGAACGCGACGGTGACCGGTGGCTCGTCCACACGGATAAGGAAGAGGTCCGCGCGCCCCGGGTGCTGGTCGCGACAGGAACCGGGGCCGGGCCGGTCTGCGAAGCGCTTGGCACGCACCTCGCCGTGCTTCCCCAGATACTGACCTGGTTCCCGATCGCCGATCACGAACTGCTCGCGCGCGGCGAGCGGATGGTCTTCATCCGCAGATCGCGTGATGCCCAGTTCTACGGCTTCCCTAGCAGCGACGGATGGACGATGAAGGTGGCGGCCAGTGTCTACCTTGACGAGGTCGCCTCGATGGCCCGCCCGATCACCTGGGATCCCGGCCATCTCGACACGGTGCAGTCCTGGGTCGCCGCGTTCCTGCCCGCGCTGGTACCCCGGCCCGTGCGCACGGTGCTGTGTGCCGACGGGTACACGGTCGACGAGACCGGCCTGCTCGGGCTCGTGCCGGGTATGGACGGGGTCGTCGTCGCTGTGGGCTTCTCCGGCCACGGATTCAAGATGGCGTCCTCGCTCGGGGCCGTCGCCGCCGACCTGGTCACCGAGGGCACGACGGCCACGGACGTCAGCTTCATGGACCCAGCACGTTTCATGCCAGAACGGCATGCCATCGACAGCCTTCCTCTGAACGCTGCGACTCAACTGGAGGAAGCGCATCTATGACCAGCCCATCGTCATACACGCTCGGGGATCTGGAAGCGCAGCCGGGCTCGCAGGTTCGCGGCTACTGCGAGGTGAATCTCGGGACCAGCACCGTCGCACTGCCGGTCGCCATCACTCACGGGGCTGAGCCCGGGCCGGTTCTTGCGGTCACCGCGGGGATCCACGGAGGCGAATACGTCCCGATGATCGCGGTCCGCCAGTTCATCCGCGATCTCGATCCCTCCCGGATGAGGGGCACCGTGGTCGCCAGCCTGCAATCAAGCCCAGTCGCGTTCGAGCGGCGATCGGCCTTCCGCAACCCCCTCGACGGCGAGAACCTCAACAGGTCCTTCCCCGGCGATCCGCTCGGCGGCCCCACCGCACGGCTGGCCGCCTGGCTCTGGGAAAACCTGCTGACCCAGGCTGACTACTACGTCGACTGCCACTGCGGTGACCTGCCCGAGGCGCTCGACCCGTTCGCAGGTGTCGCCCCGGGGCCGGACGGCGCGCTGAGCGAGCAAGGCCGTGCGGTGGCCGACTGCTTCGACGTCGCGCGCATCATCGAGGAGCGTCTCGAGGGATCTGCCGTCTTCCAGGCCGCGCGCGCCGGGGTCGCCGCGACCCTCGTCGAAGTGGGCGGTCAGGGCCGCTGGTCGGAGGCAGAGGCCGATGTGCAGCGCCAGGGCCTGCTGCGTGTCGCGGCGCTGGCCGGCATTGTCCCGACCGATGGTGGTGCCCGCCCGCGCCTGCCGCTGTTCGAGGAGGCGGCGGACGTGGTCAGCGACCGTTCCGGCCTGTGGTTTCCCGAGGTTGACTTCGGGGCTTCGGTGGAGCAGGGAGCTCGCCTCGGCCGACTGGAGGACGCGTTCGGGGACACGGTCGTCGAGGTTCTGGCTCCTACCGCTGGCGTCCTGACATTTGGGCTGAGCAGCCTTGCCGCGGCCCCGGGCGACCTGCTGGCCTACATCGCGCGTCCCGTACCGGAGGGCTAGCCGACCTTCGTGACCCGCAACCCCGGTCAGCCTGCGGTCTTGATGAGCGGCACGTCCCGCGTGAACGCCCGGAACCCGACGCTGTAGTACATCCCGCGTGCGGCGGGATGCCCCAGCGCGCCCAGGCAGGCGACCGTCATATGAGTGGCCCCGGCCGCCCGTGCCCCGTGCATCCCGTGCAGCAGCATCGCCCTGGCCAGCCCAAGCCGCCGGTACCCCGGATGCGTTCCGACGGGCTCGAACTGGGCGGTCGTGTTCGCCTCGTCGAGCCACATGATCGTCGACGCAGCCATCGTCCCGTCCGGCGCCTCCACGAGGACGTGCAGGTCGCCGCGATACGCCGGTGTCTGCCGGACGCCCTCGTAAGCCTCGGCCGTGTACGTCGACGGGGCCCAGGCGTCCACATGAGCCTGAACCGCGGCCTGCGGCCCGGCCTCGTCGGCGGTCCGGAAGCGGTATCCGGCCGGCAGCTCCGGCTCTTCCAGGTCTTTGAGGTCCCGCCGATTGAGCTGTGTCCACGAGCCGGTGTCGCCGAGCGAGGCAGGATCGGCCTGGAAGCCGTGCGCCGACCACCGCTCCAGGGCGAACTCATCGGCGGCCTGCGGCGCCACCGTCCGCTCGATGCCGACGGTCACGCCTGCATACCAGTCGATCACCTCGTCTACCAGCTCGCCGCGGCTGGGATGGACCTGATAGGTCAGATAGGCACTGGTGACGTCCGTCACCGACCCGTCGCTCCGCCTCAGCCGGCGCGGCAGGTAGGCCCAGCCCCAGGCCACGAGTTCGTCACCGGAGAACCACAGCCGGCGCAGCCAGCTCTGGCCGTGGCTCGCGTGGTCTTTGCCCCAGATCCAGGCCAGCTCCCCGAACGACGCGTCGCTGTTCACCAGGTCGGGACGGGCGGCCGTAACCCGCTGCGCCAGGCCCTGCATCAGCTGCACGTCCGCGGCGGTCACCGCTCCATCAACGCTCATGGCCTAGACGGCTACTCCACGCGATGGAGGGTGAGGCCAAGGGAGGCGAACTGCTCGAACGGCCGGTGGTAGCCACGCTCGATGTGGTGGATGCCCCGCAGCAGCGAGGGCTGGTCGGCGACGGCGGCGGCCAGCACGGCGGAGAACCCGGCCCGCACATCGGGAAGCGTGACATCCGCGCCGCGCAGCTTGGACACGCCCCTGATCACGGCGGAATGCACGGCATTGGTGTCGTGGAACCGGCACGCGGGGCCGCCCAGGCACGCCGCGAAGACCTCGATCTCGCAGCCCATTTTCTGCAGCGCGGGGACGTACACCAGCCGGTTCTCGAACACGGTCTCGTGCAGCACCGACATGCCTTCGGCCTGGGTGAACAGCACCATCAGCGGCTGCTGCCAGTCCGTCATGAACCCGGGATGGGTGTCGGTGTGCACCGCCGCCGCCCGCAGGCCGTTGGGCGCCGACGCGGTGATCCACTCGTCGGTGATGTCGAACCGGGCGCCCATCCGGGCCAGCGTCGTGATCGCGGTGACCAGCCGGTCCTGCGGGCACCCGTGCACCCGGACCTCTCCCCCGGTGATCAGCCCGGCCACCAGGTAGGAGAACGCCTCCAGCCGGTCACCGGCCAGCCGGGTGGTCGCGCCGCGCAG
>JASHOI010000140.1 GCA_030041195.1 Streptosporangiaceae bacterium | reverse complement strand
GGGCTGCGGCGGCGCCGCAGCACGGTGCGCCACGCGGGCCGGTACGCGAGCTGCTCGTACAGGTCGTCGATCTGGGCGGTGACGGCCTGGATGCCGTATGCCTTCTCCACGGCCGGCTCGGCGGCCCGGTCTCGCCGCCCCGCTGCGAGTTCCGCCGCCATGGCGTCGCGCAGGCCGCCGGCGCTGGACGGAACCTGGGTTGCCCGGCTCACGTCCAGGCCGTTCAGCGCCGGGCACGTGGTGTAGAGCACCTGGGCGCCGTTGGCCAGCGCCTCGAGGACCGACAGGCCGAACGTCTCCTGCTTTGAGGAGGCCACAAACAGGTCCATCGCGGACAGCACCGCGCCGACGTCGTGCCGCTCTCCGGCGAAGATCACCCGGTCCGCCACGCCGTGCCGCGCCGCCGCCTCCTCGAGGTGCGCCCGCTCGTCGCCCTTCCCGACGATCAGCAGCCACCTGCCGTCGCCGAGCAGCGGCGCGGCCGCCTCGATGACCATGTCGAACTGCTTGGTCGGGTCCAGCCGGCCAAGCACGCCGATCACGTAGTCGGACGGGGCGATCCCGAACTCCCGGCGGACCTTGTCGCGTGCTGTCGGGTCGAACTCGACCCTGGCGAGGTCCACCCCGTTGGGGACGATCGCGATCTTCCGCGGCCGGACGCCCCACTTGACGAGCCGGTCACGGACGGTCTCGGACACCGCGACCGTCATGTCCGACATCATCTCGGTCGCCAGGTACAGGGCGCGCACGCCCGCCGTCATCTTCCGGCGCTCCAGGTGCGTCTCCCCGATCGAGTGCTCGGTGCTCAGGATGACCGGCACCCCGGCCAGCCAGGCGGCCGGCCGGCCGTAGATCTGCGACCGGTACAGGTGCGCGTGCACCACGTCATACCGGCCCTCGGCGATCAGGCGGCGCAGTGCGTACAGGGCGGAAATCTGGGTGTTGCTGGTCATTCCCAGGCTGCGCACCTGCCGCCCTTCCGCGCGGATCATGTCCGCGACCGGTCCGGGGTTGTACAGCGTGACGACGTCGGCATCGTGCCGGGTGTGCTGCAGCACGGAGCGGAGCTGCAGCTCAGCGCCGCCGACCCCGAGGCCCGTGATCAGGTGCAGGACTTTCATGGTCACCCCTTTCCTCACACCACCGCGCGGTGCGGCACCGCATCGAGCTGGTAAGTGGCATCTAGCACCCGCGGGCAGTCGCTGACCCACGAGCTGTCCGTGCCCGGCTGGTGCGTGTGCACGATCGCGAGATCCCAGTCCGTGCCCTGGGGATCGGCCACGGTCCGCATCTGCTGCCCTCCGGGCAGCCGCAGGTCAGGGATCAGCGGGTCGTGGTACGAGACGTCGGCCCCGGCACGGGCCAGCGCGGCGATGATCGCCAGTGCCGGGGATTCCCTCAGGTCACGGACCCCTGCCTTGTAGCTGGCACCGATGACGATGATCCGGGACCCGGCCAGCTCGCGACCCTCGGCGGCAAGGATCTCGGCCGCGCGCTGGACGACCCGGTCCGGGCGGAGCGTGATCGACCGCATGGCCTGCTCGATCAGCGGGGACTTGCGGCCGTCCCTGCCAAGCTGCCAGAGCAGGTAATGCGGGTCGCAGGGAATGGAGTGGCCGCCCACGCCCGGTCCGGGGAACACTCCGAGGAAGCCGTACGGGTTGGTGGCGGCGGCCAGCGTGACTTCGATCGGGTCCAGCCTGAGCGCGCCGCACGCGTCGGCGAACTCGTTCGCCAGTGCCAGCGAGACCGCGCGGAAGATGTTCTCGTAGAGCTTCGCCGCCTCGGCCGCGTCCGGCGAGCTGACCAGGTACACCGCGTCGGTGAGCCGGCCGATGACCGCGGCAGCCTTCGTGGTGCACGCCTCGGTGGCGCCCCCGACCACGCGGGGAGTCTCCCGCATCAGGTCCGGATCGATGCGCTCGGGGCTGAACGCGATGTGCACGTCGGTCCCGGCCAGCAGGCCCCGTTCGGCAAGCGGCACGGTGAGCAGCTCGTTGGTCGTGCCCACGTACGTGGTGGAGGTCAGGATGATCACCTGGCCGGGGCGGGCGTGCCTGACCACCGAGGCGCACGCGCCGCGCAGCGCCGCCAGGTCGGGCGTCTGCCGGGCGTCCACCAGCGCCGGAACGCAGATCATGACCGCATCGGCCGCGGAGACCGCCGCGGCATCCGTGGTCAGCTCCAGCGTGCCTTCGGCCAGCGCTTCCTTGAGGCGCAGCCGGTCCGGCTCGTGAAGGTCCGCGTCCAGCGCGGCGATCTCGGCCAGCCGCCGCGGGCTGATGTCGATCCCGATGACCCGCTCGCACTCGCCGTGCAGCGCGACCGCGGCAGGCAGCCCGGCGTAGCCAAGACCCACGATCGCGACCGAGGAGAGCGAGCCGCCGTCGCCGCGGCCGTTCGCCGCGGCGTGCCGACCCGGCAGGAACGGGGTCAGCTTGCTGTTCAGCTGCCGCTCGCGCCCGTTGATCGCGAGCGAAAGTATTAGTTCGGCCACGGCCTAACCCCCCTGGCTAGCCGGCGGGCAGATGCCCGCTCGCTGCGGCCTTGCGTTTGCCCCGCCACCGACTGTGGCACCGCCGGGCGGCCGCCGGGTCACCCAGCAGGGTTAGCGCCGGCTACTCAATGTGACGTAGCCGGGGAACATAACGCCCACCGGGACCGGCCGCGACATGGGTGATGATAAGGACATGACGTCTGCGGAGTTCACCAACGCCGACCCGGCGCTGGCGGAGTTCTGGCATCCGGTGGCCGAGTCTCGCGACGTCGGCGACGAGCCTGTCGCGACCCGCCTCGCAGGTCAGGGCTGGGCGCTGGCCCGCATCGGCGGAGAGGTCGTGGCGTTCGCCGACGCCTGCCCGCACCGGCGGGCGCGGCTGTCGGCGGGATCTGTCAGCGACGGCACGCTTCAGTGCATGTACCACGGATGGCGGTTCGCCCGCGACGGCCGCTGCGTGGACATCCCGGCGCTTGGCGATGCCGCGCAGATACCGGCGCGCGCGGTGCTGCACCGCCCGGCCGAGATCACGCAGCGAGATGGTCTGGTGTGGCTGGCTCCGCTGCCGCCGCGCGCTCCCCTGCCCGAGCTGGCGGTGGGGGCGCAGCTTCCGGGCGAGGGCATCGCCACCGTCCGGCTTCCGGTGCTGCGGGTCGAGGCCAACGCGGCGATGCTGATCGACAACTTTCTCGACGAGGCGCACCTGCCGTTCGTGCACGCGGCCACGATCGGCGGCGCGGGCCCGGAGCCCATCCCGAGGGCGGACGTGGCGCGGCAGGGCCTGTCGTTCACCGCGGTCCGCGAGCACACGTTCACCAACCTCACCGACCCGGCGGTCCGCGACGGTTCCCGGCCCGCGGCCCAGCGGCGCCGGATGACGTACCGGTATCAGGCACCGCTGGCGGCGACCTTGCTCCTGGAATTCCTCGACGCCGGCGGCTGGCAGTTCCTGACCTTCGTGGTGGCGCCCGAGGACGAGCGGACCTGCGTTGTCTACCAGTCGGTGACCGGGCCCGGCCTCGCCGATCCCGAGCAGGCGGACGGCGCGGCGAAGTACGAGATGACGATCTTCGAGGAAGACCTGGACCTGCAGCGGCGGGCGCTGTCCGGCCTGGAGTTCCCGCTCGACCCCGCGGCGGAACTGCACACCAGGGCGGACCGGGTCTCGGTGGAATTCCGCCGGGTCCTCGCCGCCGCGGTCACCCGGCCAGGTACCGGCTGAGGTGATCGGTCACCTCACGCGCGTCGTCCTCGATGCCGTAAATGAACGTGGACTTGCGCCGCCGCAGCACGGGCAGGCCGAGCGCGTACAGTCCTGGGCTGTCGACCACACCACCCTGGTGGCGCAGCTGGCCCTTGGCGTCGACCACCGGCACGTCGAGCCAGCCGTAGTCGGGCCGGAACCCCGTTGCCCACACGATCGTGCGGATCTCGCCGCTGCTCAGATCAAGCTGCAACCGGGTCGAGTCGGGCACCCGGGTCGGCGGGAACCGCTCGGGAGGGCCGACCTCGGCGTCACGCCCGCTCGTCCGCGCCCACTCGTCGAACGTGTCCAGCAGGCGCACCATCTTCAGGTCCGCGAGCGAGAACATGTTGCGCAGGCCGCCGGAGAACAGCGCGCGGCCGTCCCGCACCGCCGCCCAGCGGCCCACCAGCTCGACGCCCATCGAGGTGAGCGCGTTGAGATCGAGCGTGCTGCGCTCGGGGGTCCCGACGAGCTGCGGTGAGGGCAGCCGCCGGGCCCGGGTGAGGTCCTCGAGCTCGTCGTACCGCTGATCCCACACGCCCGACGCGTCCATCCACCACAGCACATCGCGTCCGCGATACGTGCGCGGCAGCCGCACGTGCTCCCCCACCGAGAGAGTCACCGGCCGGCCCGACTGCCTCAGCTCGGCTGCCAGCTGCACGCCGGTCGCCGAGGCGCCCACGACGAGCACCCCGCCGTCGGAGAGCTGGCCGGGGCGGCGATAGCCGAACGGAGTCAGCTGCTCGACCGACGCGGGCACCCCTTCGCGCAGCGCCGGCACCGCGGGCTGATTACAGGCGCCGCTCGCGATGACCACGGTCCGGGCGTGGATCTCGCCGCCGCTGGTCGTCAGCTGGTACCCGTCATCGGCCTGCCGCAGCGACGTGACGTTCGCGCCGGCGCGGACGGGAGCACCGCAAACCTTGGCGAAGCGCTCGATCAACTCGGTCACTTCGCCCATGGTCATGTAACCGTCAGGTTCCAGGCCCTCATAGGGAAGGCCGGGCAGGCGGCTCTGCCAGTTCGGCGTCAGCAGCCGCAGGGAATCCCAGCGTTCGCGGCGCCAGGAGTTCGCCACGTCGCCGCGTTCGAGCACGACGTGATCGATTGACCGGCCGCCGAGGAAGTGGCTCGCCGCGAGGCCCGCGTGCCCCGCGCCGATGACGGCCGCGGTAACGCGCTCGATGCCCTGGCTCCTCAGGCGACCTCGACGATGACGTTTGTGGGGTTCGTGAGAGCGTCAAACACGGCCGAGCGCTTCTGCGACTGGGCCACCAGCGCCTCGATCTCCTGCCTCGATGCGTCCGCGTCGATGTCGAACGTCACCTTGATGTCGTTGTAGCCGTTACGGACATCGGTGTCACCGAGGATTCCGCGGATGTCGTGCGCGCCCTCGACCGTCGCCTCGACCGAGCGCAACTGAATGCCGCGGTTTTCCGCGACCGACGCCACGCCCGCGGTGAGGCAGCTTGCCAGGCCGACGATCAGGTACTCGATCGGCGTGATTCCGTTGTCCTCCGCCGCGAAGACCTCGGGGTGGTCGGCCTCGAACACCGATTCTTCCTTGTGGCTCTGTTCCTGCCCGAGGCCGAAGAAGCTCTGCACCTTGATCTGGCTGTGCACGCCGTTCTGCCACCTGGCGGACGCGCGCCAGGTGAACTGAGCCGCCTCCGGCGCGTCCTTCAGCGCTTCCCGCGCATCGAGCAACGCCTGTACGTTCACTCCGTTGGTAATTGTGGTCATGTTCCCTTATGCCCCTTTCGCCACTTCCCCAGCATTCCTATGGAGATCCTCGACAATATACCGTCGGTGAAAACTGCACTAGTAGGCCAGTCTGACTGATCGTTTACGAGCTTGCGAGCTTGCCGGCCACTGAGCCGGCGTCCTGACAACTGCGAGGTGCCTCTGGCAGGGGCTGCTCGAATTCGGCCTTGATTGATTCTCGCCCGACGCAGTTAGACGGCACCCTTGGCCGGGTCACCCGCCGGAACCGGCTGCAGCACGATGACTTCCGGCGCGGCGGTGACCTTGCCCGCGAGTTTCGGCCCGAGGACGGCCAGGTTCGGACCGCTCGAGTGAGCGTCCAGAGCCTGCTGGCTCGCCCACTTCTCGACCATGATCAGCCGGTCCGGCGCCTCGTTCAGGCTGTAGAGCTCACATCCGTCCTCGGCGTGGACCTGCTCGATCGTTTCCTTGATCGCCTCGATCACCGCGGCGCGGTGCTCGGGCACGGGCAGGATCGTGGCGACGACAACGACGGACATGTGCTCTCCCTTGCCATTCGGCCAAACGGCGCCAGCACGGGCGCGTGTTCGGCAGGTTAGCGTCCCGGGCCTCCCTGGCGGGGAACGGGCCCGAGGCGGCGAGATCGTGGGCCGCGGCGGAAATAAATCCGTGAGGTTCCTCATTATGACAGGCATCAACGTGATGTCCATCACGGACAGATCGGCGGCAGAGGATGTCAGAGGCAAGGATGATCACGGCGCGGCAGATGGGCGATCGGTATCTGGCCGTCCATCACCGGATGCTCCGGGCAGTCAACGACCAGATGAGCGGATGCGGCATGTCCCTGGCCCGTACCAAGGTGCTGCTGTACCTGCGCGAGCACGGGCCGGCCCGGCAGAGCTCGCTGGCAGCCGAGTTCGGATTGTCGCCGCACTCCATCACCGACATCGTCGACGGGCTGGAGCGTCTCGGCCTGGCCGAGCGCCGGCCGGACACCACCGACCGCCGGGCCAAGCTCGTGGCCATCACCGAAGCGGGCGGGGCCTGTCTCGACGTGGCAAACGCCACCCGGGAGCGCGCGCTCACCCAGATCTTCGGCGAGCTCAGCGAGGATGACCGGGCGACCTTGATGCGCCTGCTCGACAGCCTGGACGAAGCGGCCAAGGGGCTGACCGAGGCCCCGGCCGGCTCGGCGGTGCCTGCATGACCGCCCAGCACGCGCCCCAGACATCACGACCCGTACCAGCCACCTTCTCTCCTGAGGAGTCCAGCTCGCCATGTCATCGGTAACATCCATCACCGGCAGCAGGCATTCCGAGGCCAGCGACCATCGCTGGCTCATCCTGGTCATCGTGGCGATCGCCCAGCTCATGGTCGTGCTCGACGCCACGATCGTGAACATCGCCCTGCCGTCGGCCCAGCACTCGCTGGGCTTCCCGAACAGCGACCGGCAGTGGGTGGTGACCGCGTACGCGCTGGCGTTCGGCAGCCTGCTGCTGCTCGGCGGCCGGCTCGGCGACATGTTCAGCCGCAAGCGGATCTTCATCACCGGCCTCGTCGGGTTCGCGCTCTCCTCGGCGCTCGGCGGCGCCGCCGTCTCGTTCGAGATGCTCGTCACCGCACGGGCGCTGCAGGGCGCATTCGGCGCCATTCTCGCGCCGTCCGCGCTGGGCACCCTGGTCAGCACCTTCCGCGACCCGCGCGAGCGCGGCCGGGCGTTCGGTGTCTTCGGCTCCGTCGCCGGCGGTGGCGGCGCCGTGGGCCTGATCCTCGGCGGCCTTCTCACCCAGTACTTCTCCTGGCGCTGGACCCTGTACGTCAACCTGGTCTTCGCCGCGATCGCGGTGGCCGGGGCGCTGACGTACATGCGCAGCAACCCGCCCGCCAGCCGTCCGCAGATGGACTGGCCCGGAACCTTGCTCGCCTCCGCCGGGCTGTTCGGGATCGTCTTCGGCTTCTCACACGCCGAACTCGCCGGCTGGACCGCACCGCTGACCGTCGGCTCCCTGGCCGCCGGGGTGCTCCTGCTGGCCGCGTTCGCGTTCGCGGAAAGCCGGGTCAGCCACCCGCTGCTGCCGCTGCGCGTGATCACGAACCGGGCCCGCGGCGGCGCCTACCTCTCGGTCGGGCTGACCGGGATCGCGGTCTTCGGGGTGTTCCTGTTCCTCACCTACTACCTCCAGGAGATCAAGGGCTACAGCCCGGTGACCAGCGGGCTGGCGTTCCTGCCGATGATCGCGTGCATCCTGCTCGGCTCGAACAGCTCCAGCATCCTGCTGCTCCCGCGGGTCGGGCCGCGGGTCCTCGTGGTGACCGGCACGCTGCTCGGCGGCGGCGCGATGGGCTACCTGACCCAGCTCACCGTGACCTCCAGTTACACCAGCAGCATCCTGCCCGCGCTGCTGGCCCTCGGGCTGGGCTTCGGCATGATCTTCGCGCCGGCCATCAACACCGCCACCACCGGAGTTGCCCGCCGCGACTCCGGCGTGGCGTCGGCGCTGGTCAACACCATGCAGCAGGTGGGCGGGTCGATCGGCACCGCCGCGCTGAGCACGCTGGCGCTCACGGCGACCGCCACCTACCTGGCCGCCCACCACACCGGGCCGCTGGCCCCGGCGACGGCCGCTGTGCACGGCTACAACGTGGCGTTCACGGTGTCCGCGGCGCTGTTCGGCGTCGCCACGCTGGTGGCGCTGCTGCTGCTGCCGTCCCGGCGCCGGATGCAGGAACTGTGGGACACCCCGATGGCCGAAGGACCCGGCGCTTCCGCCGCGGCGGACCAGGTCCCGGCGGGCGCCGTGGCCGTGGGCGACGCCGCCCCGGTCGCGGTCCCCGCGCACGACGAGGCACCCGGGACGGCCAGCCTGTGAGTTCGGGGCCGGATCGGCTTCGGCCAACCGGACCCGGCGTCCGGCCCGGCAGCGGTCGACGCGGGCCAGAACCGGCAGCGTCGCCAGGCCCACGGCGAGAGTGGGGATGCCGCCGATGCGGCGGTGCCCCCACTCGACCGATCACGATTGCTGCTCGGGTCGGCGGTGCATCGCGTTCCGGCCCCTGATAAAACCCGTCCTATTGTGGCGGCGTGACGACTCGGGTGATCATTCTCAACGGCGGTTCCAGCTCGGGTAAGTCCGGGATCGTGCGGTGTCTGCAGGCCGTGCTGCCGGATCCGTGGCTGGCATTCGGGGCCGACTCGTTCGTCGAGGCGCTGCCCGCGAAGATGCAGGCCTCGGACGAGGGGATCGTGTTCGCGGCGGACGGCGGAGTCAGCGTTGGAGCGGATTTCCGGGCGCTGGAGGCGGCCTGGATGGAGGGCGTCGTGGCGATGGCCCGGGCCGGCGCGCGGATCATCATCGATGAGGTCTTCCTCGGCGGAGCAGCGTCCCAGCAGCGGTGGCAAAAGGCTCTGGGCGGACTGGCCGTGTTGTGGGTCGGCGTCAGGTGTGACAGTGCGGTGGCCGCAGGCCGTGAGATCGCACGCGGAGACCGCGTCCAGGGAATGGCCGCGTCGCAGGCGGATGTGGTTCACCGGGGAGTGCGCTACGACCTTGAGGTGGACACCACGCATACCGAGGCCCTGGTGTGCGCGCAGACCATCGCCACACACGTGAGCTGATCGCCGGGCGCCCGGCTGGCACGACCGAGTTCGGTTCCCAATCTCCGCCGGCCCAGCTCGGCTGGAGGCCGTTTTCCATGATCTGGGTGGATAACGACCAAATACGCACTTTCCACCCAGATCATGAAACAGGTGCCATCGGCAACCGGCTCATGCCACTCGAAGTAACGCAACGCCGGCAAGCTTCCGCGCTTGGCTACTCAGCGTGGGCGGATCGCCATCGCCGACCTCGCTGCTGGGGAGTCTGCGAATCTCGGTGCGGTTCGGGTACGGCTAACGGCCGCCGCCGTGCCACCAGTCCCTGTCGTCCCCGCGCAACTGCCGCCGGTCGCGGCGCAGGTCCCGGCCGTCGCGGCGCAGGTACCGGGCGTCACGGCGCAGGTCCCGGGCGTCACGGCGCAGGTCCCGGCCGATCCAGCGCTCGTCGGTCTCCCCCAGCCGGCGGCCGGCCATCGCACGGCGCCGGAGCACGAAGAGCAGCACGGCTCCGGTCGGCGCCAGCCCGATCAGGTTGTGGTGGTTGTGGGTGCCGCTGACGATCAGCGCGATGACGATGACGATGAGCAGCACCACCAGACGGGGTACCCGGCCGGGCAGCCGCTGGCGGACCCCGGCCGGGCCGATGACCGGATCCCGCACCGGAGGCGCGTCCGAGGGCAGGTCCGCGAGAAGGGCCGACAGCTCATCCTGGGTGCGGGCACGCAACGCACGCCCGGACCGCTCATCGAATTCCTCGCTGGTCAGCCTGCCAGCCTGGAAGTGGCTGGTGAGCTCCGAGATCGCCTGGTCACGGTCGGCGTCAGACACCCGCAGGCCGCCCGTCCCCTCCAGCGGGGCCCCGCAGTTCGGGCAGGCGGAGGCACCAGGCTCGCAGGCCGCACGGCAGTACGAGCACATGTAAGACCCGATGGTGTTGGGCACCGATGCTCCTCTCGGCGGGTCCGGGCCTTCAAGCGTCGCCGAGGGCTGCCCGCGAGGCATCAGCCCACGGGCTGACTTTGCCCTCGGCCGGTACGAACTTCGCATGGGGCGTCGTGAGTATCGTGAGGCCATGGCTCCCCGACTGCTCACCGAGCGCCTGGTCCTGCGCTCCTGGACGATCGACGACGCCCCCGCCGCACTCGGCGCCTACGGCGAGGCCGACGTCGCCCGCTGGCTGGTTCCGGCCATGGACCAGGTGCGCGACGAGGCGGCCATGCGGCTGGTCCTGCAGCAGTGGATCGCCGAGGACGAGCGCATGCAGGCGCCCGCCGGCCGGTGGGCGGTCGATCTGCGCGAGGACGGGCGGCTGATCGGCGGGGCCACCCTGCTGCCGCTGCAGCCCGACGACGAGTTCGAGGTCGGCTGGCAGCTCAACCCGCAGGTGTGGGGCCACGGCTACGCCACCGAGACCGGGCAGGCCCTGGCGCGCTGGGCGTTCGAGCAGGGCATAGAGCAGGTCATCGCGCTCGTCCGGCCCGCCAACACCCGCGCGATGGACCTGGTGCAGCGCGTCGGCATGGAGTGGGTCGGCGAGACCGAGAAGTACCACGACCTGCGCCTGCAGCAGTTCCGCCTCCGGCCCACCGGTTCCTAGGCTTCCGGCCCACCGGTTCCTAGGCTTCCGGCCTGCCAAGCCCGCAGGTCGAACGCTCCCGGCACGTCCGGAATAAGTCTCTTGACAAGACCAACTGGCCTCTGAGACGCTGCGGGCCAGTCGGTCTTTTAAAACGACCAACTGCGAACCTCGCCCGCCGCGGCGACCAGCGGCACCGCCGCCCGCGGCGAGGACACCCGGCCGCCACCGGCCGATGACACCCGCCTGACCCGGAAACGAGAGGGAACGGTCATGACCAGAATGACCCCGCTGCTCGAGCGCAACGAGCAGTTCGCGCGCGGCTACACCCCGGTGGAACTCGGCCTGCCGACCGCGCAGGCGATTATCGTGACCTGCCTGGACCACCGGGTCGACCCCGCGCTGGTCCTGGGCCTGCAGCTCGGCGAGGCTCCCGTCATCCGCAACGCGGGAGGACGCGTGACCCCGGCGGTCATCGATGACATCGCGTACCTCGCCTTCCTCGCCGAGCAGCTGTTCGGCGGCCAGCTCACCGATGACAAGCTCTTCGAAGTCGCGATCATCCACCACACGCAGTGCGGAACCGGCTTTCTCGCCGACCCCGGCTTCCGGCATCAGGCCGCCGAGGCGACCGGCGTGCCCGAGGCGACGCTGCAGGCGTCCGCGGTCGCCGACCCGTACAACACCGTCAAGGCCGACGTCGAGCGCCTGATCGCCGCACCCCAGCTCTCGCCGAAGGTCAGCGTGTCCGGCCACGTCTACGACATCGCAACCGGTCGCGTCAGCACCGTCCTCGACGCCCAGTACGCGCGCGGTGGTTCACGCGCCTAGTCGTCACCGCTGTCCTCGTCGCCCGAGCGGATATAGGGCGCGATCAGTTCGGTCAGGCGCTGTGGCACGGTAGCCAGCTGACGGGCGGCGGCACGCATGTCGTCATCGGTCGTCGTGCCGATCAGCTCGGTCTCCTCCGCGGTAAAGGGCCTGCCGTCCCGGTGCACGTACCGCTGGTCGCCGCCCTTGCGATCGACATCAAAGTCGGTGAGCAGCGCCACTACTTCGGGCCGAGCGGCCATGATGCCCTCCCTTCCGTCACCCCCCGGAATCACTCATAACACAAGGATGAGTCACCGCGGGCGGCCGCCCCGTCCGGACCACGGGCCAGAACGGGTCGCCCCCCGCCGGAGCGGCCGCCACGCGACTGTGGCCGTGGCCGGCGCAGCCATTACTACCGGCAGTAGGAGCCACCGGCCGATATCCTGAATAGCATGGACAGCCGGGCGAGCGACAAAATCCCCGGAGCCAGGGTGCGCTTGAAACGGCACGCGCCCGAGCCCTCGTCCGGTGCCAGGCCACGGGAGTGGCTGGCACTAGCCGACGGAGCTGTCCAGGAAGCGAAGACCGAGGGGCGTGCTCTCGCGCTGGTCGGAGAGCCGCTGCCGTACCAGCCAGGCCGGGCCGAGCGGCGTAGCGGCGTGCCCACCGAGGTCATAACGGCCGACCGCGTGCCGAATTCGTGCACATGCTCGTGGGCGTACTCGCACGGAAAGCTGACCCTTAAGCACTTTAACGCGGCATGCACGGTGCACATGGCGACCCTTGGCAGCTAGCGCCATTACTGGTGTCACCTTGATATGAGAGGCTGGCTGCCGACGTGCGACGCCCGCCGGTCCTGGTTAGCCGCAAATTGGCTGAAGTGTGTTGCGAGGCCCCGATCGGCGGGCATGGCATGGTCGGAGCCGACCGCGCGTGAGGAGACCGCTATGACCGTGCAGACCTTGGACGAGATCCGCGAGCTGGCCGCGCAGCTGCGGGTCGATTCGATCCGGTGCAGCACCTCCGCCGGGTCAGGCCATCCGACCTCGAGCATGTCGGCGGCCGACCTGATGGCGGTGCTGATGACGCGGCATCTCCGCTACGACTGGCAGCAGCCGGACAACCCGGCCAACGACCACCTGATCTTTTCCAAGGGGCACGCGTCCCCGTTGCTGTACTCGATGTTCAAGGCGGCCGGCGTCATCACCGACGAGGAGCTGATGACCGGGTACCGGCGGTTCGGCTCGCGGCTCGAGGGACACCCCACCCCGGTGCTGCCGTGGGTCGACGTCGCCACCGGCTCGCTCGGCCAGGGGCTGCCGGACGGGGTCGGCGTCGCGCTGGCCGGGCGCTATCTGGACGAGCTGCCGTACCGGGTCTGGGTGCTCTGCGGCGACAGTGAGACCGCGGAAGGGTCAATCTGGGAGGCGTTCGACAAAGCCTCCCATTACGGGCTGCGCAACCTGACCGCGATCGTCGACGTGAACCGGCTGGGCCAGCGCGGCCCCACCGAACTCGGCTGGGACGTGGACGTGTACGTCAAGCGGATCGAGGCGTTCGGCTGCCACGCGATGTCCATCGACGGGCACGACCTCGCCGAGATCGACAGGGCGTTTACCCGCGCGGCCGAGGCGGACCGGCCCACGGTGGTCGTGGCCCGCACGCTGAAGGGCTACGGGTTCGACGAGGTCCAGGACCGGGAGGGCTGGCACGGCAGGCCGCTGCCCGAGCCGATGGCCGAACGGGCCATCATCGAGCTCGGCGGGGAGCGCAACCTCACGGTCAGCGGGCCGTTGCCCGAGGCCGGGTCGCCCCGGGCCTGGCCGAGCGGCGACGTGACCCTGCCCCGCTACGAGCTGGGTGCCAAGGTGCCCACCCGGCTGGCGTTCGGCCAGGCGCTGGCCGCGGTCGGCGCCATCGGGACCGTCGTCGGCCTGGACGGAGAGGTGGACAACTCCACCCACCTGGAAGAATTTGCCAAGGCACATCCCGAGCGGTTCTTCGAGATCTACATCGCCGAGCAGCAGCTCGTCGCCGCCGCGGTCGGGCTGCAGGTGCGCGGCTACATCCCGTTCGCCGCGACGTTCGCCGCCTTCCTCAGCCGTGCCTACGACTTCATCCGGATGTCGGCCATCTCCCAGGCGAACATCCGGCTGTCCGGATCGCACGCCGGCACCGAGATCGGGGCGGACGGCCCGTCCCAGATGGCCCTGGAAGACCTGGCCATGATGCGCGCCGTGCACGGCTCCACGGTCCTGTATCCCAGCGACGCGACCAGCGCGGCGGCCCTGGTGGCCCACATGGCCGAGCGCGACGGCGTCGTGTACATGCGCACCACCCGCGGCGCGTACCCGGTGCTGTACGGGCCGGACGAGGAGTTCCCGATCGGCGGCGCGAAGGTCGTCCGGTCCAGCCCGGACGACCAGGTCACGCTGCTTGGCGCGGGAGTCACCGTGCACAACTGCCTGGCCGCGGCCGACGAGCTCGCCGGCGACGGCATCAGCGCCCGCGTCGTCGACCTGTACTCGGTCAAGCCGATCTCCACCGAGGCGCTGCTCGAGGCCGCCAGCGCGACGGGCGACCGGTTCGTGCTCGCCGAGGACCACTACCCCGAGGGCGGCCTCGGCGGCGCGGTCCTCGAGGCGCTCAACGAGGCCGGCCACCCGGTCCGCCTCCGTCACCTGGCCGTCAGGGGCCTGCCGGGCTCCGGGACTCCTGCCGAGCTCATGGACGCCGCCGGGATCTCGGCCAACCACATCGTTCAGGCGGCCCGCGAGCTGCTCAGCGGCTGATGCCAGCCTCGGCGGCTGGGGCCGCTCAGCCGGCCGGGGAGTGCTGCCAGTCCGCGGTAGCCGGCGGATCCGCGTCGACGGCTTTGGCCAATTCGGTCGCGGCCTCTGCGCCCACGACAGGCGTCAGCCAGGCGGTGAGCTGGGCGGCGTCGGGCCTGAGAAACTCGTGGACGCTGAGGAGGTCTTGGGTGCCCGTCGGCCCGGGGAGCAAAATCTTCCACACCGCGGGGCCGCTGCCCTCTTCACCGGTGTCGAAGGCGAGGACGCAGCGCACGGTCCCCCCGTCCAGCAACGTGAACCTGACCGCATAGCCGGCGTAAGATCTCTCAACCGTCATGCCATGATCACCACATTCGCCTTGGAGCGTTCAGCAGTCCGGCGATTTCGCTTCCCGAATTTACGCCGCGGCCGCGGCCCGGTTGCGAACCGGCCTGCCCGGCTACAAACATGGCGACGACGCCGTCCCCGCAGCACCGCACGCTGACCGGCAAGGAGCGAACCCCGTGCCCGACGCTAAACCGCATGCCGTGGTGGTCGGCGGATCCTTGTCGGGACTGTGCGCCGGGCTGGCGCTGGCGCGGGCGGGCTGGACCGCGACGATCGTCGAGCGGGCGGCGGGCGAGCCGCCGGGCGGAGCGGGTCTGGGCCTTGATCGCCGCCTGCTTGGCCGGGTGTCCGGCGTCGACGCCGGGCGGGTCCCGGTGGTGAGCGGCAATCGCGACTCGGCGGCGTGGGGGCTTGTCCGGCAGTTCCTGCTGGAGGTGGCGCTGCGGACCGCAGGCGTCGAGTTCATGGAGTCGACGACCGTGACCGGCGTGCGCGAGCCCGGGGAAGCAGCCCGGGCCGACGTCGACAGCAGCCGGGGCGTCCTGTCCGCCGATGTGGTGGTGGGAGCCGACGGGGTCTACTCGGTGGTGCGGCGTTTTGTGGCACCCGATCATCCCGCCGCGGAATACGCCGGCTACATGCTGTGGCGCGGGCTGGTCCCCGAGGCCGAAGTACCCGGAGGGCTCGACGGCCACGGCAGGAACCTGGAGATGCACGGCGCGCCCGGCGCGCAGCTGGTCGTCTATGGGGTGCCCGGAGCCGACGGCCGGACCGATCCGGGCCACCGCCGGGTGTCTTTCGCGTGGTATGACGCGAGCCGGACCGAGCTGCTCCGGGAGACCGGATGCCTGCAAGGCGACGCCGTTGTCGCCTCCCTGGCCAACGACCAGCTCTCCGCCGAGCTCACCGGCGAGCTGGCCGGGCTCGCCCGGCGGTACTGGCCGCCGCCATGGGACCGGTGCGTCGGCTGGGGCGTGACCCACGGGCGCGTCGCGGGGTTCCCGGTCGCCGAGTACCTGCCCGCGCGTCTGGTACGGCACCGGGCGGTGCTGGTCGGCGACGCCGCGCACGTCGCGACGCCGATGACCGGTGCCGGGTTCGAGAACGCCCTGCTCGACGTCGCCGCGCTCGCCGACGACCTCGGCGGTGCGTCTGGCCCCGGCGTTCCCGCCGGGCTCGGGCGCTATGAGCGGGAGCGGCTGCCACTCGTCCGGGGGCTGGTGTCGTCGGGCATGAGCTGGGGCCGCTCGTACCTGTCGACCACCTGACCCGCCGTCGCGCTGACCGCTGCACTGACGGGGCAGCGATCTGACGATATCGTGCTCTTGACCGCCCTATTTCTGCGAGTTACGGTACTGGCCATCGCCTAACCCATCGAGGAGCGGAAGATGGCCGACGTTGTGGCAAGCGCCGAGCCCGCTCCCGCTGCCGCCGGGACGGCAGGAAGCGGGCGCCGCGCGCACGCGGGGTCAGGCGGGCCGCAGCCCGGCGCCGGCCTGGGTCCCGGCCGTGGCCCACAGCGGCTGCAGCCGCCGGTAGTGCAGGTCCACGTAGAGGGAGATCTCCAGGTCGGCGATGCCGGCGAGCGGTCGCACGTCGTCGTCGACGAGGCGCAGCAATTCGTCCTCGGAGACGCAGATCACCTCGGCGAAGATGTCGATGCTTCCCGCGCAGATCGCGACGTAGGTAACAAACCGCAGGTCGGCCAGGAGCGCGGCCAGGCCGGTCAGCGCGAAGCCCGGCCGCACCCGGATGCCGAGCCACGCCATCGTGCGGAATTCCAGCGCCATCGGGTTGATGATCGCGATGACCTTCAGCGCCCCGGCGTCGGTCATGTGGCCGACCCGGTTGCGTACCTGGGCCTCGGAGATCCCCAGCTCGCGCGCGATCTGCTGGAACGGCATCCGCCCGTCCTTGCTCAGCGCGGCCAGGATGGCCTGGTCCATGCCGCTGAGGGTGGCGCTGCGTACCCCGCTCGGCGCGCCGCTGGACGGCTTCTCCCTGGCCTGGGTGAACCACGGCTGCTGGTAGAACAGCCGCAGGTACGGGAACACCTCCAGGCCGGCCACCCCGGGCAGCGGCCTGATCTGCTGCTCGACGGTCTGGTCCAGCGAGCGCAGGTCGGCGGCGAACAGCTCGGCGTACACCGCGAACCGGCCCACGGAGGTCACGACGTAGTCGACCGTCGGGATCTGCAGCAGGTGCTCGGCGGTGGCCGAGGGCGGCTCCGCGCTGGTCGCCGAGATGCCGATCAGCGCGGCCGCGCCGTAGCCGAGCAGCCGCGGGTCGGTGACCGCGGCGATCTGGATGACCCCGGAGTCGGCGAGCGAATGGACCCGGCGGCGCGCGGTCTTCTCGGTGACGCCGACCCTGGACGCGATCTGCGCGAACGACAGCCGCCCGTCGGCCTGCAGCAGTTCCACGATGGCCCGGTCAACCGGGCTCAGGTCGGCCACCCCGCGCAGGTAGTCGGCAACTGTCATCGGGCCCTCCGGCCGCGAGGCGCTCGCCGTGCTCACCGGCCAATCGTAGCCACGGCACGGCGCACGATACGCGTGCCGCAGCCCAGCGTCTCCGCACGAGCCGGCGGTCGGCCCGGGCGGGCAACCCAAGTCAAGGGAGGATGAGGATGCGAGTCGGCCTGCTCCAGGAGGGTGAGGTCCTGCCCGGCGCGACGTACGACAGCCGCTACCGGGAGATGATCGAGGAAGTCGTGCTCGCGGATCAGCTGGGCTTCTCCACGTGGGGCACGTCGGAGCAGCACTTCAGCCCGCCGCGGTTCACGGTGTCCGCGCCCGAGGTGCTGTACGCGGCTATCGCGTCCCGGACCGAGCAGATCAAGCTCCGCCCGATGGCCGCCGTGCTGCTGGCCTGGAATCATCCGATCCTGGTGGCCGAGCGCCTGGCCACGCTGGACATCGTCTCGCACGGCCGGGCCGAACTGGCAACGGCGCGGTCGAACAACCTGTACACGCTGGAGGCCTTCGGGGTCGACCCGGCCACGACCAAGCAGCAGTGGGCGGACTCGCTCGAGGTGCTGGTCAAGGCGCTGACCAGCGAGACCGTCGAGCACGAGGGCCCGTACTGGAAGATACCGCCGCGGCCGGTCGTGCCCCGGTGCGTCACCCGCCCGCATCCCGCGCTGTCCGTGGCCGCGTCCAGCGTCGCCTCGCACGCCGACGCGGGCCGCCGGGGCCTGGGCGCGATCTGCTTTGAGAACTACTTCGGCTTCGACTACCTCCAGGAGTGCATCACCGGCTACGACGAGGGCTTCGCGGACGGCCCGGGCATGATCCCGCAGCCCGAGCGGTACATGGGCGTGTACGTCGCGACCGCGTACTGCGCGCCGACCAGGGAAGAAGCCAAGCGGATCGCCCGCGACGTCGCGCTGGGCTACTTCCGGTTCATTCTCGAGCTGTACGTGCCGCTCGGCCAAAAGTCCTCCTACAAGTATCTCGACGGCCGGATGGGCGAGCTGGTCGCGCACGCCGACGACCTCGAATTCCTGCTGACCGAGACGCCATCGGTGATGATCGGCACGCCGGAGGACTTCCGCGATCGGCTGCGCCGGCTCGAGGAGATGGGCGTGGACGAGGTGCTGATGCGCGTGGACGGGGTGCCGCACGAGGACATCGCCCGCTCGCTCGAGCTGATCGGGCGAGAGGTGATCCCGGCCGTGCAGACCGCGACAGCCATGTCATGACCGGCGGCCACGGCGAGGGCGGCCCCGACCGCGTGCTGGTGTCCGAAAACGTCATCACGATGGCGGCGGACACCGGGCCCGCTGACGGCCTGCTGATCCGCGGCGGGCGTATCGAGCGACTGGTCCGCCGCGACGAGGTGCCCGGCCTGGCCAGCGACGGGGCCGTGGTCGACGACGTCGGCAGCAGGCCCATCCTGCCCGGGTTCATCGATGTGCACGCGCACGCCGAGGTGGCCTCCTGGGCCGCCTACGGCACCGTGGACTGCCGGGCCCCGGAGTGCGGCGGCGTCGAGGACGTGCTCGCCGTGCTGGCGGATGCGGTCGGGGCGGGCGGGTCCGAGTGGGTGGTCGGCCAGGGCAACCTGTTCCTCGACCGCAAGCTGCGGGAGGGCCGGCTGCCCACCCGCGAGGAGCTGGACCGGGTCAGCCGGAGCGTGCCGATCGCGCTGCGCGCCGGCGGGCACCTCAGCGTGCTCAACTCGCGGGCCCTCGAGGCCGCCGGGATAGACCGTGACTACCAGCCCCCGGGCTCCAGCATCACCGGCCAGCCCACGGTGATCCGGGACGCCGGCGGGCAGCCGACCGGCGTGATCAAGGAGATGGACAACCTGCTGCCGCTGCGCAAGCAGGACCGGGCGACGCTGACCGCCGCGATCCGTGAAGGCCTGGCCGGGATGTTCCTGAGCCACGGCGTGACCACGATCGGGGAGATCTCCGAGACCGTCCAGGGCATCGAGGTCATGGACGATCTGGCCCGCCGCGGCGACCTTGGCGTGCGCGTCCGGGTCTACCTGTGGGCACCGGGAACGATGTCGCTCGAGGACGCCTGCCGGTGGCGGGACCGGCTCGCGCTGCGGGCCAGCCCCGGCGTGCTGCGCGTCCACGGCGTGAAGCTGTTCGCTGACGGCGGCTACTCGGCCAAGATGGCCGCGACCGGGCAGGCCTACCTGGGCGAGGGCGAGCACCGGGGCGCGATCGCGCTGACCGAAGGCCAGCTGTCGGATGCGCTGGCGGCGACCAGGGACGCCGGGCTGCAGCTCGCCGTGCACGCCAACGGCGACCGGGCGCAGGAATGGGTCTGCGGCGTGATCGAGCGCGCGGGCGGCGCGCCGGGCGGGGCGCTGCGCACCCGGGTGGAGCACGCGGGCAACTTCGTGCCGCACGCCGCGATCCCCGACGCGTGGCGCCGGGCCGGCATCATCCCGGTGCCACAGCCGGTCTTCCTGTACACGTTCGGCGACTACTTCGAGGACTACCTGGGAGATTACGGGACGCGCGGCCGGTTCCCGTTCGCCCGCCTGACCGCCGGCGGATGGCGGCTGTCCGCGAGCTCGGACGTCTGGGTCGGATCCGAGCGCGACGCCACGAACCCGCTGTTCGGGGTCTGGTGCGCGGTGCGGCGGCAGTCCTACGCTGGCCGGATCATCGACCCTGACCAGGCACTTAGCGTCCAGGCGGCGCTGCGCATGTACACGATCGACGCGGCCTGGACCCTCGGTGAACAAGACCGCCGCGGGTCGCTGGAAGCCGGGAAGGACGCGGATGTGATCGTGCTGGATCGTGATCCGCGCTCCGTGGCCGCCGACGATATCCCCTCGGTCCGCGTCGACGCCGTCTACGTGGCCGGCCAGCCTGTCTACTCGCGGGCGGGCGGCACGCAGCGGAGCCTCGTCCCGTGACCGCCACCGGACAGGAGGACCTGGCCGAGATCTTCCGCGACGCGATGGCCGAGCTCCCCGCCGGGGTGACGGTCGTGACCACCTGGACCCGGTCGGGAGATCCGGCGGGTGCCACGGTCTCCGCGGCCAGCTCGCTGTCGCTGCAGCCGCCGCTGTTCCTGGTCTGCCTGGCCAGCACCTCGGATACCCAGCGCGCGATCGCCGGCACCGGGTCATTCCTGGTGCACGTGCTCGGTGACGGCCAGCAGCAGGTCGCCCAGTACTTCGCGACCAAGCTCCGGGAGAAGTTCAGCCTGGTCTCCTGGCGCCGCGGCCTGGCCGGCCTGCCGCAGATCGCCGGCTGCCCGGTTCTCGTCGCCTGTGACGTCGCCGGGCTGATCCCGGCCGGCGATCACGTGATCATCATCGGCTCGATCCGCGACATCGAGGTCGACCGCACCGGCCACCCGCTGGTGTACCACCGCCGGCGGCTGCTGCCGGTCACCACGCACGTTCCCCCGCCCACCCGAGGTGCCGCATGATCAAGGTCATCGTCCTGTACGGCCATCCGTCAGACGCCGCGGAGTTCGACCGCCACTACGCCGGCGTGCACGTTCCGCTGGTGCAGGCCATGCCGCTGCTGCGGGGTTTCGCCGTCAGCCGCGGCGGCGTGCGCGACGGGGACGGCCAGTCGCGGTACCACCTGGTCGCGGAGCTCAGCTACGACAACGAGGCGGACTTGCGAGAGTCACTGGCCTCCGAGCCCGGGCAGCGCGCGGCGGCTGACGTCGCCACGTTCGCCACCGGCGGCGCGACGCTGCTCACCGTGGAGATGGACACGATCGAGCTCGCCGGCCGGTGACCAGACCGCGGACCTCGACGCAGGGACTCCCAGGAGGAGACATGGATGCAACCGCCAGCGCCGCGAGCCCGGCCGTGACCCCCGGGCGCGCCGAGGTCACGGCCGAGACGCTCCTCGCCGAGGCGTCCCGCACCCAGGTGCCGGTCAAGCTCATCGGCGGGCTGGGCTGCTGGTTCCTCATCCGCTCCCACGGCGCGGCGGCCGAGCCGTACCGGCGCCAGTACGGCGACGTGGACGTGATCGTGCCCAAGCGGAGCCGGGGGAAGATCGCGGAGATGTTCTCCCGCGCCGGGTTCATACCCAACACGACGTTCAACGCCGTGCAGGGCGAGACCCGGCTGATGTTCGCCAGCCCGGACGGCTGCAAGGTCGACGTGTTCGTCGGCGGCTTCGCCATGTCGCACCCGGTTCCGTTCCCCGACGCCGCGTTCTCCCATCCGTCCCCTGCCGCGCGCCCGGTCGAGCTCTTGCTGACCAAGCTGCAGACCCACGCCTGCACCGACAAGGACCGCCATGACGTGGCCGGCATCCTGGCCCTGTGCCCGCTGGGCACCGGGCCGGGCCAGATCGACGCGGCACAATTCGCGGCGCCGCTCGGCGGCGACTGGGGGCTGTGGCGGACCGTTACCGAGAATCTCACCGCGACGCTGGAGCACCCGCTGAGCGATCCCGGCCATGCGGCGACGGTCGCGCACGCGGTGGGTGAGCTCTCCGGCGCGGCGCAGCGGGTCAGCAAGAGCCTGCGGTGGAAGGCGCGGGCCAGGATCGGCGACCGGATCCCGTGGTACGAGACGCCCGAGGAACCCGAGACCGACCCCAGGCCGGTGAGCTGAGCATGGCCGAGATGCGGGCGCTGTTCGCCACCGACCTGCACGGGTCCGAGGCGGCGTTCCGGAAGTTCGTGAACGCTGCGATCAAGTTCAAGATCAACCTGCTGATCCTGGGCGGCGACCTGACCGGCAAGACCCTGGTTCCCATCGTCCACCGCAACGGGGCCTACCAGGCCGACGTCATGGGCAACATGGTCGAGGTCCACACCGAAACCGAGCGCGCCGAACTCGAGCGCACGCTCCGGCTCTCCGGCCAGTACACGTTCCGCTGCGACCAGGACGAGCTCGAGTTCATGCGCGCGAACCCGGCCGAGGTGGACACGAGGTTCGAGCAGGCCATGACGGCGTCGGTGGGCAGCTGGTTCGAGCTGGCCGCCGACCGGCTCGGCACGCTCAAGACCCGGGTGCTCGCGATGCCCGGCAACGACGATCCCTGGCACATCGACGAGAAGCTCCGCGACGACGACTACGTCGAATGGGTCGACGACAAGATCGTCATGCTCGACGACGGCACCGAGCTGCTGGGCTTCGGGGCGTCGAACCTGACCCCGTGGGCGTCACCGCGCGAGTACGCCGAGGACGATCTCACCACCCGGCTGCGCGCGCTGATCGAGCGGCTGGAGCGGCCCGAGCGCAGCATCTGGGACGTGCACGTCCCTCCGGCCGACAGCGGGCTGGACACCGCGGTCAAGCTCACCGAGGACCTGCGTGTGGTCATCGAGGGCGGCCAGACGGTCCCGGCACCGGTCGGCTCGCCAGCGGTGCGGTCGCTGATCGAGGAGGTCCAGCCGCTGCTGACGCTGCACGGCCACATTCACGAGTCCCCGGGCGTCGTCAAGCTCGGCCGCACGACGGCGGTCAATCCGGGGTCCGAGTACACCGAGGGAATCCTGCGGGCCGCATTCATCACGGCGCGGAAGGGCAAGCCAATCGTCCAGCTCATGTCGGCGTAACCAGGGAGAGAACGCTATGACCGAGAACACAAGAGCCCCAGGCATGGCCCTCGAGGGCGCCGCCGGCCGCGCCGTGTTCACCCGCCAGTCCACCGGGCTGGTGCGGCTGATGGGAGCGCGCGACACCCTCCTCTACAACACGATGATCACGACGATCATCCTCGGCGCTGCGCTGATCTTCCTGGCCGTGCCCTACGCGTTCCCGGGTGCGAACATCCCGCTGGGGCTGCTGATCACCGGCGTCCTGGGCACCACGATGATGGTCGCCTACGCGATGCTCGCCTCGGCCATGCCCCGCTCCGGCGGCGACTACGTCTTCCAGAGCAGGCTCGTGCACCCGGCGATGGCCACCGGGCTGATCATGAGCGGCTACATGATCTGGCTCGCGTTCTGGGAGGCGCTGGGCGGCTGGCTGCTCGCCGTCATGGCCCTCAGCCCGTTCGCCGCCGCCATCGGCATCCAGCATCACGTGTCATGGCTGCTGAGCTTCGGCACCTGGGCCGGCTCCCCGATGGGCATCTCGGTCATCACCCTGATCGCGTTCGCCGTCGCGCTGGCCGTTTTGATCCGCGGCGCCCGGCTCTACCGCAAGGTGCAGAGCGGCCTCTGGGCGCTGATCCTGCTGTCCTTCGTGATCACCTGGATCCTGCTGCTGGCCCGCGGCCACGCCGGCTTCGTCGCCGCGTTCAACTCGTTCACCGGCAAGCCCGGGTACTACCAGCAGGTGATAAACGCCGCGGCCGCGGCGGGCTACGGGCACAGCGCGTTCAGCCTGGCCGCCACGTTCGGCGTCGCCCCGGTCGCGTGGACCGCGCTGGCCTGGGCGATGTGGTCGGTGGTGACCTCCGGCGAGCTCAAGAACGCCAAGCGGCTGCGGTCGATGTCGCTGTCCAGCGTCGGCGCGCTGTGGATCAACGTGATCATCATCGGCGTCACCGCCATCCTGATCTTCCAGGTCATGGGGTCGCAGTTCCTCGGCAGCGTGGCGTACCTGTACTACGCCGACCCCAGCAAGCTGGTCCTGCCGGCCGCCCCGTACTTTGGCTTGCTCACCGCCATGCTGACCGCGAACCCGGTGATCACGATCCTGCTGGCGCTCGGGTTCATCGCGACCGGCATCCAGATCCTGATCGGGATGGCCTGGGGCGGCAGCAGGCTGATCCTGGCGCTCTCGCTGGACCGGATCCTGCCGGCCTCGCTCAGCGCGGTCAACTCCCGCCTGCACACGCCGGTCCGGGCACTGGCCTTCTTCTTCGCGATGAGCATCGCCTGGACCTTCCTGTACAACGAGACGTCGGTCAGCCACTACACGCTGGCGGTGACGCTGGCCTCGATCCTGGTGTACCTCGGCACGATGCTCGCGGCGATCGTGTTCCCCTACCGCGCCCGCGAGATCTACAAGGCGTCGCCCGCGGCCGCCTACAAGGTCTTCGGGCTGCCGCTGATCACGGTCCTCGGGTCGATCGCGTTCATCTTCAACGCGGTCATGGCCGGCTACTACCTCACCAACAGCAAGCTCTTCGTCAACGACCCCGCGTCCGAGGCGCTGATCGGCGGGATACTCGTCGCCTGCGTGCTCTACTACTACGGCCGCCGGTTCTGGCTGAAGCGGGCCGGCTACGAACCCGACATGGCCTTCACCACGATCCCGCCCGAATAGCCCACGCGGGCAGGCAGCCGGCGACGCGTTTTCAATACCTGAGCGGATCTTGACTGGGATGGCTGGGGGTACGAGCCGCCTGGCGCCGCGTTGATCACGCGAATTTGCTGGCGGCGGTAGTGTCCCCTGCGGCGCTGCTCGTTCGTTGTGCCGGTGACAGCCGATTCCGCGGAGGTTGCGATGCAGTATGCGCTGATGATCTACGCCGAGCCCGGATACCACGACACGCTGCCGGAGGCGGAGCGTGAGGCGGTGCGTGCCGAGTTCCTGGCGCTGGCCGAGGACGCGCGGTGCGTCGGCAGGGTGCAACTGCAGCCGGCCGAGACCGCGACCTGCGTGCGGGTGGCCGGTGGCCGGACGCTGATGACCGACGGCCCGTTCGCGGACACCAAGGAGGTGCTCGGCGGGCTGTACCTGGTCGAGGCGGCGAACCTGGACGAGGCGATCGAGATGGCGGCGCGGATCCCGGCCACCTGGCACGGCGGCACCGTGGAGGTGCGGCCGGTGGTGGCGAGCTGAGCGCGCTTGAGGACGTCTTCCGGGACGAGTGGGGCCGGGTGCTGGCCTCGCTGGTCGGGTTCCTCGGCGACTTCGACCGGGCCGAGGAAGCGGCGCAGGAGGCGTTCGCGATCGCGGCCGAGCGCTGGCCGGTGTCGGGCGTGCCGCCCAACCCGGGCGGGTGGCTGGTCACGACCGCCCGCAACCGGGCCATCGACCGGATCCGCCGCGAGCGCACCCTGGCCCAGAAGATCCACCTGCTGCCGGTACCGGAGACGGTCATGGACGAGTTCGACGACACCGTGATCAAGGACGAGCGGCTCGAGCTGATTTTCACCTGCTGCCACCCGGCGCTGCCGCTGGACGGCCAGGTGGGGCTCACGCTGCGGGCCCTCGGCGGCCTGGAGACCGCCGAGATCGCCCGGGCGTTCCTGGTCTCCGAGGAGACCATGAAGCGCCGGCTGTCCCGCGCCAAGGCCAAGATCAAGGCGACCGGGATCCCGTTCGCGGTCCCCGGTGCGCACCTGCTTCCGGACCGCCTCGACGCGGTGCTGGCCGTCCTCTACCTGATCTACAACGAGGGCTACAGCGGCCGCGTCGACCTCGGCGCCGAAGCCATCCGGCTGGGCCAGGTGCTCACCGCGCTGATGCCGGACGAGCCGGAGGCACACGGGCTGCTGGCGCTGATGATGATCCACCACGCCCGGCGCCGGGCCCGGTTCTCCGGCGACGATCTCGTGCTGCTCGAGGATCAGGACCGCTCGCTGTGGGACCACGCGCAGATCGCCGCGGGGCGCACGGCGCTCGACCGGGCGATCGCGCTGGGCGGCCGCGGCGCCTACGTCCTGCAGGCCGCGATCGCGTCGCTGCAGGCCGCCGAGCCGATCGACTGGCCGCAGGTCGCCGAGCTGTACCAGCGGCTGGCCGATCTGACCGGCTCCCCGGTGGTCGAGCTCAACCACGCCGTGGCGATCGCCCAGGCCGGCGATCCCGCCGCGGCGCTGGCCGCCGTCGACGGTCTCGACCTGGACGGCTACCTCTACTTCCACTCCACCCGCGGCGAGCTGCTGCGGCGCCTGGGCCGTGACGACGAGGCCGGTGCGGCGTACCGCCGGGCGCTCGATCTGGCCACCTCGGCCCCGGAGCGGCGGTTTCTGGCCCGGCGGCTCGAAGAATTCTGACCC
This sequence comes from Streptosporangiaceae bacterium, assembly GCA_030041195.1. The sequence goes on along the minus strand of JASHOI010000140.1, from coordinate 10,375 downwards.
GGGCTGTCCCCCGGGCGGCCGCCCGTTCGTGGCCTGGACAGAGAATCCGCTCCGCACGGAAGGAACCAGGTCAATGAACGTACTGATGGTGCGCGCCAAGCTCAGGGAAGAAAACGCCGCCGACGCCCGGGCGGCCATCGGGAAGGTCATCCAGGCGCTCGAGCAGGCGCGCCCGGCAGACGTCCGGTACACCGCGAGCGTGCTCGGTGACGGGGTCACGTTTGTCGCGCTGCTGGAGCTCAAGCCCGACGGCGGCAACCCCCTGGCCGGGTTTCCCGAGTACGCGGAGTTCGTGGAGAACCTCAAGGATTGGTACGCGGAGCCGCCGGCCGTGGACCGCATGACGGTCATCGGCTCGTACCAGCTGTTCTGAACCCTCACGCACGTCGCGTGGCCGGTCGCCGCTCCGCGACCGGCCACGCGAATGCTGACTGTGCGCCAAAGGCAAAGACGCCAGGCCACTCTTGTGTGGCTCAACTGCGGTTCTGGTCAACCGTCGGCGACGGCCTTCTCGACCGCGGAGAAGCTGACCCGCTCTTGTTCCAGGCGAACCGACCGGCCGTAAGCGTTCGAGACGAGGTCGGCGTAGAGGGCTGCCTCGGCAGGGGCGAGCAGGTCGAGGGCTACGGCGGTCGGTGCCGGCTCGGTGGTCCAGTGGTCGCGGTGACCGAGCAACGTGCCCCGGTCCATGAGCATCGAGCGGGCATGTGGCAGGTGGTGGCGCAGCCGGTTAAGGATCGCGAAGCCGTGTGTGTCAATGTCGCCCCAGTACAAGACGTCCAGAGCGCCCAGCCAGCCGAGCGACTCGAGCACCGTGACGGCGTAGCCGCCGCCGAAGATCACCATGCCCGCCGCCGGGACCGGGAACGCGAGGTAGGTGATCTCGTTCTCGATTACGTATGCGCGGGTGACCCCGTCCGGCACCGCGGTGAACTCGTCGGCGCGGGCTGACAGCTCAGAAAAACCGCGGAAACCTCCGGGCACGCGGAAGCGCACGTACCCGGGCCTGCGGGCGAAGCCGTAACGCCCGGCGAAGTCGGGTGTGGCAGCATTCACCCGGGACGGGTCGAGCTGCGCATCGAGGAGTTCGGCGAGCACGCCCTTGTGCCGCTCGATGAACTTGGTGTCGACGCCGGGCACGTCAACCTGGCGCAGGTACATGCCGGGCGCCTGGTGACGTTCGATCCACAGCACGGTGGCCACCAGCCTGTTCCAGGCCGCCGCCAGCCGGAGGGCCAGCATCGGGTGGCCGGTGAGCCACGGGATGAGCCGGGTGCCATGGGCGGCCTCCACCAGCTCGGACAGCCGGCGGACCTCGGGCTGGACCCTGAGCAGCGCCCAGGCATCGTCGTAGCCGTCAAGCCAGGCCCGGCCCGGGATGCTGTTCACACCGAAGTGCCTGCCGCCGACCTGCTTGTACTCCACGCGCAGCGGCCCGCGCGCGGCTTCAGCCCACTCCGCTGCCCAGCGGCGGACCTCGGCCAGGCGTTCGCCGATCTCCCGAGCGGACGGACCGCGGATCGCGATGCTGAGCGGCTCCCAGTCCTGGCCGGCCGCGTACCGCGCCAGCAGCACCCCGGAGTCCCACTTCTTGCGGATCGCAGTGCGGACGTCGGCCGGAAGGGTCCACGAGCCGGGACCGCCATCCGATCGGGCGCGCGCGGCCGGCACGTCAGCCGCCGCCCGCGGGGACAAAATCACGCAGCGGCGAAGGCACGCCCGCGGGCGCCACGCCGGCGGGGACACCAGCGGAACTCGCTGACGTCTCGCTGACCACGATCTGCTGGGCGATCTGGTGCGCCATACGCCGGGCGTGGTATTCCGCGATCGTGAGCGTCTGCAGCCGGGAGTTGTTGCTCTGCGGGTTGTCCACGAACCCCACCGCGGACACGTACGGCTCGATGACATGGATCTTCTGCAGCGGGGTCACGATCAGCAACTGGAGGCCCAGCCGGCCGAACAGCTCCAGGGCAAAGCGGGTCGACTCGTCGGAACCTCGGCCGAAAGCTTCGTCGATGACCGCGAACCGGAACGTCCGTGACCTGGCCGCACCCCATTCCAGCTTGAACTGGTAGGCGAGCGACGCGGCCAGAATCGTGTAGGCCAGCTTCTCCTTCTGGCCGCCGGACTTGCCGCCGGAGTCGGCGTAGTGCTCGTATTCGGTGTCGTCCTCGCGATAGCGCTCAGACGCGGCGAACGTGTACCAGTTCCGCACGTCGGTGACGAACTTGGTCCATCGCCGGTCTGCCTCGGTCATCCCCTCGCGGCCACGGAAGCGCTCGATGATCCGGCTGACCTGGAGGAACTTCTGCTCGGAGTAATGATCGGAGTCCTCGCCCGACACCGCGTCGTCGGTGCAGGCCCGCAGGTCCGCGCGGAAGTCGCGGATGTCGGTGTGCGGGGACGGCAACGGTTCGAGGCGGATGTAGCGACCCGGGTTGTAGTCCACGCCGACCAGCGATGCATTGATCGTGGCGATCCGCTCCCTGATCAGCTCGGCCTGCTTGTTCAGCTGGGACTGGAAGCCGGCGACATCCCGGATCGTGTTCTGGTTCAGGTACGTCTTGAACTGCTGCCGGAACCGGGGCAGGTCGTCGCCCGTGAGCCGGTCGTGCAGCTCGCGGTAACCGTCCGCGGCCTCCACCGAGGCGTCGAGCTCGGTGGTTTCCGCCGGGTACTGCCGGCGGAACTCCCCCATGGCCACGACGATCTTGTTGGACAACCGGGACAGCCGGTCGATCCGCTTCTCGGCCAGCGCGGTGATCTCGGCGCCGGCCGCCATTTCCGCCCGGTCGCAGGCCGAGGCCGTCTGCGGTTCGGGCTGGCCCGCCTTGGCCAGTATTTCTCCGATCGCAGTGAACTGCGCCCGCGCCAGCTCGCACGCATTCTCAGCCAGAATTTCCTGCGCCTCACGCAAGACCTCTTCGGCGGCGCGTTGCCGGTCGCCAAGACCGCCGAGCCGTCCGTTCAGGTCGCTCAGCGTGTGGTCGGCCTGGGAAATCTGCCGCTTGACCTTCTCGAGATCGCGGCTCAGCCGGGCCAGCTCATCGGAAGCAGCCTCGAGCTCACGTTGCTCGGCCTTGAGATGCTCGCCGTGATTGACCATGGACTGCCAGTCGATCTCGGCGAACTCGTGTGTCTGGTCCAGCCCGGCGAGCACTTGCCCCCGCTCGATGGCGGCGTCCCGCGCCTTCTGGTGCCGCTGCTGCTCGGCAGCGAGCGCGCTGATGCGGGCGGCCAGCGCGCTCGCCTGACCCAGCAGCGCATCGAGCTTGCGCTGGTTGGACCAGCCGAGCACGTAGCGGCTACGGTCGCCGATGCGAAACCGGTCGTCCTTTTCGTGCCGGCCGCCGCTGCCCTTGACCTGCCCTGCCCTGGTTATCGCCCGGGGCATCCGGCGGAACTCCGCCATCGTCTCGACGCAAACGTGGTCGGCGCGCCGGCTGAGCTCGTGTTCCAGCCACACCGCGAACGGCGTGTCCTTGACCTCCAGCTTGCTGGCCAGCGTATCCGGCTCGCAGTGGGCTGGAGTCTGCCGGGCCGACGACGGTTCGGGCACGCGGTAGTACACGACCCGGTCCTTCAGGTGGTTGGCGTCGATCCAATCGGACACGGCGGCGTAGCGCTCGTCCGGCACGAGCAGCGACAGCGCGAAACCGTGCAGCAACCGTTCCGCGGCACCCTCCCAGTCGGCTTCGCGGTCCAGCACCGCGATCAACTCACCCGCGAACGGCAACGAGTCCTCTTCCAGCCGCAACTCCCGGCACAGCCAGGCGCGCAAGTCCAGCTGTTTCTTCGGGATGTTGGTCTTGCGCTCCCGCAGGCTGCGCAGTTCCGCGTTGACCTCGGCGGCCTCGTCGTCCAGCGCTTTCGCTCGAACGCCGTCCTCGGTCAGCGCGTTCTGCTGACCGGCGAGATCTTGCCGGGACACGTCCCGGGCGGCCGTGATCTCGCGGCGCCGGATCGCGAACTGCTCGGCGCTCTCCACGGGATCCAGGCCCCCGTCGATCAGCAGCGCGGCGAACCGTTCCGCCCTGGCCATCCGGGACTGGCGCGCCTGGTCACACTCGGCGAGTTGGCGCTCGATCTCGGCGAGACGATTCCCGCCGTGGCCGGCCAGCCCGACTCTCAGGTTCGTCTCCCGCTCGCGCAGACGGACGAGCGTGGCTGCGAGATCGTCGCGCTCGGCGTCGATCCGCGCCCGTTCGGTCGAGATCCCGGTGAGCTCGACGCTGGTCAGCCCGGCCTTGAGATCGGCGAAGTAATACCTCAATGCGGCGCGCTGGGCGTCGAGTGCGGCGATCTCCGCCCGGACAGCGTCAGCGGAATCGCAGTCCCTGAGAAGCGGGATCAGCGTGGCCAGTTGCGCCTCGGCCCGCTGCACCGCGTCGTGCGCCTTCGTGAGGTCCTCGAAATGACCGACGATGCCGGCCACGGCCCTGGCGGCGTCGAACGGCTCCAGCATGTGGTCGCGAACGAAGTCGGTGAGGTTGCCCACTGATTTCATCGAGACCGTCTGGTGGAACAGCTCCATCGCCTGCTCCGATTCGATCCCCAGCCGACGGCGGAAATCCTTGCCGTAATCGGGGAACGCCTCGTGTACGCGGACCCCACTGGCGGAACGCAGGCGCCTGCGCAGGACTGAGATATCGGAGCCGAAGTCCGCGAGATCCTTGCTCACCGACAATGGCCGGTCGGCGGTCACGTAGAACCGGTCCGGCTGGCCGGCCGCATCCCCACTCCGCTGCCAGAACACCTGAGCGAGACTGACGGTCGCGCCGTAGCCTTCGTTGCTGAAGACCCCGAGGATCACGCTGTAATCCGAGCCGTCCCGGAGCGCCACCGGCTTCGTAGCCCCGGTGACCTCGTTGCGCTCGGTCTTGAAGTAACCGAGCACATAAGAGCGCAGGCTTCGTTCGCGGGTGTCGGCTCCCGCTGCTTTGTTGTAGGAGATCCGCTGGGCGGGCAGCAGCAGCGTGGTGACCGCATCCACGATCGTGGATTTCCCGGAGCCGATGTCGCCTGTGAGCAGTGTGTTCTTCCCGTCCAGGCCGAGTGACCAGACGCGGCCGCCGAACGTGCCCCAGTTGTAAAGCTCCAGGCGAACCAGGCGGAACCCGGTCATCCCTCCTCCCTCGCCAGCAGTACGACGTACTCGGCGAGCCTGGCATCGAAATCGGCGAGCCATTGGCCGTCGACGAATGCCTTGAGGATGCGCCGCACTTCATACGCCTGTTCCGAGTTCTTCGCGGCCCGCAGGAAGCCGAGATCGACGGCCTTGTTGATGTGCGCGTCGACCTGATCCGAGAGCCGGGCCTCGTTACTGGTCGCCGGCAGGAACACCCGGATCATCTCCGTGATCTGCTCACGGGTGAGCATCAGCCTGGTGTCACCACCCTGGGCGTCGAACTCGGCGAGCTTCTTGCGCAGCAGCGCGAGCAGCAGGCTCACGTGGAACGACAGCGCCCGGCGCGGGATCAGCCGGGGCAACGGGTCGTCCTCTTCGGGATCAGCGGGGCGCTGGCGGAGAAATGCGTAGCCCTCGGCCTCGTCGATGACGACCTGCAGGCCCAGCACGTCTACATAGTCGCGGGCCTGCGGCTGCAGCTCGAGCAGGCTGCACCACGCGCGATCATGCGTGTCGCGGTAGACAACGCCCTTCATGAGCTGCGTGACCGCGAGCGGCAGATTCGGTTCGGCGGTCATCCGCTACTTCGCCCTCCTCGCGTAGGTGACCCGTGGCAGTGTCGCGGTGCGCTCCTGGCCGTCAGCGGCGGACCAGGAGATCTGCTCGCGGTGCTGTTCGTCGTAGACGATCGCGAACGCCTCGTCCTGCAGTGAGAGATAGGTGACCAGCTCCGCAACGCCCTGCTTGAGCGGATACCGAGCGACCAGCTCGCCGAGGCCCACCTGCGGCTGGCCGCGCAGAGCCTGGCGGACCCCACCGCGCAGCGGCTCCGGATCCACGTAGACCTGCTCGAAGAGGGCGGCCGGGTCGGTTTCCTCGTCCGCGTCCCGGACCGCGTCACTGGTAATTCGCGCCTTCTTCACCGGCGCGTACAGCGGCCGCTCCAACGGCATCCTGATGGCCGGAGAGGGCGCATCGAGCTCCATGGTCACCGAGATGTTTCGTGTCTCGCGAAGCTGCAGCGCACGCCCCTCGATGCTGTGCAGGATGTCGATCACCCGCCGGTTCTCGAACCACACCTGATCGTCGAGGAATCGCCGGAGCTGCTCGGAGAGCTGGCGGACCGTCGCCTGGGTGCGCTCGGCGGCATCGAGCCAGTCGTAGTGGATGTGCCGCAGCCGGGCGTCGCGCTCGGCAATCTCGGCCAGCGAGTGAACGCGGCCCAGCAGGTCCGACAGTTCCTCCTGGCGCGCCTGGGACAGCAGGAAACCGTAGAACGCCTGGAAGGACTGTCCCTGGTCGGAGCCTGCGATCGATTCTCGGCTGCCGAGCACGTCGTCCAGCAACTCGCCCTTGCCTCCGTGCCAGCCGGCGATCTTCTCTCGCAGCTGCCGGTCCAGCTTGCGGAAATTGTCCTCCACCTCACGGAAGTCAGAGAGCAACTCCCGCGCGGTGCTCGCGAACTGCTGATAGCGATCGCGCACCGCGCTCTCGTTGAGCATCGGCATATCGCCCGCTTCCACACGGGTTATCTGCTCATCGATGGCCTCCCGCTGACGGCGCAGTTCGGCTAGCCGCGATCCGGGATCCGGTTCGGTGCCAAAGACAATCTGCCGCAGCAGCTCGAAGATCACATTCAGCCGCGATTCGGTGCCGATGAACTCGCGCTCCCGCAGGCTCTGGATCCACTGCAGCGCCTTCTCAACAGCGGGGGTGGCGTCGTAATGGGGCTCGTCGGTGCCATCCGGATAGTACTTGCGCAGCCAGCCCACGTCAGGAGCGGCCCAGTCGTCGAGGTAGGCCTTGGCCGGCTTGGGGAACCCCCGCGCGCCCCGCTCGGTCTCTCGCTGGTTGATGGCGTACAACTCGTCGTCCAGCCGGCTGGCCAGCTCCGTGGCGGAGATGGACCGGAGATTGTCAGCGACGAACACGCGATGCAGGAAGCTCAGCACCAGCGGCGCGTTCTCGGCACGGAGCAACCGCCACGCCGGACTGTTGTCCCGCAGCCACGCGATCTCGTCCAAGCTCGGCACGACCGACATCGTAGGGCGGCGCACCGACATTCTTTCGTAGCACGGCGGGGCGCGGCGCGCCCGGCACGCGCGGATCGCTCGTTCTCGCAGACCGGGTCACGTTTTGACGAGATCCTTGCCGGGCGCGTCGTGACGCTGTTAGGTTAGGCTCGCCTTACTTAGGGAAGCCTAGCCTCAGAACAGCGATCCTGCGGGACCGAGAAGGAGCTTCACGATGCGTCTGGCCCGATCCTTGCCCTGGCGGCCCGGTGCCGCTGCCGCCGGAGCGCTGGCAGCCGCCTGCCTGGGGATGGCCGCCTGCGGGTCGGGCTCGGGTCCGGCCACGCCGCAGGGCCTGAAGGGCACCGAGGTGGGAACGTCGGCCAACTCAACGTACGCGGCCGAGAACGCCGCCGCCGGGACCTCGCTCGCGCCGGCCGCTGGCTCGTTCCTCAACGGCAAGACCACGGTGAGCGTGCTGGGCTCCACGACGCCGGTGAACGGCGACATCAACCCGTACGCGATCTGGCCGGTCACGAAGTCGGTCGGGGCCGTGCAAGCCGGGGACGTGCTGGTGGACAACTTCAACAACGCGTCCAACGACCAGGGCACCGGCACCACGATCGTGAACCTGCACCCGGATGGCCAGCTCAGCGTCTTCGCCCAGCTTCCCCAGACGATCGCCGGCTGCCCGGGCGGGGTCGGCCTGACCACGGCGATGGTGCAGCTGAAGACCGGATGGGTGATCGTCGGCAGCCTGCCGAGCAGGAACGGCAAGATCGGCACGGTCGGCGACGGCTGCCTGATCGAGCTGTCCCCCGACGGCAAGCTGGCCGGAACGATCTCCGGGCCGTACCTGGACGGGCCGTGGGACGCGGCCGTCAGCGACAACGGCACGACGGCGACCCTGTTCGTCGCCAACACCCTGGTCGGCATCACGCCGGCCAGCAACGACACGACAGTGATCGACAAGGGCGACGTCGTCCGCCTCACCCTGGCCGAGAGCGCGACCGCGCCGCCGAGGGTGACCGCCGAGACCGTGGTCGCCAGCGGCTTCCCCGAGCGGCCGGATGCCTCGGCGTTCGTCAAGGGCCCGACCGGCCTGGCGCTCGGCCCGGACGGCACCCTGTACGTCGCCAACAACATCGGCAACTCGATCGCGGCCATCCCTGGCGCGCTCACCAGGGCCGCGTCGGCCGGAACCGGCACCGTGCTGACCAAGGGCGGGCAGCTGGCCAACCCGCTGGGGCTGGTGCTCGCGCCCGGCGGGGACCTGCTGGCGGCGAACGCGACCAACGGCAAGATCGTCGAGGTCGCACCGGGCGGCAAGCAGGTGGGCGAGTTCTACGCCGACGACGGCATCGGCCAGGAGCCGCCCGGCAACGGCGACCTGTTCGACGTCGCCGTCAACCAGGCAGGCACCGGCGTGCTGTTCGTGAACGACGGCACCAACGTGCTCGATCTGCTGCACGCATGACCGGGGAGCAGAATGGCCCCAGCCGCCGGTCGATGCTGCGCGGCGGCCTGCTCGCGGGCGCGGGCCTGGCGGGCGCCGGTGCGGTGGCCGGCGGGCTGGCCGGGGGTTTCGCTGGCCACGCGATCGCCGACGCGGCAGCGGACACGGCCGGCCAGCCGGAGCCGTTCGGTGGCGCGCACCAGGCCGGCATCCTCACCGATACCCAGCGGCAGACCGTGCTCGCGGCGTTCGACCTGACCACCGACGACCGCGGTGACCTGGTGACGCTGCTCAAGGACTGGACGGCGCTGGCGGCCGCGCTGGCGGCCGGCGAGTCCGTCACCGTGCCGATCTACACCCCGCCCGGCGGCGGCGGCGCGAACGCCTACGCCGACGCGACCGGCGGGTCGACCACCGACGACTCGCTGGAGGCCTACGGCCTGGGCCCGAACCGGCTCACGCTCACCGTCGGGTTCGGCCGGTCGCTGTTCGTCACCGGCGACGGCAAGGACCGGTTCGGGCTCTCCGGGCGGCTCCCGGACGCGCTCGTCGACCTGCCGCACTTCACCGGCGACGAGATCGCCGTCGCCGACAGCTACGGCGACCTGTTCCTGCAGGCCTGCGCCGATGACCCGCAGGTGGCCTTCCACGCGGTGCGCAGCATCGCGAGGATCGCGCCGGACGTGGCCACGCTGCGCTGGACGCAGCTGGGGTTCTCGCCGGACAACACCGCGGGCACGCCGCGCAACCTGATGGGCTTCAAGGACGGGACGATGAACTCCAACGTGCATCCCCCCGCCGACCTGCAGGCCACGGTGTGGGCGGGACCGGAAGGCCCGGCCTGGATGCACGGCGGCAGCTACCTGGTGTACCGGCGGATCCGGATCACGCTGGAGCACTGGGACCGGCTCCCGCCGGCCCTGCAGCAGCAGGTGATCGGCCGGCAGAAGCTGAGCGGCGCCCCGCTCGGCCAGCCCGGCGAGTTCTCCCCGCTGGATCTGGACAAGCGCGACGCCCAGGGCAGCCCGGTCATCCCCGCCGACGCGCACGTCCGGCTGGCCGCGCCGCAGAGCAACAACGGCGCGGTGATCGTGCGCCGGGCCTTCTCCTACAACAACGGCACCACCCCGTTCACCGAGCGGTGGCCGCCGTGGCGCCAGGCCCTGGAATACGACGCCGGGCTGCTGTTCCTGGCCTACCAGAAGGACCCGCGCACCGGCTTCCTGCCGATTTTCACCCGGCTGGCCGAGGCTGACGCGCTGAACCAGTTCACCACCCACACCGCCAGCGCCGTGTTCGCCGTCCCGCCCGGCGCGGGTGCGCCCGGCGACTGGATCGGCCGGACGCTGCTGGGCTGACCCGTGGTGCCGCGTTCCGGCCCGTGGAAGACGACACAGACACCCAGAGGGAGTGACCGGGGATCGTGCAGCTGACAGTTCCGAGACCGCTCGCGCTGCTGGTGCTGGGCGCCGTGACCACGGCATCCGTGGCGGCGTGCGGCTCGCCGTCCCCGGACGTGGCGGCGATCCGGCAGCAGTGCACCTCCGTCGCCGCCGTGCTGTCCGACGGCCCGGACCCCACCGCCGATCCCGTGGGCTACGCGGAGGCGCAGGTCCTGCCGCTGCGCGAGCTCAAGATCAGCGATACCGCGCTGCGCGGCGCGGTGCAGCGGCTGGCCGGCGCCTACCAGGCGTACAGCACCGCCACCGGTGCCGCGGGCACCGCAGCCGCGGTGGCGGCCGCCAAGGCCGAGGCCGCGGTCAACGCGATCTGTCCCGG
>JASHOI010000139.1 GCA_030041195.1 Streptosporangiaceae bacterium | reverse complement strand
GGGCTGCCGTGGTTCACCAGCGGGGGTTCCTGCTGGGTGCAGATCTCGGTGGCGTACCGGCAGCGCGGGTGGAACCGGCACCCGGACGGCGGCGCAACCGGGCTCGGAACGTCGCCCTCCAGCACGATCTGCTGCCGCCGGGCGGACAGGTCCGGATCGGGCACCGGCACCGCGGACAGCAGCGCCTCGGTGTAGGGGTGGACCGGGTGGCTGTAGAGCTCCTCGGCGGGCGAGACCTCGACGATCTTGCCCAGGTACATGACCGCGATCCGGTTCGAGACGTGCCGCACCACCCCGAGGTCGTGAGCGATGAAGACGTAGGTGAGGGCGAGATCGTCCTGCAGGTCGTCCAGCAGGTTGATCACCTGGGCGCGGATCGAGACGTCCAGGGCGGACACGGGCTCGTCGGCGATGATCAGCTTGGGGTGCAGCGCGACCGCCCTGGCGACGCCGATCCGCTGCCGCTGGCCGCCGGAGAACTCGTGCGGGTAACGGTTGACGTGCTCCGGTGAGAGGCCGACCAGCTCGAGCAGTTCCCGGACCCGCTCCTTGATCTTCGCCCGGTCGCCGTAGTCATGGATGCGCAGCGGGTCGGCGAGGATCGTTCCTACCCGCTTGCGCGGGTTCAGCGACGCGTACGGATCCTGGAATACCATCTGCATCTCGCGCCGGACCGGCCGCAGCTTGCGGCGCGACAGGCGGGAGATGTCGCGGCCGTCGAAGCTGACCGAGCCCGCGGTCAGGTCGTACAGCCGGGCGATGCAGCGGGCCAGCGTGGACTTGCCGCACCCGGACTCGCCGACCAGGCCGAGCGTCTCCCCGGCGCGCACCTCGAGGCTGACGTCGTCCACGGCGTGCACCCGGGCCACCTCGCGCTGCAGCAGCCCCTTCCTGATCGGGAAGTACTTCTTGACGTGGTCCACCCGGACGAGCACGTCGCGGTCCCAGCTCGCGCTCACTGTGTTTCCCCCTGGGCGGCCAGGTCCTGCGGTGCGGCCAGGTCCGGCCGGATCGCGCTGTCGCGCAGCCGCTTCTTCTGGGCCAGGTCGAGGAAGCAAGCGTCAAGGTGGCCGTCACCGACCTTGTCGGACAGCGGCGGCACCTCGGCGCAGCGGTCGAACCAGTACGGGCAGCGCGGCCCGAACGCGCAGCCGGCGGGCAGGTTGATCAGCGAGGGCGGCAGCCCCTTGATCGCGGTCAGCCGCCGTGGCCGTGGCCGGTCCAGCCGGGCGATGGACCCGAGCAGGCCCCAGGTGTAGGGATGCTGCGCGTCATAGAACACGCTGCGCAGGCTGCCCTGCTCGACGATCCGGCCCGCGTACATCACCGCGACCCGGTCCGCGATGTCCGCGACCACGCCCATGTCGTGCGTGATCAGCACCACCGCGGTGCCGTACTCGTCCCGCAGCTTCTTGATCAGACTGAGAATCTGCGCCTGGATCGTGACGTCCAGCGCGGTGGTCGGCTCGTCCGCGATCAGCAGGTCCGGGCTGCAGGACAGCGCCATCGCGATCATCACCCGCTGGCGCATGCCGCCGGAGAACTCGTGCGGGTAGTCGTTCACCCGCTCGGCCGCGTGCGGTATGCCGACGTCTGCCAGCAGCGCGGTCGCGCGGTCGTGCGCGGCCTGCTTGGAGAGACCCTGGTGCGCCCGGATCTGCTCGGCGATCTGCCAGCCCACCTTGTACACCGGGTTCAGCGAGGTCATCGGGTCCTGGAAGATCATGGCGATCCCCGCGCCGCGTATCTCGCGGACCTGGTCCTCGGGCAGCTTCATGAGGTCGCGGCCCCGGTAGATCACCTCGCCCTCGAAGCGCGCGTTCGGGTCGTTGATCAGGCGCATCACCGACATCATGGTCACGCTCTTGCCGGATCCCGACTCCCCGACGATGCCGAGCGTCTCGCCCTCGGCGAGGTCCAGGGACACGCCGTCCACCGCGCGGACGATCCCGTCCTCGGTGCGGAAGGACACCTTGAGGTCGCGCACCTCCAGCAGCGGCTCGGGCATCAGGCGGGCCGAACCCTCGGATCGAGCCAGGCGTAGGCGACGTCGACGACGGCGTTGGCCACGACGATGAAGAACGCGCCGAACACCACCGTGGCCATGATCGTGGGGAGATCGAGGCTGGTCAGGGCCTGGTAGGTGAGGAAGCCGATGCCGTGGATGCCGAACACCACCTCGGTCAGGATCGCCCCGCCGCCGACCAGCGCGCCGAAGTCGAGCCCGAACAGGCTCACGAACGTGATCATGGAGTTCCGCAGCACGTGCCGGAGCACCACGCGGCGCTCGGTCAGCCCCTTGGCCCGGGCGGTACGCACGTAGTCCTCGGTCTGGACCTCGATCACGTTGGCGCGCAGCACCCGCGCGTACAGGCCGATGTACAGGATCGAGAGGGTGATCCACGGGATGATCAGGCCCTTGAACCACAGCAGCGGGCTGGTTGTGAACGACGTGTACCCGAGCGGCGGCACCCAGCTGAACAGGAACGTGCTGTGCAGGCCGCCCTGGGTGATCAGGTTGGCCACCGTCCCGGCCCAGAAGACCGGCATGGAGATGCCGATCAGCGCCAGGATCATCAGGATCGGGTCGAACACGGTGCGCCGCAGCAGCGCGGCCGCGACTCCCATGACGATCGCCATGACCACCCAGATGATCGCCGCGCCGATCACCAGCGACAGGGTGGCCGGCGCCGCGGCGCCGATCTCGGGTATCACCAGCTCGCCCTGGTTCGAGTAGGACACCAGGTTGCGGCTGATGAAGAGGTGATCCATCATCAGCCCGTACTGCACCGGGAGCGGCCGGTTGAGGCCGAACATGGCCCGGATCTCGGCCAGGGTCTTGGGGCTCGGGTTGCGCCCGGCGAGCGCCCGGGCCGGGTCGATGCCCGGGGTCTTGAAGAAGATGAAGAAGACCACCACGGTGATCACGAACATCACCAGGACGGTCCACAACGCCCGGCGCACGATGAACGTCACCATCGGCGCTACTCCCGCACCTGCAGCTTGGCACGCGGGTCGAGCGCGTCCCGGACGCCGTCGCCGAGCAGGTTCAGTGCCAGCACCGTGAGCACGATCATGATCCCGGGCGCGATCGAGACCCAGGGCCTGCTGTACAGCAGGGCCTCGCCGTCGCTGATGATCGTCCCCCAGCTCACGTTGGGCGGCTGCACGCCGATGGACAGGAACGACAGCGCCGACTCGGTCAGGATGTTGGTGGCGATCATCAGCGGAAACAGCACGATCACCGTGGACACGACGTTGGGCAGGATCTCGGAGAAGAGCAGCCGCATGTTGGACGCGCCCTGCGCGATCGCCGCCTCGACGAACTCCTGTCTGGCCACCGACAGCACCCGGCCGCGGATCGCGCGGTACGGGTACGGCAGGTAGATGACGGCGATGATCATCGTGGGCAGCCACAGGCTGGACGCGGACACGTGCAGCGGCCCGAACTGGAAGCCGCTGGAGTGGGTCAGCAGCTCGGTGGCGAGGCAGATCGCCAGCAGGTAGACCGGGAACGCCCAGACGATGTCCATGATCCGGGAGATGATCGCGTCGGTCAGGCCGCCGAAGAACCCGGCGACCAGCGCCGCGACCGTGGCGATCGCGCAGCAGATCACCGCCGAGCCGATCCCGATCTGCAGCGACGCGCGCCCGCCGTAGAGCAGCAGGGCGAACACATCGCGGCCGGTGTTGTCGGCGCCCAGGAAGTAATGACTGATTTCCCAGGTGGGGCCGATCGGGGTCTCGCCGAGGTGCAGGATGCCGCCGCCTTCCTGCATCACCGGCACCACCTTGCCGCCCACGATCGTGGTGCCGTTCAGATTCGGCGGGAACGGGTTCTCGTGCGCGATGTCGTGGGCGTACAGCGGGGCCGCCAGGCTGACCAGCACGATGAGCAGGAACAGCGCCAGGGCGGCCAGCGCGACGCGGTTGCGCCGCAGCCGCCGCCCTGCCAGCACCCACGGGTTGCGGCCGACGACCGTCGGCGGCAACCCCGGGGGTGCCTCAGCCTGCTCGGCGATGGCTGCCATGGGCGCCCTTCAGCGACCGGACGACTAGGACAGCCACAGCTGGTCGATCAGGATGTACCACTGCGGGTTCCACTTGTAGCCGTGCACGTTCTTCGCGAGGAAGTCGATCTGCTTGGGGTTGTACAGGTCGACCCACGGCGCGGCGAGGGTGTCCTCGTGGTCGATCTGGGTCCACAGCGCCGCGGCCGCTGACGGGTCGGTGGCCTGCTCCGCCTCGGCCTTGGTGATCTGGGCCTGGGTGGACGCGTCACAGTAGGCGGCGATGTTCGGGCTGGCGTCGCTGTTCGGGTGGATACTGCCGCAGCCGAGCAGGACGTTCAGGAAGTCCTCGGCGGCCGGGTAGTCCTGATACCACGCCGACCAGGCGACCTGCCAGTTCGCCGAGTTCGCCGAGTCCTGCACGTACGGGTACTGGACGCCCGCGGTCATCAGCTGCGTGCTCGCCTTGTAGCCGATCGAGTCCAGGTCGGAGACCATCTGCTCGGCGAGCGCCGTGCCGGTCTGGTCGTTGGTGCTGTTGACCACGACCTTGTCGCCGAGCGTGCCGGAGGCCTTCACCAGCGCCTTGGCCTTGGCGAGGTTGGGCCCGGACCAGACGGTCTGCTTCCCGGTGGTGTACGGGCAGTAGGCCACGTAGGAGGGGAAGTTCGGCGGCAGGATCTGGCAGGCCGGGACGGCGAGCTCGGGGCCGCCCGCGATCTTGACGTACGCCGTGCGGTTGGCCGCGTAGTTGATCGCCTGGCGGGCTTCCACGTTGTTGAACGGCGCGGTCTTGGTGTTGAGAGCGAAGTACCAGTCGGCGGTGAGCGTGTTCACGTGCACCTGGCTGGCGTACTTGGCGCTGTTGAGCTGGTTGAGCATGTCGGACGGGATCTGGTCGCCGTCGAACACCTCGTCAGCCTCGCCGTTCTCGACCTCGGTGACCTCGTCGGAGACCTGCAGCCCGTACTTCTCGACGATCTCGTTCGGGTAGCCGGCCGGCTGCGCTATCGAGCTCCACACGTGGAAGTAGGGGTTGCGGACCAGGACCGCCTCGGTGTTGGGGTTGTAGGACTTCCACATGTACGGGCCGGTGCCGGGCGGCACGTTGTTGCCGGTCGTCGTCATCTGCGTGTCGGCCGGGACCGCATAGGCGAACGGCAGCGCGAGCTGGTCCATGAGCTGGGGATCGGGCGTGTTCAGGTTGATCGTCAGCGTGTAGGCGGAGTCGTTGGCGATGACGCCGGTCTTGCTGAGGTTGCAGCCCTTGGTCGAGCAGTTCTGCGTGCCGTCAATGACGCTGTAGAAGGGGTCCGGCCCGGCGGTCGTGAACTCGCGCTCGAACGTGGTGACGAAATCGCTCGGCTCGAGGGTCTGGCCGTTGGAGAACTTGATCCCCCGGCGGACGTGGAACGTGTACGTCAGCCCGTGGTTGGTCGGCAGCGGGATGGACGTCGCGAGGTCAGGAACGATCTTGGTGCCGGCGATGCCGGGCAGGCGCGCGAACGCCGTCAGCCCGTCGCCGGTGTCGATCAGCAGCTGCCACTCCTCCAGCGTGTAGTTGACCGCCGGGTCCGCCGTGCCGAAGTTGGAGTTCGCCAGGATCGTGAACACCCCGCCGCTGCGCGGCGTGGCCGAGCTGCTGGTGCTGGGCGACGACGAGCTGGCGCCGCAGCCCGCCAGCGCCAGGGCCGCCGCGGCCGCGACCGCGCCCGCATACAGCAGGGGGTGGCGCCGCATGCGGCGCGCATGATGTGTTGCAACCGAGTGCACTGGCTTCATTGACGCCTCCAGCCGGTGAATTCTCCCGCCGACGCCGCACGTTCCCGGGGATCATATTCGCGGCGGGACATACTGGGCGAGGAGTACGCAGGTAACGCTTTGGAATCAAAAAGCGGTTGAGCCCGGGTCATTTCGTTATCAGCGCCGAGCCAGGGCGCGGTGTCTTTGCGCTGGCTGGCGCGCCGGCGCGGCGGCAGCGGTGCGCGGCGGGCGCAGATCTCAGGCCAGGAAACCGCGCAGCAGGGCGGCGGTGCCGGCGATATGCTCCGACATCTCGCGTCGCGCCCTGGCAGGGTCGCCGGCCAGGATCGCGTTCACGATCGCCGTGTGCTGCCCGGCGGTGTGATTGATGTTGCGCTGCAGCACCGGGATCGCGTTCAGCAGGTCGTTCAGCCGCATCCGCGCCTCCCCGCAGGCGCTGGTCAGCAGGCTGGACCCGGTGAGCTCGGCGATGGACAGGTGGAACAGGGTGTCCAGGCGCCGGTAATCCTGCGGGCACGCGTCGTTCACCTCGGCAAGCCTCGCCAGCAGCGCCTGCCGGGTGTCGGGCCGCGCCGCTGACTGGGCCACGAGCTGGGCGAGGGCCTCGGCCGCCCCGGTCTCCACCGCTTGCCGGAACGTGAGCGCGTCGGCCAGCTTTCCCTTGTCCTCCTGGGTCAGCCGGCGCAGCTCGCCGCGGTCCGGGGCGGGCGGCGCGCCGGTCACGAACGAGCCGCCGGACCTGCCGCGGCGCGACTCCACGTAACCGGCGCGCGCCAGCTCACTCAGGGCCTCGCGCAGGGTCAGGCGGCTGATGCCGAGCTGCGCGGCCAGCTCGCGCTCGGCCGGGAACCGCTCCCCCGGACCGACCACGCCGAGCTTGATCAGCGTCAGCAGCCGCTCGACGGTCTCCTCGAAAGCAAGGCCCTCGCGCACCGGCCGGAGCAGGCTGGTCAGGTCAAGCCCGCTGCTCTCCACGGTCGCCCTCCGGCGGGACCGGTCCCTGCCGGACCGGCGCTGTCCCGCTGACTCTACGGCGGATGGCACCGGCACGGGGATCCCGCCTCGCCCGCGTGCCGGTGCCTGCGGGACGTGTGTTGCGAATCTGGTCCCGGGTCTTGAACATTCCGTTGCGCACGTCCATCATTGGTTCGAAATTGAACCATTAACTCCGGCGGCCGGCCAGCGACGAGGCGGCGAACCTGCAAAACCCCTGATCCGAGGAGCACGCCGTGGCGATCAACGAGCAAGCGCTCAGCAGCGACGAGGAAGAACTCCACCGGCTCGGCTACGCCCAGGAGCTGCGCAGGCGGATGTCCGGGTTCTCCAACTTCGCCGTCTCGTTCACGATCATCTCGATCCTGTCCGGGTGCCTGACCCTGTACGGGTACGGCATGGGCACCGGCGGCCCGGCGATCATCACCTGGGGCTGGCCGATCGTCGGCATCATGACGCTCATGGTCGGCCTGGCCATGGCCGAGGTCTGCTCCAGCTTCCCCACCGCGGGCGGCCTGTACTACTGGTCGGCGAAGCTGGCCCGCACGCACGGGCCGGCCTGGTCCTGGTTCACCGGCTGGTTCAACTTCCTCGGCCAGGTGGCGATCACCGCGGGCATCGACTTCGGCTGCGCGTTCTTCATCAACGCGTTCCTGAGCCTGACCTGGGGGGTCAGCACCGCGCACTGGGTCACGATCCTGATCTTCGCCTGCGTGCTGCTGGTGCACGGGCTGCTGAACCAGTTCGGCATCCGGCTGGTCGCGCTGCTGAACGACGTGAGCGTCTGGTGGCACATCCTTGGCGTGCTGATCATCGTCAGCGTGCTCGCGTTCGTGCCGTCGCACCACGCGACGGCGTCGTACGTGTTCACATCGACGTTCAACGACACCGGCTGGCACAGCACGTTCTACGTGCTGCTGCTCGGGCTGCTGCTGGCCCAGTACACGTTCACCGGGTACGACGCGTCGGCGCACATGACCGAGGAGACGCACAACGCGGCCCGCAGCGGCCCCCGCGGCATCGTGATGTCGATCCTGGTGTCTTTGTTCGCTGGCTGGCTGCTGCTGATCGGGATCACGTTCGCGATCCAGAAGAGCCAGTACGCGGGCGACCTGGGCGCGCTGGTGCCGCCCGCCCAGGTGTTCGCCAACGCCATCGGCACCGCAGGCGCGAAGGTGCTGTTGCTGATCGCGATCGGCGCCCAGCTGTTCTGCGGGATGTCGTCGGTGACCGCGAACTCGCGGATGATCTACGCGTTCTCCCGCGACGGCGCGCTGCCGGGCTCGTCCATCTGGCACCGGGTGAACAAGCGGACCCGGACGCCGACCAACGCGATCTGGCTGGCGGCCGTCGGCGCGCTGATCCTCGGCCTGCCCTACCTCTGGAACAGCGCGGCGTACGCGGCGGTCACCTCGATCGCGACGATCGGCCTGTACATCGCCTACGTCTCGCCCACGTTCCTGCGGCTGCGGCAGGGCTCCAGCTTCCAGCGCGGGCCCTGGCACCTGGGCCGGTGGAGCTACCCGGTCGGCATCATCGCGGTGATCTGGGTGGTCTTCATCACGATCCTGTTCATGCTGCCGACCGCGAGCCCGATCGGCTGGTCCAACTTCAACTACACGATCGTCGCGGTCGTGGTCGTGATCGGCTTCGCCGGAATCTACTGGCTGGTGTCCGCGCGTAACTGGTTCACCGGGCCGAAGGTGCAGGGCACGCCCGAGGAGCTGGCAGCGATCGAGAGGGAGCTCTCCACATGATCACTCTCCGCCCCGGCCTGCCCGCCTAACCTGATGGGATGTCAATGCCGACGAAGTACCGGGGACCTGGGCCGCAGCGCCGGCAGCGCGGCATGCTGACCATGGAGCAGCTGCGGGTCGAGGCCGGCGAGGACAAGATCGATACCGTGGTGCTGGCCTTCACCGACATGCAGGGCAGGCTCCAGGGGAAGCGGCTATCCGCGGAGTTCTTCCTCGAAGAGGTGGCCCAGCACTACTCCGAGGGCTGCAACTACCTGCTCGCGGTGGACGTGGAGATGAACACCGTTGACGGGTACGCGATGTCGTCCTGGGACCGCGGCTACGGGGACTTCGTGCTCGTGCCGGACATGGCCACGCTGCGCCGCGTCCCGTGGCACGACGGCACGGCCATGGTCATCGCGGACCTGACCTGGCTGGACGGCTCCCCTGTCGTGGCCTCGCCGCGGCAGATTCTGCGGGCTCAGGAGCAGCGGCTGGCCGAGCGCGGGTGGACCGCGATGGTGGGCACCGAGCTGGAGTTCATCGTCTACAACGACTCCTACGAGCAGGCCGCGGCCAAGGCCTACCGCGACCTGGTGCCGGCCAACCAGTACAACGTGGACTACTCGATCCTGGGCACCTCCCGGATCGAGCCGCTGCTGCGCCGGATCCGGAACGAGATGGCCGGCGCCGGGCTGTACGTCGAGTCGGCCAAGGGTGAATGCAACCTCGGCCAGCACGAGATCGCGTTCCGCTACGCCGAAGCGGTGGCGACCTGTGACAACCACTCGATCTACAAGACCGGGGCCAAGGAGATCGCGGCGCAGGACGGGGCCAGCATCACGTTCATGGCCAAGCCGAACGCCCGGGAGGGCAACTCCTGCCACATCCACCTGTCGCTCCGCGGCGCGGACGGCGACCCGGTCATGGCAGGCCAGGGGCAGCACGGCCTGTCCGCGCTCGGCGAGCACTTCCTGGCCGGGCAGCTGGCCGCGCTGCGCGAGTTCACGCTGTTCTACGCGCCCAACATCAATTCCTACAAGCGGTACGTGCCCGGAAGCTTCGCCCCCACCTCGGTCCGCTGGGGGCCGGACAACCGGACCTGCGCGCTGCGCCTGGTCGGGCACGGCGCGTCGCTGCGGACCGAAAACCGGGTCCCCGGCGGGGACGTGAACCCCTACCTGGCGGTCGCCGCGATGATCGCCGCCGGCCTGCACGGCATCGACCACGAGCTGCCGCTCGAGGCGGCCGTCGAGGGCAACGCCTACCTCGACACCTCCGCCCGGGTGCCACACACCCTGCGCGACGCGCTCGAGCTGTGGCAGAAGAGCGACCTGGCCCGCCAGGCGTTCGGGGCCGAAGTGGTGGAGCACTACGCCAACTACGCCAACGTGGAACTGACCGCCTACGACGCCGCGGTGACCGACTGGGAGCTGCAGCGCTGCTTCGAGCGCCTCTAGCGCTGGCGGGCCCGCGGCCCGCTCCGTGCGATAAGGGAAAGGTGGAAACAAGCGCATGTCCGAGTTCACGGTGCTGAACCCGGCCACCGAGCAGCCGGTCACGACGGTGGCCGAGGCCGACGCCGAGGAGACCGACGCCGCGATCGCCCGGGCGGTCACCGCGCAGCAGGCCTGGCGGGCCGTCGCGCCCGGGGACCGGGCCGCCCTGCTGCGCCGGTTCGCCGCCGCTGTGGACGCGCACGTCGCCGAGCTGGCCGACCTGGAGGTGGCCGGCTCGGGGCATCCCATCGGCCAGGCCAGCTGGGAGGCCGGGCACGTCCGCGACGTGCTGCTCTACTATTCCGCCGCGCCCGAGCGGCTGATCGGCAAGCAGATCCCGGTGCCCGGTGGCCTGAACGTGACGTTCCACGAGCCGGTCGGCGTGGTGGGCCTGATCGTGCCGTGGAACTTCCCGATGCCGATCTTCGCCTGGGGCATGGCACCGGCGCTCGCGTCGGGGAACACGGTGGTCGCGAAGCCGGCCGCGCTGACCCCGCTGACCGCGATCAGGATCGCCGAGCTGGCTCTGGAGGCCGGGCTGCCCGAAGGCGTGCTGCAGGTGCTGCCCGGCAAGGGCAGCGTGGTCGGCCAGCGCCTGGTCGACCACCCCCAGGTGCGGAAGATCGTCTTCACCGGGTCCACCGAGGTCGGCAGCCAGGTCATGGCCGGCTGCGCCCGGCACATCAAGCGCGTCACCCTGGAACTCGGCGGCAAGAGCGCCAACATCGTGTTCGCCGACGCCGACCTGGAGCGGGCCGCCGCGACCGCGCCGTACGCGGTGTTCGACAACGCCGGGCAGGACTGCTGCGCCCGGTCCCGGATCCTGGTGCAGCGCCCGGTGCTTGACCGGTTCATGGAGCTGCTCGAGCCCGCGGTCCGCAGCGTCGCGGTCGGCGACCCGGCCGCGCCGGGCACCGAGATGGGCCCGCTCATCTCCGCGGCGCACCGGGAGCACGTCGCGTCCTACGTGCCCGACGGGGCCCCGGTAGCGTTCCGCGGCAGCGCCCCCGACGGCCCGGGGTTCTGGTTCCCGCCGACCGTGCTCGCGCCGGTCGCCGCCGACGACCCGGCCTACACCGAGGAGGTGTTCGGGCCGGTGGTCACCGTCACGCCGTTCGAGGATGAGGCCGACGGCGTCTTGATCGCCAACGACACGCCCTACGGCCTGTCCGGGTCGATCTGGACCTCGGACGTCGGCCGCGCGATCCGGGTGTCCCGGGCCGTGGAGACCGGGAACCTGTCGGTGAACTCGCACTCGTCGGTGCGCTACTGGACGCCGTTCGGCGGGTTCAAGCAGTCCGGCCTGGGCCGCGAGCTCGGGCCGGACGCGCCGGACGCGTTCACCGAGACCAAGAACGTCTTCATCGCCACGGACTGAAATCGATACCGACCGAATCGCCATGGGCCGAGATCCCGGCCGAGTGAGTAACGAAGGGAGCCCTGTCATGCAGCCTGGCATGCAGCGGTTGCAGGGCCGGGTCGCGGTGATCACCGGGGCCGGCAGCGGTATCGGCCTGGCCAGCGCGCGCAGGCTGGCGGCCGAGGGGGCCGTCGTGGTGGCCGTCGACATCGACGAGGCGGCCGGCAAGGCCGTCGCCGAGGAGACCGGCGGCACGTTCATCGCCGCCGACGTGTCCAACGAGGACGACGTGCAGCGGCTCTACGAATCGGTGGCGCAGCGGCATGGGCGCATCGACGTCGCGTTCAACAACGCGGGCATCTCTCCCCCGGAGGACGACTCCATCCTGGCAACCGGCCTCGATGCCTGGCGCCGGGTCCAGGAGGTCAACCTCACCTCGGTGTACCTGTGTTGCAAGCATGCGATCCCGTACATGCAGCGGCAGGGCAAGGGCTCGATCATCAACACCGCGTCGTTCGTCGCCGTGCTGGGCGCGGCGACCTCGCAGATCTCCTACACCGCGTCCAAGGGCGGCGTGCTCGCGATGACCCGCGAGCTGGGCGTGCAGTTCGCCAGGGAGGGGATCCGGGTCAACGCGCTGTGCCCGGGACCGGTGAACACGCCGTTGCTGCGCGAGCTGTTCGCCAAGGACCCCGAGCGCGCGGCCCGGCGGCTGGTGCACATCCCGATCGGGCGGTTTGCCGAGCCCGAAGAGATCGCAGCAGCGGTAGCATTCCTGGCCAGCGACGACGCGTCGTTCATCACCGCGTCGGAATTCCTGGTGGACGGCGGGATCTCCGGCGCCTACGTGACACCCTTGTAACCGGCAGCAAGGGTCCGGGGAGGTTCATCCAATGGCTGACGGCAATGCGGCCCCGCTGATCGGGGTCAGCGCCTACTGCGAGCGGGCCCGCTGGCGCGCCTGGGACATGCAGGCCGTGGTGCTGCCCCGGCGCTACACCGATCGGATCGCGCAAGCGGGCGGGATCCCGGTGCTGCTGCCGCCGGTGCCCGGCATCGAGGACGCGGTCGCGCGGCTGGACGGGCTGATGCTTTCCGGAGGCGGCGACATCGACCCCGCGCGCTACGCCGCCGATCCGGCGCCGCAGACCGCCAGCGTGAGCCAGGAGCGGGACACCGCGGAGTTCGCGCTGCTGGACGCCGCCGTGCAGCGGCACCTGCCGGTCTTCGGCATCTGCCGGGGCATGCAGGTCATCAACGTGGCCCGGGGCGGCACCCTGCACCAGCACCTGCCCGACGTCGTCGGCAACGATGGCCACGCCCCGGTGGCCGGCGCCTTCGGCACGCACGCCGTCCGGGTCGCGCCCGGCACCAGGCTGAGCCAGATCCTGGGCCGCGGCGCGGACGATGCGCCGATCGCCACGCCCACCCACCATCACCAGGGGGTCGACAAGCTCGGCAGCGGGCTCACCGCGACCGCCTGGACGGAGGACGGCGTCATCGAGGCGTTCGAGCTGGAGGCCGCGGACGAGAGCCCGTTCCTGGTGGCCGTGCAGTGGCATCCCGAGGCCGGCGACGACCCGAGCCTGTTCCGCGCTTTCGTGGCCGCCGCGCGGGAACGCGCCGCCGCCCCCGCCCCTGCCTGACCCGCAGCCGGACAGCCGCTCCCCCGCGCTGCCGGGCCGTCGGCCGGGCGATTCACCCCGGCATGGGAGAATATGCGCGTGACCGACGCGCTTCCCCCGGGGGTGGATCCGGCAAGGCCGACACCCGCCCGGATGTATGACTACTTTCTTGGCGGGACCAACAACTTCGAGGTCGACCGGGAACTGGGCGAGCGGCTCAAGGCGCTGGTTCCCGAGATCAGCGACTCGGCCTGGGCCAACCGGTCGTTCCACCAGCGCGCGGCCCGGTGGATAGCGAACCGCGGGATACGCCAGTTCATCGACATCGGGGCCGGGCTGCCAACCCAGGGCAACACGCACGACCTGGTGCAGGAGATCGTGCCCGGCGCCCGCGTGGTGTACGTGGACAACGACCCGATGGTGCTGGCGCACGGCAAGGCGCTGCTCGGCGAGTCCAAGAACACCACGCTCATCATGGCCGACCTCCGCGAGCCCGACACCGTGCTGAGCCACCCGGACCTGCTCGAGCTGATCGACCTCGGCGAGCCCGTTGGGCTGCTGATGACCGGCGTCATGTACTTCGTGGCCGACGAGTCGGATCCCTGGGGCCTGGTGGACACGTACAAGGCTGCGATCGCGCCGGGCAGCTACCTGGCGCTGTCGCACCTCACCGCGGACAGCAAGCCGAACCGCGCGGTGGCGGAGGGCGAGGACGTCTACGCCCAGGGCACCGAGAGCATTCACTTCCGGTCCAAGGCGGAGGTCGAGCGGTTCTTCCAGGGGCTCGATCTGGTTGAGCCCTACCAGGGCGCCGGGCCGGTGGTCTCCCACGTCGGCCTGTGGGGCGCCGAGGATCCGGCGCTCGCCGACACCGACGATTCCCGGTGGCACTACTGCGGTGTGGCGCGGCGTCCCTGACCTGCGCCGGGCGCGCTGGGCCGGTCGAGGTGGCAAATCCCCTGGGGGCCGGCAGATGCCGGTCACTACGGTTCGCACCCGCCGATACCCGTAGACTCGCACGCGTGTGTTCCGCTGCGGCCGTCGAGATCAGCGGCCTGGTCAAGCACTACGGGCGCACCGTCGCCGTGGCGGGGCTGTCCCTGCGGGCGGAGCGCGCGCAGGTGACGGCGATCCTGGGCCCGAACGGCGCCGGCAAGACCACCACGATCGAGATCTGCGAAGGCTACCGGCGGCCGGACGACGGGATCGTGCGGGTGCTGGGCCTCGACCCGGTCCGGGACACCAGGAAGCTGCGGCCGAAGGTCGGCGTGATGCTGCAGTCCGGCGGCATCCCGACCGCCGCGAGGCCAGCGGAGTACCTGCGGGTGATGGCCAGCTTCCACACCAACCCGATCGATCCTGGGCTGCTGATCGAGCGGCTCGGCCTCACCGGCTGCGCCCGCACCCCGTTCCGGCGGCTGTCCGGAGGTCAGCAGCAGCGGCTGTCGCTCGCCGCCGCGGTGATCGGCCGTCCCGAGCTGGTGTTCCTTGACGAGCCGACGGCCGGCCTCGATCCCCAGGCCCGGCACGCCACCTGGAGCCTGATCGGCGGGCTGCGCGACGCGGGCGCCGGTGTGATCCTCACCACCCACTACATGGAGGAGGCGGAACGCCTCGCGGACCGGGTCGCGGTCGTTGACCACGGCCATCTGGTCGCCGCGGGCACCCCGGCCGAGCTCACCGGCACCGCCGGCCAGCTCCGGTTCCGCGCCGAGCCCGGCCTGGACACCGACAGCCTGATCGCCGCGCTGCCGCCGGGCAGCGCCGCCAAGGAATCCCCGGCCGGGTACTACGTGGTCGAGGTGCACGACCGGGTCGACCCGCAGCTGCTCGCCGCGGTCACCGCGTGGTGCGCCGAGCACGGCGTGCTCGCGCAGAGCCTGCGGATCGAGAACCGGACGCTCGAGGATGTCTTCCTCGAGCTGACCGGCCGGGAGCTGCGCTCGTGACCGAGACCACCGCGGCCGAACCCTCCCCGCCCGCCCCGTGGCCGTCCCCATCGCCCGGCGCCGCGCCGCTGCCGGTGATGGTCGCCGCCCAGGCCGGGCTCGAGCTGCGGACGCTGCTGCGCAACGGCGAGCAGCTGGTGCTCACGCTGATCATCCCGGTGCTGCTGATCGCCGCGTTCAGCCAGGAGAACCTCGTCAGCTACGGCCCCGGCAGCCGGATCGACTTCCTCGCCCCCGGCATCCTGGCGCTCGCCGTGATGTCCACCGCGTTCACCAGCCAGGCGATCGCCACCGGGTTCGAGCGCCGGTACGGGGTGCTCAAGCGGCTCGGCGCGACGCCGCTGTCCCGGCGCGGGCTGATCGCGGCGAAGACCGTTACCGTGCTGGCCGTCGAGGTGCTTCAGTCAGCGCTGATCGTGGTGGTCGCGCTGGCGCTCGGCTGGACCCCGCACGGCGGCGGTGCCGCGGCCGCGTGGGCGGTGGTGCTGATGGTCGTGGGCACCGCGGCGTTCAGTGGGCTGGCCTTGCTGATGGCCGGAACGCTGCGCGCGGAGGCCACCCTGGCCGCTGCCAACCTGATCTACCTGGTGATGCTCGGGATCGGCGGTGTGGTGTTCCCGCTGACCAAGTTCCCGGCGGGGGCGCGGCCGGTGCTGAAGCTGCTGCCCGCCGACGCGCTGTCCGACGGCCTGCGGTCGATGCTGCAGCTTGGCGGCGGCCCGCCAGTGCGTGACCTGGTGGTGCTCGCGGTCTGGGCGGTCGTCGGCATCGCCCTTGCCGCGCGCACGTTCCGCTGGGAATAGCCGGAGCCTGCGGTCGCCATCACCCGTTCCCGGCTGCTCCGGCGTCCCGCTGGGGTCATGAGCGCGGTGCCGCCGTCGGCGCTGGTGGTCACCGCCATCGTCTCGGTGCAGGTTGGCGCGGGCCTGGCCGATCGGCTGTTCGGCCAGGTGTCGCCCGCCACGCTGACCGGGCTGCGGCTGTGGACGGCTGCCGTTGCGCTGGCGGCGTTCGGCGGCAGGGGGCTGGCCCGCTCCGTCCGCGACGTGATCAGCGAGCGGGCCTGGCGGGATGCGGCGGTCGTGGCGGCGTTCGGGGTGACGCTGGGTGTCATGAACTTCTCGATCTACCAGTCGATGGCGCGGATACCGCTGGGCATCGCGGTGACGATCGAGTTCCTCGGGCCGCTCGCGGTGGCCGTGGCGTCGTCGCGGCGCCTGGTCGACCTCGTCTGGGTGGCCCTCGCCGGAGCCGGGGTCGTGCTGCTCAGCTACGGCTGGTCCAGCCTTTCGCTGCACGGCCCGCAGCCGGGCCGCGCCGGGATAGTGCTGGCCGGGGTGGCCTTCGCGCTGGTCTCCGCCGCCTGCTGGGCCGCGTACATCATGCTGAGTGCCGCAACCGGGCGGCGCTTTCCTGGTTCCTCGGGACTGGCGATTGCCATGGTGATCGCCGCCGTGGTGGTCACGCCCGCTGCGGCGGCCGGGTCAGCGGGGCGGGCGTCCCCGGTGCGGCTGGAAGTGCTCGGCACCGGGATCGCGGTCGGTCTGCTGTCGTCGGTCATCCCGTACCGGCTCGAGATGGAGGCGCTGCGCCGGATCCCGGCGCGGATCTTCGGCATCTGGATGAGCCTGGAGCCCGCGGTCGCCGCGCTGGTCGGCCTGGTGCTGCTGAGCCAGGCCCTGGCGCCGCGAGACTGGGCCGCGATCGGCTGCGTGATCGTGGCCTGCGCCGGGGCGGCGCGCGGCACCAGGCCAAGGGCCGCCCAAACCGCCCCACCAGCCCCAGCCACCCCTCGGTCCCCGCCTGGAACCCCGAAGGTGAAGATCTAGGAGGCTCGCGTGCGGCATTTGCGCGCGAGGCTCCTAGATCTTTTGGCACGGCCGGGCCGACCGGGCCAGCCTGCCTGCGACCCGTTGCCGGAGACTCTTACGATGGGACTCGTGCCTGGCCACCTCGTGAACGCGGTGCTGTCGCCGTCGCCGACCTCTATGCGCAGGATCGCGCTGGCCGGCGTCGTGGCGAACGCCGGGATCGTGATGACCGGCGCCGGTGTGCGCCTCAGCGAGTCCGGGCTCGGCTGCCCGGACTGGCCGAGGTGCACGGCGACCAGCATCGTGGCCGCCGGCGCCACCGGCGATCCGCTGATCCACCGCTGGGTCGAGTTCGGGAACCGGCTGGTGACCGTCGCGATCTTCGTGGTCGCCGTTCTCGTCTTCGTTGCGGCCTGGCGGTATCGCCAGGACGGCGCGCGCCGCCGCGACGTGATGTGGCTGGCCTCGCTGCAGCCCGCCGGGATCGTCGCCCAGGCGGTCCTGGGCGGGATCGTGGTGCTGACCAAGCTCGACCCGGTCTGGGTGTCGCTCCATTTCCTGCTCTCGATGGCCCTGGTGGCGGCCGCGGTGGCGCTGTACGTGCGCTGCACGGAGGGCCGTGGGCCCACGCGCCTGCTGGTCCCGCGCGAGATACGGCTGGGCGCGTTCGGGACCCTGGGCGTGCTCGGCCTGATGCTGGCGGCGGGCACCGTGGTCACCGGCACCGGGCCGCTGGCCGGCGCTGGCGACATCCCGCGCTTCCACCTGCCGCTCGGCGGCGTGACCCAGTTCCACGCGGACATCGGCTGGCTGCTCGGCGGCCTGGTGATCGCGCTGGTGGTCGGCCTGCACCTGGTCGCCGCTCCGCGGCGGGCGGTCAGGCTGGGCTGGCTGCTGCTGGCGCTGATCGGCGCGCAGGGCGCGATCGGCTACGCGCAGTACTTCAGCGGGCTGCCCGCCGGCCTGGTCTGGGTGCACGTCACCAACTCGGTGGTGATCTGGGTCACCGCGCTGCTGCTGGTGTTCGCGCTGCGCGACCGGGGTCCCGTGGCCGCGCCAGGCGCGGCCCAGGCCGCCGGGGCGGGCGCGGTGGACA
>JASHOI010000138.1 GCA_030041195.1 Streptosporangiaceae bacterium | reverse complement strand
TGCTGATTGCGCGTTCGCGCCGGTTACCCGGCTCAAAGCCGCGCTGCACCCGGGCCGACCCGGTGATGCGCAGGCGGTGACGCTGGCCGGGCTGGCCGCCGCGTGCGGCCTGGGACCGCGCCTGGGCCTGTACCTGCCACCGGGTGCCCGCGCCCGCACCGGCGCGCTGGTCCCGCTGCTCGTCCCGGGCCTGCGCGAGGTGATCACCGCGACCCAGGCCGCGGTGGACGCCGCGCTGCTCGCCCACCGCATCTAACCACCCGCCCCGTCCCGCCCCCTGGAGGTAGCTGGCCATGTCCCCGACCCAGACCGCGCGGCACCAGCCCGGCGCGGTATCGCGCGCCCTGGCCGCTGACCGGCTCGGCGTCCCCGCCGTGCTGTTTTTCGTGCTGGCCGGTGTCGCCCCGCTGACCGTGGCCGCCGGGGTGATCCCCACCGCCTACGCGACCACCGGGTTAACCGGGATCCCGGCCGCGTTTCTGGTCATCGCGGTCATCCTGGCGATCTTCTGTGCCGGGTATATGGCCATGGCGCGCGCCATCCGCAACGCGGGGGCCTTTTATGCCTTCATCGCCGCTGGCCTGGGCCGGGTGACGGGCGTGGCCGCTGCCCTGGTTGCGCTGCTAGCGTATTCGTTCCTGCAAGTTGGCTTGTATGGGGCGTTCGGGCCGAACGCCGCGGCCGAGGCCGCCGCGCACCTGGGTGTGCACGCCCCGTGGTGGGCGTTCGCGCTGGGCGCCTGGGCCGTGGTCGCCGTGCTCGGCCTGGCCCGGGTGGACATCACCGGCCGGGTGCTGGGTGTGCTGCTGTGCGCCGAGCTTACCGTGATCGTGGCGCAGACCGTGGCCGGGCTGGCCCGGCCGGCCGGCGGGCACCTGTCGTTGTCCACGCTGTCCCCGGCCGCGCTGGGTTCGGCCGGGCTGGGCACCGTCGGCGTGCTCGCCGTCGTGGCCGTCCTCGGGTTCGTCGGCTTCGAGCAGGCACCCGTTCTGGCCGAGGAGGCCAAACACGCGCGGCGCACGGTCCCGGCCGCGACCTACACCGCGCTGGGCATGATCGCGGTCGTCTACGCCGGGGCATCCTGGGCGATGGCCGCCCACGCCGGCACCGGCCACGTCGTGACCACCGCCGCAGCCCAAGGACCCGGCCTGCTGTTCGGCCTGTCCGGCAGCAACCTGCTGTCACAGGCCGCCCAGTGGCTGTTTTTGACGTCGCTGTTCGCCGCCGCGCTGGCGTTCCACAACGCGACCTGGCGTTATGCCTACGCCCTCGGCCGGGAAAACGTGCTGCCCGCCGCGCTCGGCCGCACCGGCACCAACAACATCCCCAAGGCGGCGTCGGCGGCGCAAAGCGCGTGTGGCCTGGCCGTCATTGCGGGGTACGCGCTCACCCACCAGCCACCTATGACCCGGCTTTTCTTCTGGCTGGGGACTACCGGGGGGCTGGGCATCATGATCTTGCTCACCGCCACCTCCGCCGCCGTGATCGTGTTCTTCGCCCGCGATGCGCGCGGCGAGAACGCCTGGCGTCGGCTCATCGCGCCCGCGCTGGCCGCCGTCCTGCTCACCGGCATCGTGGTCTTGGCCGTGCAGCATTACGCCCTGCTGCTGGGCGTGCCGGCTGGCAGCCCGGCCGCCTGGGTGCTGCCGGCCGGCTACGCCGCCGTCGCCATCATCGGCGTGGGCTGGGGGCTGGTCTTGAAAGCCCGCCGCCCGCAGGTGTATGCAGCGATCGGGCTTGGCGCGCACGCCGTCACCGCTGCGCCCGTCCCAGGCAGCCAGGAACGACCGTGAGCAGCGCCGCGCCCGACCCGGCCAGCCCTGCCCACCCCGGCCAGGTGGTCATCGCCGGCCCCGCCGACATCGGCGCTTTGAGCCAGGTGATCGCCGAGGCGTTCTTGCACCTGCCGCCGTCGCGGTGGCTGATCACCGACCCCGCCGCCCGGCGCCAGATTTTCCCCACCTATTTCCGGATCTTCGTCGAGCACGCGGTCGCCACCGGGATCGTGCACACCACCCCTGGCCGGACCGCCGCGGCGCTGTGGCTGCCCACCACCGGCCCGGCCGGCCCGCCGCCCGGCTACGGCGAGCGGCTAGCCGATGTCACCGGCCCACATTACGGCCGGTTCGCCGCGTTCGATGCGGCGCTGGACCGCCATCACCCCGCCGGAACCGCGCATCATCATCTGGCGCTGCTGGCCGTCCATCCCCGGTGCCAGCATCAGGGCACCGGCAGCCTGCTGCTGGCCGCCCACCACGCCGACCTGGACCGCCACGCCATCGCGGCCTACCTGGAAGCCGCCACCATGCGCACCCGCCGCCTGTACGCCCGGCACGGCTACCAGCTGCGACCCGGCGCCCCAATCCGGCTCCCGCACGGCGGCCCGGCGATGTGGCCCATGTGGCGCGAACCACGCCCGCACCCACCAGGCCAACCCGGTTCGCCCTGATCGTGGCGGCCGGGCCGGGACCGCCTCACAAGAGCCGGCCCGGCCGCCACCCCTTGCCCGCAACAACGAAAGGACAGCAACCGTGCAGCAGATCACCTGGACCAAAAGCTCAGCCAGCTTCTCCAACAGCAACTGCGTCGAGATCGCCCACCTGCCCGGCGGTCACATCGGCGTCCGCGACAGCAAGTCACCGGCCGGCCCGGTGCTGCGGCTCACCCCGCATCAGTGGCACGCCTTCACCGCGGGCGTGCGCAACGGGGACTACGACACCCCCGCCAGGCCGTGACAACCCAGCGGGAAACCGCGGACCCGCCGCCCCGCTGCGCTGCTCAGACGCCCGGCACCGGCCGGGGCACGCCGCCGGGGCGATGCATGCGGCGGGTCCCGGTCGTGGCTGGGTACGGCCCGCAGGGCCGCTAGGCCTACAAGACGGGCAGTATGGACACCACCAGCGGGGTTGCCACGGCCCCGGCGGGCACCAGCCCGCCCGGGCGGCGCTCAGACGCCGGGGCGGTGCGGCTGACCGGCCGCGCCAAGGCGCTTTGGCGCGCCCGTGTTTACCTTGCGGGCCTCGACCCGATCAGAGGGACCGTCATGGCTTGCGTGCGACGCCACCCCACAGGTTCGACGGGGTCCTGGCCTCGATCTCGGAGCGGGGCCGCCATTCGGGCACCCGCACCAGGCCCGGCGGCACCAGGTCGAGGCCCGCGAAGAAGTCCATGACCTGCGCGTGCGACCGGAACGTGGCCGACTCGGGGGCCTGCGCGTTGTAGCGCCGGCTGGCCTCGGCGCCCGCGGCGGCGTCGATGTCCGACGCCGGATGCGAAACGGTGAGGAAGCTGCCCGAAGGCACGGCTCTCATCAGTGCCGCCACCGCGGCGCGCGGGTCGTCGTCCTCGGGAATCATGTGCAGTATCCCCAGCAGCATCACCGCCACGGGCTGGGAGAAGTCCAGCGTCCGTCCCGCCTCGGACAGCACCTTGGCGGTGTCGCGCAGGTCGGCATCGATGTAGTCGGTGGCGCCCGCCGGGTCGCTGGCCAGCAGCGCCCGGGCGTGCAAGAGCACGACCGGGTCGTTGTCCACGTAGACCACCCGGCACTCCGGAGCCGCCGACTGGGCGACCTCGTGGGTGTTGTTCGCGGTCGGGATCCCGGTGCCGATGTCGAGGAACTGCCGGATCCCGGCCTCGGCGACCAGGAAGCTCACCGCGCGCGCCAGGAACGCCCGGTTGGCCTGGACCGAGTGCGCGATGTTCGGGTAGGCCTGCTTCACCTGGTCGCCGACCGCCCGGTCGGCCGCGTAGTTGTCCTTGCCGCCGAGCCAGTAGTCATACACGCGCGCGATGTGGGCCACGCTGGTGTCGAAGGCCGGCGGCTCGGCGTCACCAGAGCTCATGGGCGGAAGCCTACGGGAGCGGCGCGCGACCCGACGCCGCGGCGCAGACGGCACGAAGCAGCGGCAGGTCAGGCAGGTTCTCAAGGAGCACTGCCCGGCCGTCGGCGGCACACAGCGGTATTCGCCAGTTCGGGTACTCGTCGCTGGTGCCGGGGAGATTCTGGGCCCGGCGTTCGCCGACGGCGTCCGCGAGCGAGACGCCGATCAGCGCGGCGGCGGTCAGGCTCAGGTAGCCGTACAGCGCCACGGTGAACTCGTCGGGCCCGGGCAGCGGGCCGTCCGGGATCAGCCCGCGCGCGGCCAGCGCGTCCCGCCAGCTCGACAACATCAGCTCCGCGGCGTCGCGTTCCAGGCGTTCCGGGCGTTTGAGCAGTCCGAGCCGGGCGCGGACGGTCACCTGCTCGCCGGTCCAGAACGCGGCGACCGGCGGCACGTCGTGCGTTCCGACCGTCGCCATGCAGTCGCGGCGCCAGTGCTCCGGCGACAGCGGCGCGCCGTCGGGCTCGCGCGCGAACCAGAGCATCATCGTGCCCATGATCCCGCTGGAGGCGAGATACTCCCGGATCCACGGGTCGACGGTGCCGAGGTCCTCGCCGATCGCCAGCGCGCCCGCCCTCGCTGCCTGGCCGGCCAGCGCGGCCACCGTGGCGTGGTGGTCGTAACGGATGTACGCGCCGCGGTCCGGCGGCATGCCCTGCGGCACGCACCACAGCCGCATCAGGCCCATCACGTGGTCGACCCGCAGCCCGCCGGAGTGCCGGAGCGCCGCGGCGAACAGGTCGGCCAGCGGCCGGTAGCCCACCTCGGCCATCCGCTGCGGATGCCACGGCGGCTGCGACCAGTCCTGGCC
>JASHOI010000137.1 GCA_030041195.1 Streptosporangiaceae bacterium | reverse complement strand
CGGTGGCGAGCCCGCCCCCGGAGGACCGCGGTGAACCCGGCCGCGGTGATGCTTCCGCTGTTCGCGGCGGCGATCGCGTTCGAGGCGGTCTGCCTGGCCGACCTCGCCAGGGCCGAGGAGGTGCGGCGCCTGCCGCGCGGGGCGTGGATGGTGATCTGCCTGGTCTCGATCCCGCTGGGCGGGATCCTCTACCTTGCCGCCGGGCGGGTCCGGCCGGGGCACGAGTACCGGCGCGGCTACCGGGCGGCCGGGTCCACCCTGGCCTGGGCCGGCGACGCCGTCCGGCCCGGCCTCGAGGATCTGGCGGCCGGCGGCTTCGACCTCAGCCGGTGGGCGCGGTCGCAGAAGGCCGCTCTTGGCGCGGCCGCGGCTGCGCAGCCGGGAGCCGCGGGGCCCGGGTTCCGCCTGCCGGGCTGGTTCCCGCCGCTCGCCGACGACCTCGGCAGCCTGCTCGACCCGGTGGGCTTCGAGCGCTGGTCGTTCACGCCGACCGGCCCGTTCGTGCAGGGCTACCAGGCCGCGCTGCGGGAAGCCTGGGAGGCAGGCGAGCTGACAGCGGCGCACGCCTGATGCCCGCTAGCCGGGAAAGTCCTCGGCCAGCAGCGCCCAGCGCTCGTGGTCGCGCCATTCCCCGCCGATCTTCAGGTAACGGCGGGAGAACCCTTCTTTCACGAAGCCGACACGCCGTGCCAGCGCGATCGAGCGGGTGTTGCCGGGCTGGATGTTCGCCTCGACCCGGTGCAGGCCGAGGTCGCCGAACGCCGATCTGAGCACGGCCCGCAGGCCCTCGGTCATCAGGCCGCGCCCGGCGTGCGAGGCGAACGCGCCGTAGCCGAGGTACCCCGACTGGAGGCCGCCGCGAACGATGTTGCTGATGTTCGCCACGCCGACCAGGCCGCCGCAGGCCCGATGCCGGATCAGGTAGCTGGCCTGGTCCCCGCGCGCGGCGCGTTCCAGGTAGGCGGCGAAGAGCTCCGGGGTGTCCGGGAGGTCGAGCCAGGGACGGTGCAGCGCCCCGCTGGCGCGCACCGCGTCGACGAATTCGGCCGCGTCGGACGGCGCGGGCTGGGACAGCGCAATGTCCATGCCCGCAGTCTGCAGCATCGGCAAGGCAGGCCTAGCTATATAGACACTAGATATATGTATATTCGAGCGCCATACTCTGACTATGACTTATCACTCACAGGCACTGTCGCTGAATGGGCTCGCCGCCGAGATCAACCTGCTCGATCCCGACCTGCCGGTCGCCGTCGCCGTGGCCGACCTCGACGGCTTCGGGCCGCTGAACGCGGCGCAGGGCAGCGAGGCCGGCGACGCGATCCTCGGGTCGTTCGAGCAGTCGCTCACCGCAGGGCTCCCCAGGGGCGCGCTGATCGCGCACGCCCGCGGCGACGAGTTCGCCGTCGCCATGCCGGACACGAGCTGCGAGGAGGCCCTGCTCGCCCTCGAGGCGGTGCGGGCCAGCTTCGCCGGCAGCGAGCCGGCGCCCGGGGTCGCCGAACGGCTCGGGGTGTCGATGGGCATCGCGGGCCGGCCGGCGCACGGGTCCACCGCCGAGGAACTGCTCGAGGCGGCCGACGCCGGACTGGTCCGGGCCAAGCGCTCCGGGGGCAACCGGATCGCCATCCACGTCGAGGAGCGCATGATCCTGAAGAGCAGCTACTACCCGCGGCCGGCGCTGCACCGCCTCACGAAGCTGGCCCGCCGCACCGGGCGGCCCGAGGCCAGCCTGCTGCGGGAGGCGCTGGACGAGTACCTGGCCCGCAATCAGGACCTGCTTTAGCGGGCAAGTAGTGTAACGAAATCGCCTCAATAACGCGCTGAAACCCAACTTCCTGCCCGCATGCGGGCAGGAAGTTGGCATTGGTGCGGCAACAGCGACAGGATTGGGCGGTGCACGACCAGGATCTCGTTAACCGGGTGGCCGGCTCCACGGGCTTGACGCCCGCGGAGGCGGCGCGCGTGGTCGAGGACGTACTGGCCTGGTACCGGGAGCCGGTCGAGGAGTACGTCCGGCGCCGGCACGCGTATCACCAGCTCTATGGCAAGCGCAACCCGGAGATCTTCGCGCTGATCGCCGATGAGCTGGCCGGCCGCCTGGTCGCCGCGCCACCTCTGTCGCAGCGTCAGCTGCGGCGGATCATCTACGGCTGAGCATGGGGAGCAACCTGAATGTGCGGAATCGTCGGCTACATCGGCAATCAGAACGCGGCGCCCATCCTGATCGAAGGGCTGTCCCGGCTGGAGTACCGGGGGTATGACTCGGCCGGGATCGCGATCCTGGGCGCCCGGGGCGCCCAGGTCTTCCGCCGGGTCGGCCGGGTCCGTGACCTGGAGGCTTCGCTCCCCCGGCGGCTGGCCGGCAAGATCGGCATCGGGCACACCCGCTGGGCCACCCACGGCCCGGCCACCGAGGAGAACGCCCACCCGCAGACCAGCGAGGACGGGCGGATCAGCGTCGTGCACAACGGCATCATCGACAACGCGGCCTCGCTGCGCGAGCGCCTGGACGCGAAGGGCGTGAAGTTCAGCTCCGAGACCGACACCGAGGTCATCGCGCACCTGATAGCGCGCTCCGAGGCACCCACGCTCGAGGGGGCCGTCCTCGACGTGCTGTCCCGGATCACCGGCACCTACGCGATCGCCGTGCTCGACGCGCAGCGCCCGGACCGGCTGGTGGTCGCGCGCAACGGCTCCCCGCTGATCCTCGGCGTCGGCGACCGGGAGATGTTCGTGGCCAGCGACCTGTCGGCGCTGGTTCGGCACACCACCACCGTGGTGCACCTGGACGACGGCGAGCTGGCGACGGTGAGCGCGACGGAGTTCCGCACGTTCAGCCAGGAGCAGGAGAACACCGAGAAGATCCCGACCACGATCGACATCGACCTGGAGGACGTGGGTCTCGGCGGCTACCGGCACTACATGCGCAAGGAGATCATCGAGCAGCCGTCCACGATCGAGCGGATGATCCGCGGCCGGCTCGACGACCGGTTCGGCACCGCGCGGCTGGACGGGCTGAACCTCGCGCCGCGCGAGCTGCGCTCGTTCCGGCGGGTGAAGATCCTCGGCTGCGGCTCGGCGTTCTACGTGGGCCAGATGGGTGCCGCGATGATCGAGGAACTGGCCCGGGTGCCCGCCGACGCCGAGCCCGCGTCGGAATTCCGGTACCGGAACCCGATCGTGGAGCCGGACACGCTGTACGTGGCGGTCAGCCAGTCCGGGGAAACCGCGGACACCGCGTTCGCCGTGCAGGAGGTCAAGCGCAAGGGCGGCCAGATCGTCGGGCTGGTCAACGTCGTCGGCTCCACCATCGCCCGGGAATGCGACGGCGGGGTCTACCTGCACGCCGGGCCCGAGGTCGCGGTGGCCTCGACCAAGGCCCTGACCCACATGGGCATCGGATTCGCCCTGCTCGCGCTCGCCCTGGCCCGGGTCCGCGACCTGTCGATCGCCGACGGCCAGCGGATCATCGCCGGGCTGCGCAAGGTGCCCGCCCAGATCGAGGAGATCCTCGCCGGTGAGGAGCACATCGCCACGGTCGCCCGGGGCCTGGCCGGCGCGGAGAGCCTGTTCTTCATCGGCCGGGTCCGCGGGTTCCCGGTCGCCCGCGAGGGCGCGCAGAAATTCAAGGAGATCTCCTACCGGCACGCCGAGGCGTACCAGACCAGCGAGCTCAAGCACGGCCCGCTGGCGCTCATCTGCGAGGACCTGCCGACCGTGGCCATCCTGCCGGCCGACGAGCTCACCGACCGCAACATCGCGGCCATGCAGCAGATCGTCGCGCGCAAGGGACCCCTGGTCGCCGTCACCCACCCCGGCGTCGACATCGGCGAGCTGGACATCCCCCGCATCGTGGTGCCCAAGAACGAGCGCGAGCTCGACCCGATCCTGCTGACGGTCCCGCTGCAGCTGATGGCCTACCACGCCGCGCTGGCCCTGGGGCACGACATCGACAAGCCGCGCAACCTCGCGAAGTCCGTCACCGTGGAGTAGCGCGGGGAGCGCACTCTCATAACAGATGCTTCTGCCAAAGAGAAGAACTAGCTGTTGGACTTCTAGCTCGGCCGGCCCGGATACTGGGGGTGACAGCACAAGCCGAGCAAGAAGGCGAGGCCAGAACCCATGACCGGACACGAGCGCGCGCAGCAGCCCGAGGACCTGGCGCGGCTGTTCGTGCAGCGGGCCCTCGACGGCGACGTTGACGGGCTGGCCGACCTGTACGAGCCCGACGCGGTCCTGGCCTACCCGCCGGGGCACGAGACCGTCGGGCGCGATGCGATCCGCGCCGTGTTCTCCGCGATGCTCGCCGCCGCGCCGCCGTTCAGGCTGGAGGAACCGCTGCCGACGCTGCGTTTCGGCGACCTGGCCCTGACGTCCACCCGGCCGGCGGACAACACCGGCGGGCGGGTGCAGGTCGCGCGGCGGCAGCCGGACGGCAGCTGGCTGCGCATCATGGACCGGCCGGAGACACCCCGGTAACCGCCGGGAGCACCCGGCCCCACCAACCCATTGCCTTCCGTTACAGCCTGCTCGCACCTGGTATTGCATGGTGCGCCAGCCAGCCGTTTCCATGATCTTGGTGTCTGAGTACCGCATAGCGGTATTAATCAACCACGATCAAGGAAAACGGCGAGCGAACGAAACAGCCACGACTGGCGGCCGGGCACACGGGGCCCTTCTAGTTACTTTTCGTCGTTTATCCGCTTCATAGGGCTACCGGTCTGCCGGGTCGTTTCGCTACTGTAAGCGGTGGTTCCCTCACAATGAGGGAGCGGTGACCCGGGACGGGCGGGGATGCAACGTGACAGGCGCGGCCGCGGCGGGCTTCGCGGCAGGCCGCCATCCGCACCCTCCCCGGGCATCAGGGCGCCGGGACGCCGATTCGTGCCGTTACCCCTGCTGAGCCCGCGGCAGCGCGGCGCTCCCCCTGCCCACCTCACGTTGCCCCGCAGGCCGGCGGCGTTTCGCCGCACCCGGTCTGCCTTCGCACGCCGACGCCGGCGGCACAAGAGCAGGAGGATGCAATGACCACTGCGGCCGAGCCCACCATCTACGAGGCCATTGGCGGGGACCCCGCCCTGGTGGCGGTGGTCGACGATTTCTACGGCCGGGTGCTCGCCGATCCTGAGCTGGCCGGCTTCTTCGCCGGCACGAACATGACCCGGCTGAAGGGGCGCCAGGTCGAGTTCTTCGCGGCCGCCCTCGGCGGCCCGGTGCCCTATTCCGGGGCTTCCATGCGGGACGCGCACCGGGGCCGCGCCATAGCCCAGCGGCACTTCGACCTCGTCGCCGGGCACCTGGTCTCCGCGCTCGCCGCCGCCGGGGTCCCGGACGCCACGGTCACCCAGATCGTCGCCGCCGTCGCCCCGCTGGCCGGCGAGATCGTCACCGCCGACGCGGGCTGAGGCCCGGGCCGGCACCCGCGGCGGTCGACCGGGCCGGGCCGCCCGTGTCATGCTCGTCCGACGCCGCAACCGCGGCGGACCGCGAACGGCCG
>JASHOI010000136.1 GCA_030041195.1 Streptosporangiaceae bacterium | reverse complement strand
GCCGATCCCGTGGGCTACGCGGAGGCGCAGGTCCTGCCGCTGCGCGAGCTCAAGATCAGCGATACCGCGCTGCGCGGCGCGGTGCAGCGGCTGGCCGGCGCCTACCAGGCGTACAGCACCGCCACCGGTGCCGCGGGCACCGCAGCCGCGGTGGCGGCCGCCAAGGCCGAGGCCGCGGTCAACGCGATCTGTCCCGGAGCCGCAAACTGACTCATGCAGAGGGGGAACCCATGGATCTCGCCGTGCTTCCCGGGCCATCGCTCGCCGAACTGGCCCGCACGGTCGTCGCCCGCGCCAGGACCGCCACCATCGCCTGCGGCCACTCCGCCGCCGGCTCATCGCCGCCCGCCAGCGTCGCGATGCGGGCCGACCCGGCGGGGCAGCCCATCCTGCTGCCGGCGTCGGGATCGGCACTGGCCAGGCGGCTCGCGGCCGAGCCCGGCGTCACCGTCTGCGTCTGCGCCGATCCGCCGTTTTCGGCGTTGCGGCTCTCGGGGGATGCGCGGCCCGGCGAGCCTGGCAGGGCACGCGGCCGGGCCGCCTATCGCGTCGTGCTGCGGTCGGCGGAGTTCACCGGCGCGGGCGGGAGGCCGGTCCCCCTGGCCAGTTATCTCGGTGCCGCGCCGGACCCGCTGTGGCGGGTGGCACCGGGCATCCTGCGGCACCTCAGCCGCGGGCACATGGGCGAGCTCGTCGCCTGCGTTCGGGCACAGGGGCTGCGCCAGGCCGAGTGGGTCATGCCCAGCGGGCTCGACCGGTTCGGCCTGCGGCTGCTGGTGCTCACCCCCGACGGCATCGCCGACACCAGGCTGTCCTTCCCCGACGGTCCCGTGTCCTCGTTCGGCGAGGTCCCGCCCTCGCTGCGCGCGGTCCTGGCCTGCCGCTGCCAGGGACCCGGGCCCGGGTCTGGCGGGGCCGCGACCGGTCCTGGCGAGGCCGGTACCGGTGCTGGCGAGCCTTGATCACGACGTCCAGCAGGACGGCGCCCGCCCCGCCGCCACCCCGCCGGACGCCCTGAAAATCTAGGAGGATCGCGTGCGGTATTTGCCGGTGATCCTCCTAGATCTTCCAGGAAACCGGCCGCGGGGGCGTTAGGCGTGCCAGGGTGAGATTACGTTGATGCCGGTGTGCCGGAAGTGAGCGATGTTGCGGGTTACGACGTGGAGGCCGTGCACCTTCGCCGTCGCTGAGATCAGCGCGTCGATGCCGCCAATGGCGGTTCCAGCGTTCTCGGCCCGTGCGAGTATTCGTCCCCACTCGTCCGCGACACCTGCGTCAACCGGCAGCATTCGTTCGCCAAAGCGGTCGGGAAGCTCACCGGTCAGCCACTGTTCGAGCCGGTCCCGCCGCCGGCCGGCCGCGAGACGATCCACGCCCTTGCGCAGCTCGCCGATGGTGATCACGCTCAGGTAGGTCCGGTCCTCATCGACCTCGTCGAGCCAGCGCACGATCCCGGGGTCGGGTCGCGGCTTGACCCATTCCGAGATCGCGTTGGTATCGAGCAGGTAGCTCATAGACCGACATCGCGCGCTGGCGCATCCGCCCGGTTGATGTCGAGACCCGACTCACGCAGC
The DNA here is from genome assembly GCA_030041195.1 of Streptosporangiaceae bacterium. Next base: position 11,160 of record JASHOI010000136.1, on the reverse strand, counting down.
GGGGATGCGGCGAGGAACGCGGCGAGGCTGCCGGACCGTGAGCTCTTGCGGTGCCATTCCTCGGCGGACACCACGACGGCGATTTCCCTGCCGCGTCTGGTGATGGCCTGCGGTCCGTCATTCAGCGCATGGTCGAGCAGCTCGCTCAGCCGTGCCTTGGCCTCCGCCACGCTCCATACCCGATCGTGCGCTGTGTCCGTCATCACGACGCCTCCTGATGACCATCATAGTCATTCTGGTCATCCAGGCCTGTCAGGACAGCACGCGGCGGCGGAAGTTGCGCAGTCCGAGGGTCAGGAACAGGGCCCCGAACGCGACGACGACCGGGTAGACGACGTACAGGTGCATGTGTGGTGCGCTGGTGAACACCGCGCGCATCCCCTCGTTCACGTAGATCAGCGGGTTGACCAGGACGACGGTCTGCAGCCAGGGAAACCCGCCGATCTTGACCGGCGCCAGCCTGGTCCACGAGTAGTAGGTGCCGCCGAGGAACGTGATCGGCAGAATGATGAACCCGAACATCAGCCCGATGTTGCGCGGCTCGAAGCTGGTGCCCAGCACCAGCCCCAGACCGGCCATGGCCACGCACGCCAGCGGCACGAACGTCACGATCAGCCACCAGTGCAAGGTCAGGTGCGCGTGCACCCCCGCGGCGTGCACGACCGAGGCCATCGGCAGCACGATGATCGCCGACAGCACGCCCTGGGCCGCGCCGGACAGCACCTTGGCGATGGCCACCAGCCAGATCGGGCACGGGGCCTGGACCCGGTCCTCGATCTCCCGGGTGAAGCCGAACTCCTGCGCCATCGCCAGCGCGATCGACTGCACGCCCTGGAACATGACCGAGATCCCGACCACGCCGGGCACCAGGATCGTCGCGAACGCCGATTCGGCCACCGGGCCGTGCCCGCCGATGCCCTGCCCGATCTTGGGGAACACGTACAGGAACACAAAGCACAGCAGGAACGGCTGGATGATCGTGCGCAGCACGAACTCCCACAGGTGCTTGCGCAGCACGACCAGGTCGCGCAGCATCAGCGCGCCGAGCGCGATCCAGCTTGCCGCGGCGACCGAGCGGGTCGGGCCGCCGCCGATCCTTGGCCGGCTGCCGCCGGCCACCTGCCGGGTCGTGGTCGAGGTGGCCATCATTCCTCCCGGAGTTCCTTGCCCGTCAGGTTGATGAACACCGTCTCCAGGCTGGGCTCGGAGATCGACAGGTCGATCAGGTCAAAGCCGGCGGCCTCGGCCGCGTCCACGACCCGCGGGACCAGCCGCGCGCTGCCCTGCACGTGCAACTGAACCCCGCCGTCCACGGTCCGGGTGCGGGTGACCCCGTCGACGTCGCGTTCCAGCACCTGCGCCAGGCGCGCCGGGTCGCCGGCCGCCTTCACCGTCACCACGGTGTCCGCGCCGATGCTCTGCTTGAGCGCCTCCGGCGTGTCCAGCGCGAGGATCTTGCCGTGATCCATGATCGCGACCCGGTCACAGAGCCGGTCGGCCTCCTCCATGTAGTGCGTGGTCAGCAGGATCGTCTGGCCGGCGTCGTGCAGCTCACCGAGCAGGTCCCACAACGCGAGCCGGCTCTGCGGGTCCAGCCCGGCCGTCGGCTCGTCGAGGAACAGCACCGAGGGCCGGTGGAAGATGGCCCGGGCCACCATCAGCCGCTGCGCCATCCCGCCCGACAGCGCGTACACCGACGCCTTCGCCCACCGCGAGAGCTGGAACTGCTTCAGCAGCTCATCGGCGATCTGCCGGGACGCCTTGGCTCCCATGCCGAACAGCCGGCCGTGAAAGTACAGGTTCTCCCACACCGTCAGCTGGCGGTCCAGCGTGTTCTGCTGCGACACGATCCCGCTCAGCTGCTTGGCCAGCGCCGGATGCGCGGCCACATCCACACCGCCCAAGATGGCCCGCCCCGACGTCGGCACCACCCGCGTGGTCAGCATTCCCGCCGTCGTCGTCTTGCCCGCGCCGTTCGGCCCCAGCAGCCCGAAAATCTCGCCAGCGCACACATCCAGGTTGAGCTTGTCAACGGCGGCAAAGTCGGTCCCCGGGTAGACCTTGGTCAGGTCCTCGGTATGGATGACCCCGGCCGTTTGGCTCCCACGCCGGCCGGTGCCGCTCGCCGGCGCCGGTGCAGTGCTCATCGCCCACATCCCGCCTAGTCTCGACAAACGTCGGTCCTTACTTCCAGGGTCGGTGACGGCGTCAAGAAACTCCACCGGTCTGCCCGGTTCTGCCTGATTCCTCCTTCAGGACGCGCGACCCGGCGCCGGATGATCGGTGCGCGGTGCCGTGTTCGCGATCTTCCAGCGCGCGCAGCGCCTCGGCGAACGGCCGCTCCAGCCAGGCGAGGTGGTCGGCCTCGCCGTGGTGGTGCGTCGTGAGCTGGTCGGACCTCCGGACCGCGGTGTGCCGTACGTATTCGCGGGCGCCCTCGACAAGCGTCCGGATATAGCGGATGCCGTCGGGGTCGGTCATCATCCAGTCGCCGCCGCAGGCGACGTAGACCGGCGAGGTGTGGGCGAAGACCCGGCGACCCCATTCATCGAGGTGATAGGCGAGCCCGAACGCCCGGCAGGCTATCCACGAGTTCGCCGGGATCCGCAATTCCTCGCTGATCTCGGCCTGCCGTCCGCCGTCGGCTTCCGCGCTCGCGACGACCTCGCCGTTACACACGACCTCGAGCGAGCCGAGCGGGAAAATGCTGCGCACCGCGGCATGCACGCTGACCGTTCCGGGGCCGGACAGCTCGACGGTATCGCCCGGCTGGCTCCCGTCGACCGAGAGCGTCACCAGCGGCCCGCCGGAAAGGAACGTACGGCCCGACCGCACCGCCCGGCACCAGGCCTCATAGCTGAACTCCTCGTCCAGCCGCGCGTACGTGCGGTACAGGCCGACCGGAACGGCGCTCGACATCTTGTCCGTGCCGCCGACGAGCGGCAGCCGGTAGCCGCTGTTCAGGTACCGGTAGTACTCGAGCATCGCGTCGTCGGAATGCGCCAGCATCTCGACGGCGTCGGCCCGGCCGGTCGCGACCAGAACCGCCGGCTCGCCGTTCGGAACCGGGAAGTGCGCGGCGACGACGGTGCCGCCCTGGGCGTGCGTCCGGTCGGCCCAGTCGCTCAGCGTCGCGTCCAGCGCGCCGCCGAGTTCGGCCTCGTCGGGGCCGTCGCTGCACCACGGCATGACCGGTTCGGTCAGGCCCCACAGGACCATGTGGCCGAGCATGTGCTGCCGGTTTTCCTGGCCGATGTACGTCACGTAGCCGCCGCCATCGACGACGCTGGGCCGGCCGGAAAAGTCCTCGGTGTTGGTGAACAGCGCGCCCCACTGCGTCTGCAGCACGTTGACCACACGCAGATCCTCGCCCTGCTGCTCGAGCTGAGCGCCCGGGGTGGAGAGGAAGTGCACGTGCGAGTCGCCGGACCACCATCCTTCCGAGGCCAGGTCGGCGACGCGCCGGATCCGCAGCGTCAGGTCCCGCTGACCCGGCTCGATCCGCACGGTCTGCCGGAGCGGCTCGTATTCGAACCCCCGCGCGACGTCGACGACGACGTCGCCTCGCGGCAGCCATCCCTGGCAGGTCCCGTCGATGTACGCGTAGCTGCGCTGGCCCAGCCGGACGTCACCGCCGACGTCGTAATGCCAGCTGCCGAGATTTTGCGTGACGTGATTGTGGTGGCCGTGCGGCTGATACGGGATTCCGCCGGCCGAACGGAAATGAACCCGGCACGGCACCGGCCGCCCGGTGGCGTCGTCGACGACGCTGACGTGCACCCAGTTGCGGCCGCCTTCGGCCAGCTCGAGCGAGACCTGGCCGGCGTGCGCCTGCCGGTCGCGTTCCACGTCGCCCCAGCGCAGCCGGCCAAGCTCGCTGTCGCCCTGCCGGACCGTGACCGTGGCCGACGGCAGCGCGGCGATCGACGTGTACGCGGACGTTCCTTCGGTCGCTCCCCAGCCGGCCCGGTCGTCCTCGCCAGGCAGCGGCTGCGGATAGGTCGCGACGCCCCGGTCCACGTCGACGTCGAGGACGCCGTTGCGCCCGTCCTTCGGAACGATCCGCACCGGCCGCGCCGCGGCGCGGACGAACGGGTGCTCGTCAACGTCGCTGGTCGTGACGCCCGCGACCACGAATCGCCCGCCGCGCGGAATGAACTCGATCCGTTCGACCGGTCGCCGCGGATGAGGGTTCTCCCAGCACCATAGGAAGTATCCGGCGGGCCAGCCCATGTCGTGCTCTGCCAGGCGAGCCCCGGAGTCGGCCCACTTGCCCTCGAAGCGCGGCATGCTGTGGTCGCTGGTGTCGGTGACGGCGAGGAACGGCAGACGGCCCCACCCGGGCGGCACCACCTGGATCTCGAACCGCTCCCGGACGGGCGCGATCACGACCTCGCCGCCGGCCAGGTGAAACGCGTACTCCGCGACGGTCTGGCCGACGGCGTGACCGGCCGGCGCACCCGGCTCGAGCAGCCGGTGCGCCACGATCACCCGCCGCGCCAGCCGGCCGATCGCGACCGGCGTCGGGCCGGCGGGCAGCAGAAAGCACCGCTGCGCAGACGGCGGCTCGGACCCGATCAGGAACGGCAGGCCACGCAGGTCCACCCTGCCGAGCGGAGGGTCACCCGGCTCACCGCCGAGAACCTCGACACCGGCGTTGCAGGCAGCGGACAGGTCTACGGGCTCGTAACTCGGCATGCGTCAGATCGTAGGGAAACGCCCCGGCTGATCCCAGTCGAGCGCTTGACTCTCACGTTGCGTGAGGGGTGCAAGCTCTTGTCATGCTCAGCATCGGCGAGTTCGCCAGGCTCGGAAGGGTGTCGGTTCGCGCGCTTCGGCACTACGACGAGATCGGGCTGCTGCGCCCCGCGAGAGTGGATCCGGAGACCGGCTACCGCGGCTACGCGCCGGCCCAGCTGGGGCAGCTCAACCGGATCATCGCGCTGAAGGAGCTGGGCCTCTCGCTCGCGCAGTCCCGGCAGCTCGTGGCCGGGATCACCGGCGAGGAACTGCGCGGAATGCTCGTTCTGCGGCGCGCCCAGCTGGAGCAGGAACTCGAAGCGCAAAAGAGCCAGCTGCTCGAAGTCGAAGCACGGCTCAGCTACATCGAACGGGAGGGCACCATGCCAGCAGACGACATCACGGTGAAAAAGGTTCCGGCCATGGGCGTGGTGGCGATTGCCGGCCAGGCGCCCGGGTTCGGCGTGGAGAACGTGGTCCCCGTCGTCAACCATTCACGCCTGCAGTTCGACGAGCTGGCCATCCCGGAGCTGGCCAAGGTGACGGGCCCGTTCATGATCTTCTACGAACATCACGAGGGCGGCGAGCTCACGGTTTACCTCGCCTTGCCCGTGGCCGAGCGGCCGGCCGAGCTTCCCGCGCCCGCGGAATACCTGGTCCTCCCCGAGGTCGAGGTGGTCTCCGCCGTGCGCAGCGGCCGTGCCGCCGGCATCTTCCCCATGGTCTATCACGACCTGCACCAGTGGGCCGACGCGCACGGCTTCGAGGCCCACGGGCCGGGCCGCGACATATGGATCAACGAAGTCGACGACCTCGCCGAGATCGAACAGCAGGTCTTCGAGTCCCAGCTGCCGTTCACCCGGCCGCAACCGCCGCCCGCATAACCGGGAGCAGCCCAGGCTCCCGAAAGGAGCAGCCTCATGTACCCCGCCCTGCTGCAAGCGCTCGCCAGCCAGCGCGCCGCGGAGATGCTGATGGCCGCGGTGAACGGGCATCGCCGGCCCGCTTCGTCCGGCAAGCCAGCCCGGATCGTGCGGCAGCGGATCGGATGGGCGCTCGTGCACGTCGGCCTCCGACTCGCCGTCAGCCGCTAACGTGCCTGACCGGGTGGCTTCCGGTTACCCCAGATCCGCTCGCTCGCGCAGGTAGGGGGATGGCTGGGCCGGGTCTTCGGCATCGATTTCACGGGCGAGCCGGTGCCCGTCGAAGATCGCTTCGGAGATCATCCGTGGCGCGACCGCGTCGCCGATCCGGTACAGCCCGCTGATTCCGGCGGCAGCGAGCGCCGGGCTGCTGGCCAGTTCGGTGTACAGCGTGTCGTGGGACGCCTGCTGGGTGACGAGCACGACCCCGTCGCAGGCGGCGGACCAGGGCTCGCCGTTGCGGTCATGGCCGGCGACCGATCCGGCGTCGACCCCGGTGATGGTCGTCCCGAGGCTGACGCGTACACCCGCCCGGTGCAGGTGCGCCCGCAGCATGTCACCCTCCAGGGTCTGGTCGCTGACCGGGGAGAGCACGTTGAACGTGGTGACCACGGTCACCTCGAACCCGTCGGCGGCCAGGAGCTCGGCCACCCCGGGGGCGACGTAGTAGCCGTCGGTGTCGTACACCACGACCCGCGGCCCGGGCGGCCGCTTGCCCGCGCAGGCCTGCTCCGGGGTGAGCACGTGCGGCAAGCCCGGGTCCGCCCCGGGCATCGCCTCTGGGTAGCCAGGCTGGACGCCATCACCGCGCCACGCCGAGCCGGTGGCGATCACGACCAGGTCCGCGCCGTATTCCAGGACATCGGCGGCGGTCAGCCGGCGCCCGGTGATCACCTGCACTCCGGGCAGCCGGGCGAGCTGGACCGCGCGCCAGTCGATGATCCGGCCCCAGTCGCCGAGGGTGGGCAGCCGTCTCGCCCAGCGCAGCCTGCCGCCGATCTCCGGCTCGGCCTCTACCAGGTGCACGGCGCTGAAGCCGCGCTTGCCGAGCACCACGGCGCATTCCATGCCGGCCGGCCCGGCGCCCACGATCAGTACCGGCCGGTCCGTGCCGGACGCGGCGGGGAACGACTCAGGGTGCCAGCCGCGCCGGTACTCCTCCCCCGCGGTCGCGTTCTGCACGCAGCCGAGGTGATTGAAGGTCTCCTCGCGCAGGATGCAGACGTTGGACCCGGTGCACTCGCGGATTTCGTCGAGCCTGCCCTCCGCGATCTTGCGAGGCAAAAACGGGTCGGCGATCGCCTGCCGGGCCGACCCGATCAGATCCACCGCGCCCGACCGGATCACCTCGGCCATCAGGTCCGGGTTGCCGTAGCGGCCCACGCTGACCACGGGCTTGGCGGTCGCCTCCCTGACCCGGTCCGCCCACGGCCGCTCGTGCCCCTCCGGGTAGTACCGGGAGGTACCCGAGTCCTCTGGCCACGAGCCGACGATCACGTCCCACAGGTCCACCAGGTCGTCGGCCATCTTCACCAGGGTCAGCATGTCGTCGATGTGAATGCCGGGAAGCGTTTCCGCGCCTGGCACTCCGGAGTCTCCGTGCACCGCGATCCTGGTGGCGATCGCGCAATCGCCGCCGACCGCGTCCCGCACCGCGGCCAGGGTCTCCATCCAGAACCGGCCCCGGTTCGCCAGGCTCCCCCCGTAGCCATCGGTGCGCCGGTTGACGTCCGCCGAGAGGAACTGGGTCATCAGGTAGCCGTGCGCCCCGTACACGTAGACGATGTCGAAACCCACGTCACGGGCGCGCCGCGCGGCCTCCACCCACTGCCGCTGGATGCGGGCGATGTCGGCGGCGTCCATCTCCTTGGCCAGCCCACCCCATTGCACCTCCGAGGTGAGCTGGCTCGGGGCCACCCGGACCGCCCGGGATCTGGCGTTGTGGCTGGACCAGCCGCCGTGGTAAAGCTCCAGCCCGGCCAGCGCCCCGTGCGCGTGGACCGCCTCGGCGGTCAGCCCCAGCGCACGGGCGTCAGCGTCGTCCCAGATGTCCGCGGCGACGAACGGGGTCTCGTCGGAATCCGGCGAGATCGGGGCGTACTCCACGCACACGCCGCCCCAGCCGCCCTCGGCCTTCACGGCCCGGAATGCCGCCTGCGTCCGTGGCTTCATCGAGCCGAAGCCGGACGCGTGCGGTACCTGGTAGAAGCGGTTGGGCAGCGTTTTCGGGCCGATTCTGACCGGTTCGAACAAGATGGCGTGCCTGGCATCCATGAGACATCTCCTGGCCGGGGGCGGATCCGGGAGTCCGTGATCACCGCGCTATGTCCCGGATTCTCGCAGGCCCAGCGCTCGCGCAATAGCCGGCTCGTTCGCTCAGACCTCGTACTGGACGGCCGCGCCCGCGGCGCGGATCGGAGCGATGTACTTCGCGACGATCTCCTGGTGCCGCGGGTCGTCGCGGTAGGCGAGGTACCCGGCGACGTCGTCGAAATCGGCGGTGACCGCGAAGTCGTAATTTTCAGCCCGGATGCCGACGTCGGCGCCGGAAGCGAACGCACGTATCGTCGGCACCAGCGACGGCAGCGAGGCCAGCTGGGCGGCGGCCTCGGCCTTCTGCTCGGGAGTCGCCTCCCGCTTCCAGGCCAGCAGAACGATGTGGCGCAACATCACGGCTCTCCAGAGCTTGAAGGTTTTCGACTATTAGTTGAAAACCTTAGCACGCGTACCCGCCGGGCTGTTTTCCCATGATCGTGGTTGATAAATACCGCTATGCGGTACTCAGCCACCAAGATCATGGAACAAGCCGCACCGCAGCCCCGTGGATGCGGCAAGGAATGACGCAGCGTGGCGAAAGCGCCGCCATTCCTCACTCGAGGTAAGCAGCCGTGCTCTCCGGCCGCCGCCCGGTGGCTGAACGCTGCAGAAAGGGCGGAAACCGCGGGCCGGCGGCGCGGCCGGCCGGACCAAGATCCTGCGCCCGCTATGTAACGATCCGACGTCCGCCCTTCCATTGTCACTATGTAACGCACGAACATAGTCTCAGCGCTGCCCGGGCGAACAGCCACCTCGGTAAAGGATTGGAATGAATTCCGGCCAGGCACACTCGGCGCTCGGCACAGACAGCGCCGGCCAGCGGCTGCAGGTCATGGTGGCGGTGGATGGTATCCGCCGGACCTTCGGCAGCGGCCATACGGCCGTTCATGCTCTGCGCGGGGTCTCGTTCACGATAGACCGCGGTCAGCTCGTTGCCTTGCGCGGGCGATCCGGCTCCGGCAAGACCACGCTGCTGAACGTCATCGGCGGCCTGGACAGCCCGACGGCGGGCCAGGTGTGGGTGGACGGCCGCGAGGTGAACCGGATGACCGAGCGGGAGCGGCTGGCGCTGCGGCGCGACCGGGTGGCCTTTATCTTCCAGTCCTTCGGGCTCGTGCCGATGCTGTCCGCGGCCGAGAACGTAGGGATTCCGCTGCGTATCGCGGGCGTGCCGCCTCGCGAGCGCCGGGAGCGGGTCGCGGCCATGCTGGCGCTGACCGGGCTGTCCAGCCATGCCGTGCACCGGCCGGATGAGCTTTCCGGTGGCCAGCAGCAGCGGGTGGCGATCGCCCGCGCGCTGGCCGGCCGGCCGGGCCTGCTGATCGCGGACGAGCCGACCAGCCAGCTCGACCTGGAGACCGGCCGGGAGATCATGGAGCTGCTGCTCAGCGTCGTGCGTACCGAGGGGATCACCGCCCTGGTCGCCACCCACGACGAAGCGCTCGTCGACTTGGCTGACAAGGTCATTTTGCTGGAGGACGGGTCCGTCTCCGGCATCGAGGACGGATAGGTGCGATCGATGCGCGGGCTGGGGGTGTCCTTTCTCGTCCGCCGGGCCAGGGCCTCGTGGTTGCTCCTGGCCTGCATCACGGTCACGGTCCTGCTGAGCACCGGGCTCGCGGCTGTGCTCTGGACCTTCTCGGACACGGTGGTGCCGGGCGGGGCGTTCAGCGCGCTGGCCGAACCACAGGGCCGGGTGATCAACCTGTCCGGCGTGGTCGACGGCGAGCAGGCCGCCGCCGACTCGCAGCTGATCCGTGCCACGCTGCGCAAGGCCTGGCCGGGGGTCGGCTTCCAGATGGAAAGCGCGCTGTGGGCAAACCCGCTGCAGCTTTCGGCGCCCGGCACCGCCACAGTGAGTGCGGGCGGCGTGACGCATATCCCGACCATCATCCAGATCCAGCTCGCGTCGATGGAAGGGATCGGCGCCGAGGCGACGCTGACCGCCGGGAAATGGCCAGGTGCGCTGCACCACGGCGGTCCGGTGCCGGTGGCACTGCCCGTCGCCGTGGCCAGCCAGCTGCACCTGACGGTCGGCTCGGAGCTGACCGGCACCCCCCAGCCCAGCGGTGCGAAGACTACGCTGCAGGTCACCGGCCTGTTCCGGGCCAGGAACCCGGCGTCACCGTACTGGAACGTGGACCTGCTGCCCGCCTCGGGGATCAGCACCGGCAGTTACTCCATCACCACCGCGATGCAGACCGCGACGGGGACCTCGATCAACTATGGCCCCGCGGTGGTGAACCCGGCTGCGCTCGGCGGGGCGCTGGGTGCGACCGAGGCCTCGTGGACGGTGCTGCCGCAGGCGTCGGCGATGGCCCGCGGGAACATCAGCGCGCTCGCCGCAAACACCAGCGCGGCGGTTTCGCAGCTCGCCGTGGCCCTCCCCGAGGGGCTGAAGGTGACCTCGAACCTGCCGCAGATCCTGAACGGCATAGGCGGCACGATCGTGCTGACCCGGTCGCTGTTCACGATCGCCGCACTGGAGTTGCTGCTGGTGGCCGGCGCTGGACTGGCGCTGGCCGCACGGCTGCTGGCCAGCCTGCGCGAGGACGAGTCCGCTTTGCTGCGGGCGCGCGGCGCCACCAGGCGCCAGGTGGTGCGGCCCGTGCTGGCCGAGGCGGTGGTGCTCGGAGCCGTGGCCGGTCTGGTTGGCGTGCTGGTCGGCACACACCTGACCGGCGCGCTGGCTGGCCTGGGCAACCTGCGCCTGGACGGCTATACCAGCCGCGGCATCACCTCGCTGGCCTGGCTATCGGCCCTCGCCGTGCTGGTGGTGTGCGTCGCGGTGATGGCCTGGCCGGCGCTGCACACCCTGACCCCCGATGCGGCCAGGGTCCGCCGGGGCCGTCAGGCCAGGCTCGCGGCGATCGCCTGGGCCGGCGGCGACCTGGTCCTGGTGGCGCTCGCCGCGGTCGCGGTATGGCAACTGCGGGGTTTTTCCGCGGTCGCGCATCCGGCCACGGGCTCACTCGGGATCGATCCCGTGGTCGCCCTCGCTCCCGCGCTCGCGCTTGCCGGGGTGGTGCTCATCCCGCTGCGCGGGCTGCCGCTGCTTGCCAGGCTGGCCGACAAGGCGACCGATCACGAACGGCGGCTGGCCGCACCGATGGTGAGCTGGCAGATCGCCAGGCGGCCGATCCGCCAGGCGGGCCCGGCCCTGCTCGTAGTCGTCGCGACG
>JASHOI010000135.1 GCA_030041195.1 Streptosporangiaceae bacterium | reverse complement strand
GCCGCCCGCCAGGGCGCCGCGGCTTGCCCGGCGCCTGCTCGGCACGGCGGAACACGACGAGCAGGATCGCGAGCGCCGCCGCAAAGACCGGGAGCCAGGCGATGCGCTCCGCCACCCATGTCGCGCCGGCCGGAGCGGTGTGCAGGCCGGGCAGCCGGCCGGCGAGCAGCCCGGTCATCGTGACCGCCAGAAACGCGGTCTGGTGCCACAGGAACAGCGTCATCGCCGACAGGTTGGCCGTCGCGACCAGCGCCCACGCCATCGGGCGGCGCATCCACCGGGCCAGCCGCTCCCGCAGCAGCAGCGCGAGGCCGACCTGGGCGATGCCGAACGTCACGACGGCGAGCGTGGGCGGGTTCAGGTTCGAGATCTTGGCGCCGTTCACGCCGACCATGCTGGCCGGGTATCCGGCCCACAGGACCAGCGCCGCGGTGGCGGCGACGCCGCCGGCCAGCATCAGGGCCGGAACCCTGCGGCCGGCGAACGCGCCCCGCGCCCACGCGATCCCGAGCAGGTACGGCACCATCCAGCCGGCGGCGACGTTGGTCCAGCCAACCCACGCCGGACCGCCGAGCCCGAACCGCACCGCGTCGTCGCAGGCGACGATCGCGAACGGGATCGCCGCCGCGGCCGCGCCGAACCGGCGCACCAGGGCCACGGCCACCGGGGTCAGCGCGGTCAGCCCGGCGAACACGCCAAGGAACCACAGCGGGTCAAGCACCAGGACCAGCACGGTGTGCAGCGTCGAGGTCGAGACGCCGCCGAGGTACAAGCCCGTGCCGAGCAGCGCCCACACGGCGACGAGCGCGATCACCGGGCGGGACAGCCGGGCCAGGCGCCTGCCCAGCCAGGCGCGGTAGCCGCCGCGATAGCTGCGGGCCGCCGAGTAGCCGCCCACCAGGAAGAAGATCGCGAGAGTCTGGAAGATCCAGGACACCGGCGTGAGCCAGGGCATGCTGGCCAGCGGGCTCGCGTCGTACAGCACCTCACCCGGCTTGCCCTTGGTCAACACCAGCGCGGTGACCATCCAGTGGCCGAGGATGACGCCCGCGATGGCCAGCGCGCGGAGCGCGTCGACCGTGCGGTCCCGGCTGGCGGGCGTGGCCGCGTCGATCCGTGCGGCCAGTTCGCGGAGCCGGCGCGGTGCCGGCCCGGGGGGACGACCCCCCCAAACCCCCCCGCGCGGTGCCGGCCCGCTCATCGGGTCACCGCCGCGGGGTCGCCCAGGGCGATGTACGCGAGGTTGCGCAGGGCGATGCCGCCCGGCTGGAAGTAACTGCTGTGGCCGCCGCTGCCGGCGGCGAAGAGCCGGGCGCCGAATCCGGCTGACATCGGGTCCTGGCCGAACCCGAGACCGAGGAACCGGACGTGCGGCACGTGCCGGATCCAGTCGCTGGTGCCGCGGCCCGCCCAGACCCGCGCGGCGGTGTGCAGCGCCCGCACCGACGAGGCGTCCATGCCCGGGCTGCCGACCACCGCGATGTCGGTGACCGGCAGGTGCGGTGCGGCCAGCCCGCACACCACCGATCCGTAGCTGTGGCAGATCAGCGCGACCTGACGGCCGCGCCCGGCCAGGTAGTCCACAAACGACCGCAGCGCGTCCGCGCCCTGCCCGGCGTCGCCCGACGTCATGACGCTCGGGCTCAGCGTGGCCGGGTCGGCGTAGCCCAGCCAGGCGATGATCGCGAGGTCAGCGCCCGGGTCCAGGGTGCGCACCTGTGCGGCGAGAGCCTGGGCCGCGCCGCCGGGCGAAGCCGGGCCGCGCGAGTCGAACGTGGCCAGGGACGTGTCGGACCCGGGCACGAGGACGACCACCCGCCTGGCCTGGGCCAGGTTGCCGAGGACCTCGACGGCCAGGCCCTGCCCGGCGGGGTTGAAGTCGATGAAGTGCCCGCCGCGCATGGCGTCGAGCGAGGAGGCCAGACCCTGGTTGCCGGCCCGCGAGGCCGCGCCTGCGGCCTGCGTGATCATGCGGGAGTCGGCAGCGTAGCGCGCGGCCAGGGCCGGGGCGGTCAGCGCGGGGAGCGGCTGGGACCGGCCGATCTGGGCGCTGGGGAATGCCGTGGCCGTTGTCCCGGCCACGACGGCGGCGGCAACCGCCGCGATCGCGACGGTGCGGCGGAGTCTCATCGGAGGCGTCCTTTCTGTCCGGCTGGGGCGGGGGTAGCCCCGCTGGGCAGGAAGTTATGGACGCGGCCCTTTGGTCGGCGTCACCCTGCGGAGCCCATTGCGGGCCTGGCTCCCAGGTACCGGCAGGGCGGTCCGGTCACGGCGGCCGGCCCGGCCGGCGCCGCCCACCCCCTACTCAGGTAGCACCTCGCGGATGGCTCCTCAGGGTCACGAAATGTCCGCGATACCGCCCTACGCTGAGGACATGCGCTCTGATATCCGGAGCCGGTTCACCGAGACGGTCGTGGCCGGGGTCACCCAGCCGGCGACGCCGCGTCCGCGGTCGCTTCGCCGCGGCCGGGTGGACCTGGTGTTCGCCGCCGACGCGGCGACCGCGATCGTCTGCTGGGGCATCACCTGGGGCGTGCTGGTGACCCAGAACACCCCTCACCTGCACCAGGGCTCGCACAACAAGGGGCTGCTGTTCCTGCTCTCGGTGATCCTGTGCGCGCCGCTGGTGCTGCGCACACGCTTCCCGCTCGCCGCGTGGTCCACCGCAACGCTCGCGATGTTCTGGGCCGGCTTGGTCCTCCGGCCGTACGGGTTCGGCGGCCTGTGGGCCGCGGCCGTCGTCTACGTGCTGTGCCTGTACGCGGTCGCGGTCCGCTGCAAGCCGTGGGTGGTGGCCGGCGCGGCCCTGGTCACGGTCGTCGGCGGCGCCACCGTCGAATCCCAGCTCGTCACCAGCGCCCTGGTCATCGGCCTGGTCCCGGTGCTGGTCGGGGTCATCGTCCGGACCCGGCGCGGCAACCGCGAGCAGCTGGAGGTGGCCGAGCGCCGCCACGAGGGAGAGCGGGCGCTGCTCGAAGAGCGCCAGCGCATCGCCCGCGAGCTGCATGACGTCGTCGCGCACCACATGTCGGTGATCGCGATCCAGGCCGAGGCGGGCCCGTACAAGGCCGAGAACCCGCCGCCGGAACTGGTCGAGAGCTTCGGCGAGATCCGGGCCAGCGCGCTGAGCGGGCTGAGCGAACTGCGCCGCGTGCTCGGCGTGCTGCGCAGCGACCAGCCGGACATCGCGCCACAGCCGGGCCTCGAGGATCTGGCCGATCTGGTGGAGTCGGCGCGCGGCGGCGGGGTGACGATCACGACCGAGGTCACCGGCGCGCCCCGGCCGGTACCCGACGGCGTGAACCTGTCCGCCTACCGGATCGTGCAGGAAGCGCTGAGCAATGCCATGCGGCACGCGCCCGGATCGGCGGTCCAGGTGAAGCTGTACTACGGAGCGGCCGCCCTGGTCATCGAGGTACGCAACAACGGCCGGGCGCGAGATGGCCAGGCCGTCCAGGCCACCCCGGGGCAGCGGCGATGGGCCGGGATCGGCGCCGGGCATGGCATCATCGGCATGCGTGAACGCGCCACCATGCTCGGAGGGCATCTCACCGCCGGGCCTGCCGCGGGCGGCGAGTTCCTGGTGACCGCCGCGCTTCCGCTCGGCGACGGCGGCGAGGAGACCGCATGACCGTGCCCCCTGCGCCGCCGGCCGGCGGCCCGACTGTGCCGTCCAGGGGGGACGACCCCCCTATCCTCCCCGCGCCGCCGGATGGCGGCAAGGTCATACGCGTCGTGGTGGCCGACGACCAGGGCATGGTCCGGTCCGGGTTCTCGGTCCTGCTGAACGCGCAGGACGACATCGAGGTCATCGGCGAGGCGGTGAACGGCCGGGAGGCCGTCGCGCAGGCCGCCGCGCTGCGCCCGGACGTGATCCTCATGGACGTCCGCATGCCGGTACTCGACGGCCTGCAGGCCACCCGGGAGATCACGGCGATGCCGGACCCGCCCAAGATCCTCGTGCTGACCACGTTCGACCTGGACGACTACGTTTACGAGGCGCTGCGCGCCGGCGCCAGCGGGTTTCTGCTCAAGGACGCTTCCGCAACCGAACTGGCCAACGCGGTGCGGCTGGTCGCGGCCGGGGACGCGTTGCTGGCCCCGGGCGTGACCAAGCGCCTGATCGCCGAGTTCGCGCGGATGGGCGCGCCGCGGCGTCCCGGACGCAGGCAGCTCGACGGCCTCACCGAGCGGGAGTCGGAGGTGCTCGGGCTCGTGGCCCGCGGCATGTCGAACGCCGAGATCGCCGAACACCTGGTTGTCGCGGAACAGACCATCAAGACCCACGTGGGCCGGATCTTGATGAAGCTCGGGCTGCGGGACCGCACCCAGGCCGTCGTGCTCGCCTACGAAAGCGGCCTGGTACAGCCCGGTGGCTGAGCGATGAGCCGGGCTCGCGACACGGGGTTCGCCGTCGCGTCGTGCGCCATCCTGGCCGCCTACAACAACGTGATCGGCGCGCGAGGATGGCACCGCCGCTGGTACACGCAGGCCAACGCCGGCGCCGCCGGGGCGGCGCTGGCGGCCGCGGCGGCCAGCGGCCT
>JASHOI010000002.1 GCA_030041195.1 Streptosporangiaceae bacterium | reverse complement strand
CGCCGCGGCCGCGGCGGACGGCCACGCCCCGCTGCTGGCACGCGTTGGCGCGCTGGCCAAAAACGCCCGCATCGCGCTGCACCCGGCCGCGCCGGCGCGTCCGGCCAAAACAGCCGCCGCGCCGTACCGGCTGACCAGCCGAGAGCAGCAGGTGCTGCGGTTGCTGGCCACCGGGCACACCAACACCCAGATCGCAGCGGCGCTGTACATCAGTCCAAGCACCGCCGGCGTGCATGTGACCAGCATCCTGCGCAAACTCGGCGCCTCCGGCAGGGCGCAGGCAGCCGCTCTGGCAGAACGCGCCGGCCTGCTGCGCGAAACACACCTCGCTGAACAACCCGGCCGACCCGCCCCCGGCCCGCCGCCCACCGGACACGCCGCGCCCTAAACACCCTGCCGCGCAAATCTAAAGACCCGCGCGACCGCATACTGGACGATCGCCCGATCCCAACCGCCCTGCCCAAGACCTACCGTCACAGCCAAGATCCAAGCCCGGCCGCCAGGCAGCGCCTCGGGCCGCCACCTCAGCGCTGCCCGCCCAGCACCAGGCCACCGACCCCCACCGGCAAAGCTGAAGAGGACGATGGACAACCAGACACACCGCACCCGCGCACCGGCCTGCCTGATGTTCGCGGTCATCTGCCTGACCACCATGCTCACCAACAGCGCCGCAGCCGCCCAGCCCACCGCCGCCACCACCATCGGCGACACGACCGCCAGCCGCATCACGGACTACATCCAGCAGCAAGCCAGCGCCTCCCGCATCCCGGGCATGGCCGTGGGGATCGTGCAGGACAGCCATCCAGTACTGCTCAACGCCTTCGGCAACGACGGTCGCTGTTGACAGGCTCCGTATGACCGTTATGTCATATAACCGTTATACGGAGGTGTAATGCAGCAGGAAGCCGTGCTGGCGATGCTGGCGAAAGAGCCCTCACAGGGCTACCAGCTGCGGGCTCAGATGAACGATGCGCTTGCTCCGCTGGGCGAGGCGCTGAACGCCGGCCAGATCTACGTCACGCTCGGGCGACTGGAGAAGGCGGGGCTCGTTGCCCTCGACGGCGCGGCGGATCCGGAACGCAAGGTCTACGTGCTCACCGCCGCGGGCCAGGAACGCGTCGCGGAGTGGCTTGCCGAGACGAGCTGGCCCAAGCCCGACCTGGCGGAATTTTACCTGAAGCTCGTCGCGGCCGCCGTCGCCGGGCTCGCCGACCCACTCAACATCGTCGACGCGCAGCGGCGCGAGCTGCTGCTCCGGCTGCGCGCCGCGGAGCGCGCCGCGGTGGCGGTGCCGGGCGGGTCGGACGTGGCGCTGCTCCTCGAAGGCATCGTGCTCCGCTTTCGGGCTGATCTTCGCTGGCTGAGGGCGTGCGAGGCGAACTGGATTGCTCCAGGGAGAAGGAGATGAATGATCCGCGAACAGCGCTGCTTCGCGCTCGGAGGCGCGCAAGGACTACGGCAAGGGCGACGGGCTGGTCCGCGCCGTCGACGAGGTTGACCTGGAGGTCGCCCGCAGCGAGACCCTGGCGGTGATCGGGCCAAGCGGATGCGAGAAGTCGACCCTGCCGCGCCTGCTGTGTTCGCACGTAGTCGCGGCCGCGGTCCACACCGCGATGCCGCACTGCGCAGCCAGCAAAGGCGCCTCTTCCCTGCCGTGCCTGATCCGCGGGGCCTATCCAGCAGGTCGCCAGCCCTCCCCCCGCGTTTCAACGCCAGCATGGCGGGTCGACCCATAAGGAGAACGTCATGTTCGCACTGCTGAAGGATGTCCCGGTCATCAATCACCCGGTGTTCCGGATCGTACTGGGCGCCGCGCTCATCGCGGTCGGCTTGGTCCTGCATCTGTACTTTGTCGCCGCGATCGGCGCCCTCCTCCTGATCATGGGTCTGGTGCGCGGCGCCCGCCGCCTGACCGGCCGCTCCCAGAAGAGACTGCCCGATGAGTAGCACCATCACCTTCGCCCAGGACAAGACTGGCAGCGGCCCGCCCGCGCGGCCCGGCGGCCGCGGTCGGCCGGCATCCACGGGGCCCGGCCCCGGCGGGCTGAAGGCCCTCGGCGGCCTGGCTCTGAACTTCGCAGGCCCGCTGCTGGCCTACCACCTGATCCGGCCGCACACCAGCAGCTCGGCCATGGCCCTCGCCCTAGCGGGCAGTGTCCCGGTCGTCTACACCCTGTCCATCCTGGCCATCCAGCGGCGGCTCAGCCCGCTCGGCATGATCGGCATGGCCACGTTCGGCATCGGCGCGATGGTCTCCTGGGCTTCGGGCGGCAACACCCTGGCCATGGAACTGCAAGACCCCGCGGTGACCGGCCTGTTCGGCCTGGCCTGCCTGGGCTCGGTCGCCACCAGGCGACCGCTGCACCGGATCATCCTGCGCTGGATAGGCCGCAGCAACCCCCACTACGCCGACGTCGCCAACCGAGCCCAGACCCGGAACTCGATGATCTCCACCACAATCATCGGCCTGGCCTTCCTGGGCCACGCCGTCGCGCTCACGATCCTCGCACTGTCCGAGAGCACCAACACCTTCCTCGCCCTGCAGCAGCCGGTCGGCCTGCCGATCCTCGCCCTCGGCATCGCCGGCCTGTTCGTCTACGGCACCCGGCAACAAGCGCGACAGCGCGGCCAGCCCAGACGATGACCAGGCGGAAGGCGCGGCATGACCACCCACGGCACGAGCACGCTGATCCGCGGCGCAGGGAGCTTCGACGGGCAGCGGCTGCGGTCGGCCAGCAACGTCCTGCTGGCTGACGGCACCATCGCCAGCGTCGGCGATGACCTCGCCGTCCCCGCAGGCGCCGAGGCGGGTTCTGGAGATCGCGGCAGCCCGGGACACGATGGTCAGCGTGCTCGCCAAGAGGGCGAAGGGACCTGTTAGTGGCGTTACCCGGTCCGGTGATCCATCGATTCTTGATGGCTTCGTGCCGGTACCGCACTGTAAAGCTAAACCGCCAGCACACGCCGGTAGGCCTCGAGAACTGACGGTAATCCGGCGAATGTCAGAGTCGAACGCCCACTCGATCTGAACGTGAGGAGGCCGTGTGGTGCCGGACCAAGAAGCAGTGCAGGGCCAGCAGAAGGATGGCATCCCTCTGATGGTGCAAGCTGCGCTGAACGGGGCAAGAGGGCTCAACATGCCTCGATCGCCTTGCGACGTCGCGGGGGCCGCTGTCGCGCGCAAGCGGCTCGGACTGATCGCGAGTTGGACTACCCTGCCCGACCTGGTGACCGCGAACCAGGGCGAGGATGGGATAGTCGAAATTTGTGAGCACCTGATCGACCGCGGCGTTGGCATTGAGGCCGGCATCCTCGACGTGGCGGACGCCGAAGCGTTTGTCCGATCAGAACTGGCGGACCGCTGCAGGCGCGTTCTCTTGGAGCCTCTGGACCCCGAGCCCGACGACGCCGTCTCTCATGCACGTGCGATAGAGGGCATCCTCGCCAGGGCGAGAGTGGTCCTGCCGCGCGTATATCACGGAGACGGTATCGCGAGTTGGGCCGTCAACGAGTACGGGCTTCGGCAAGGGCACGGGATAAGGACCGGCTTGGAGGACACGGTTTTAACGCCCGCTGCGCAACTCGCAGCCGACAATGCAGAGTTGGTACGCATCGCGGCTGAGCTGGCCGATAGCTGTCTCATCAAGAAGTAGTTGATTGAGGACACCAGAGTCCCTCCACCGGGAGGTATGGGGTGCGCCTTGTTCCCCCCGGCAATCCGCTGGGCTCATACCCGAACCAAGGAACTCACTATGCCGTTTGTGACAATCGATCTACTTCAAGGCCGAACTGCCCCAGAGCTCGAGGCGATCTCGGATGCCGTCCATCACGTGATGGTCGAGACCCTCGGAGTACCCGAGCGTGACTGGTTCCAGATCATCACCGAACACACGAATGCGACGCTGCGCTTCGATCGCCACTATCTCAACATTGACCGCAGCGACGGCTTTGTCCTGATCCGAATCACACTCGCCACGGGCCGCACGACCGCGGCCAAGCAGACTTTTTACGCACATCTGGCAAGGCTCCTCGAGGATCGGCTCGGTCTGCGGAGGGATGACCTCGCTGTGATCCTGATCGAGAACGAGCGCGAGGACTGGTCATTCGGCTACGGCCAAGCGAGCTACCTCGAGATTCCCAGCGATCAATGGCGCTGACCGTCAGACCGGGGACTCGCACCGCCCCATTCCACCACGCCCACCTGGGCCGCGTTGACTGCTACCAGAGCGATACTTGTGGACCCGCGGGGCGAGCAGGCAACCATGGGAGCTCGCGCCACCCACGACCCAGGCACAGCCACCTTGTGCAGCCGCACTGATGACTTCAGCGTGAACCTCGCGGCTTCGGTGTTTGGTCGGTCGCCGTCTGGCCTCGTCGCGATCACGGATCTCTTCTTCGAGGAAGACACGGACGACTTCGGTACGCCCGCCCAGAGTGGACCAACGGACGCGCCTATGACCGCCCCGATGCCGACGATCTGCATGCCCCTGATGCGCTGGCCGAGCACAAACAGGCCGATCAGCGCCGCCACAGTCGGCTCGAGACTGGTAGACGCTGGAAGCCGTCGCAGCGCGTTGTTCCGCAGAGTGTAGGAGACGACCTCGCAGAGCACGGCGATGCCCAGCCCGGCCAGCAGTAGATACCAGTTCAGCAGCCGTCCTCCCGCGGTGACCGCACCGAGGGGCAAACCAGCAGCGCCGCGCAGGCGGTTGCCGGGGCGAGCCAGCTGCTGTCGCGGGTGCAGCGGCCCAGAGCGGACGACGCCAGGATGTAGCCGCCCCACGAGGCGGCCGCGCCCGTGGCGCAGAGCAAACCCAGCGCGGACACCTGCTGGTGACCTCCCTGCAACGCGACCGCGGCAACACCCGCGGCTGCCAGCAGCGCCCAGGCGAAGTCCAGGAATCGCTGGGCTGCGGTGAGGGCAATAACAGCGGCCCGGTGAAATTCGATCGTCACCGCCACGCCTAGCGGCAGTCTGGCAGCGGCTCGAGAAGAGCAGGTGGTGAACGGCGAGTACGCCGGGCGGTGCGGCACAGACCGGCGATACGGTCGCGATGCGGCAACGATGCAGTGCCAGAGGATGATGGCCTAGTCGGTACAGCCGGGCACGATGGCCTCTCGCCTCAGGCGGCGGCGCACTTCTCGCCTGCCGCGCTGAATAGTTCCCGGCGGGCGCTGCAACCCCCCGGCGGCTCTCAGTTCCGACAGCGCCTGAGCCGGGCCTGCCAGCCCGCCCGGCTCAGGCGCAGCACCGGACCCCGCTGGCCGCGGCCCCGAACTCGAGCGATACCTGTTCGCCGATGACCAGGGCCGGGGCCCGCAGCCACGGCTCTGGGTGATCCGCCGCGGGACCGCGTAGCCGGTGCTCTCCAGTGAGAGACCGCTACTGGACCTGCCAGCTGGCCCGGTCGAAGTTCTGTGTCCGGGACGGTTTGCACAGCATCGATGATTGCGATGTGCAGGCTGCGATGCTCTCCGCCACAACCGGGGCGCCCGTGTGGCCTACCAGCCGGTCGCCGCGGCGGCGCCCGACAAGCATGTAACGGGAGCATTTGGCAGATCAAAGACCGCCCGCGGGTTGCTGGTGTTAGACCGACAGCGCAGCACGCGCGTACCCGTCGGCCCTGAGTCGCCGCTCGATCGCTCGCAGCAGCGCCTCGCCTACGCCCTGTCCCCACAACCGCGGGCTGACGCCCAGGTAGGCCACCTCGGCGGCCTTATTGCCGCTGCCGGTCACGAAGTTGCTCACGTGTAAGTCACCGCGATCGTGATGAATTACCGGTCAGCGATTTAGGAGAGCAGGCTCAGTTCCCGCGCCCGGGCGACGGCCTGGGTGCGGCTGGCCGCGCCGAGCTTGGCCAGCAGGTGGCTGACGTGTTTTTTGACGGTGTCGAGAGTGACCACGAGTTCTGCGGCTATGGCCTGGTTCGACCTGCCTACGGCCAGCAAATTCAGTACCTCCAGTTCGCGGCTGGTCAGTTGCTCGGTCAGGCCCGGTACCGCTGCGGTGGCACCTCGCCGGGATCCGGGCGCCGCCTGCTTGGCATCAAACGCACGCTGAATCCGGGTCTGGAAGTCAAGCGGAACCCGGCCGGTGCGCTGGGTGATCAGCTTTCCGAGCAGCGCGGCCATCGGCGGGCCCTCGTCAGCGAACACCCGGACATAGCCTTGCGGGCACGCCATCGTGAGCACCTCGGCCAGCGCGTCTAGTGCGCCGGATTGCTCGCCGAGGGCTACCAGCGCCAGCGCCCGCAGGGCGCCGATCTCAATGATGCTTCCGGTCCGGCCCTGGGTGGCGGCCGCGGCGTGCAGCCGATCCAGCAGCGCCAGGGCCCGGGCGGGCAGGTCCTGCGCGAGCAGCACACGGGCCAGCACCAGGTGTCCTTGCTCGCAGGGGTAGTCCGGCTCGTCGTCGGCGTCCAGGCCAGAGTCTTTTATCCGGCGGGCCGCAGCGGCCAGGTCACCATGCGCCAGCAGCAGCCGCGCCTGCTGCGCGGGAACCGTATTGAGCACTCCGGGCGGGCCCGGCGCGACCTGCAGGGCCTCGCCCATAGCGGCCAGGGCGCCGACCGGGTCACCGGTTGCCTGCCGGAGCCATGCCAGTGTCGCCAGGCCAGTGGCCAGCGGCATCGTGTAGACGAACTGTCGGCATAGCTCGATGCCGTCGATGATCAAGCGGAGAGCGATGTCCAGGTCGTTGCGCTGGTACGCCAGCTCGGCCAGGGTGACATATCCCGGGCCTGCCGCCGGCAGCGGCGGCCGATCGGGCGGCGCGGTGAACTCCAGCACGTCCTGGGCGGTGCTGGCCGCCGCATCAAGGCGGCCCTGGTCCCGCTGAAGGTGGGCGAGTTGATAGCCGCTCCATGCCGCCATGGTGGTCAGGCCGGCCGTCCGCCGCGCCGCGAAGATGGAGACGACGGAGCGCTCGGCCTGGGCAAGGCGGCCGCGCATCCATTCAGTCGTGGCGCGGTTCCCCTGAATGAGGAGGCTCAGCTGCGACTCGCCCTCGGCGAGCTCGGCCTCGGCCCGCGACGCGAACATGGCCGCAGACTCGGTGTCGCCATGAAAGTTGGCGAGATCGCCACGAAGCAGCGCGATCAGCGCGCGGGTATTCGCCAGCCCGCTATTGGTCTTCCCAGTGGTGGGCTCGAACCGCTCTTCGTCCGTCTCGGCAAGCGCCCTCTCGGCTTGGTCCAGCAGCGGTTCGACCGCCGCCAGGCGACCGCTGGTGGTGGCCATCACGGCCCGCGCCAGCAACAGCCGGGGGCGGGACCGGACCAGGTCAGCAGGTAGTGCGGCGAGCCACCGCCGGATCGTCTCCACTTCGCCGCGCAGAAGGTACGCCTCATCCAAGTGCTGCTCGATCAGCCGGGCAGCCCATATCAGTTCCCCCGCGGCCGTCGCGTGCCAGATGGCGTCATCGGCCAGCCCGTGCTCCTTGAACCAGGAGGCAGCGTTGCGGTGCAACTGCGCGGCGTGGGCGGGCTGCTGTGCCAGCAGGCGCGCGCGGAGCACATCGGCGAACAGGTGGTGGTAGCGCCACCAGTGGCGAACCTCGTCCAATGGCACCAGGAACAGACCAGCCCGCTCGATGTGTTCCAGCAGCGCCTGGCTCCCGGCCCGACCGGTGACCGCGTCGCACAGCTGTCCCGACAGCCGCTCCAGCACCGAGGTTTCCAGCAGGAAGGCGCGCACCTGTTCGTCTTGCCGCTCGAGCACCTCCTCGGCCAGAAAATCCAGCACATACCGGTGGCTGCCGGTGAACGCCGCCACGAACGCGGCGACATCGGGCTGGCCGCGCAGCGACAAGCCGGCCAGTTGCAGCCCGGCCGCCCACCCCTCGGTACGGTCCGCCAGCGCCTCCAGAGCCACCTGCGGCAGCTGGCTGCCCGGCCCGGTTGCCACCTGGGCCAGCAGCGCGCCCGCCTCACCGGCGCTAAATCGCAGGTCGGCTGCGCGTATCTCGGTGAGCTGGCCGCGGGCCCGCAACCGCGCCAGCGCCAGCGGCGGGTCTGCGCGGCTGGACAGCACCACCCGCAGCCCGGGCGGCCGGCGCTCCAGCAGCAACCCGAGCGACGCGTGCACCGGGGCGGAGTCAACCGCGTGGTAGTCGTCGAGAATCAGCAACTGCTCGCCCGCGTCGCTTTGGGCGGCCAGCTCGTTGATCAGAGATGTCACCAGCGCCTCGAATGAGGGCGGCGTGGGCGGCCCGAGAAACGGGCTCACCCGCACACTGATCCCAGGGAGCGCCCGGTCCAGCGCCGACACCGCGTGCCTCCAGAACCGGGCGGGGTCGTTGTCACCCCCGTCAAGCGATAGCCACGCGACCGGAAACCGAGTGTGCCGAACCCAGTCGGCGATCAGGACCGTCTTGCCGTACCCGGCCGGGGCGCACACCAGCACCACGCCCCCGCCCTCATCGAGCCGTTCGGTCAGGCGGGGCCGTGGGACCAGATCCGGCGGCGACACCGGGACGTTCAGCTTGGTGGCCAGCAGCATTTCGCGCTCGGCGGCAGCGTCCGGCGTGGCACATCCTGCCGTGCCTTCCGCCGACGTCACGGGCCGGTCCGTTGCGAGCTGACCACGACGACATCTACGTCCAGCGTGCCGCAGCCGGTGCGGAGCGCGAGATACTCACGTCGGGCTGGCAGGGAAAAGCAACTGCGCAAGCTCACTCCCCACAAATGAGCTGCCGCGTACGAACGCTGTGGTTCTCAGGCGCGATCGAGCGGCGGCGGGTTTGGCGTTCCGCTGAACCGGCGGAGCAACTGCTGCAAGGCTGAGTCGTCGGCGAGGAAGGCGTCAGGCTCGCCCATCCGCAGCGCGACGTTTTCGGCCGTGATGGCGATAACGGCAGGGACTACAGCAATGGTACTAATCACCTCCCCCGATGTCGTGCTGCCGTCGAGCCGGATCACGCCGTGTTCGACGGCGACAGAGAAGGATGTAACGATCTCGGCTTGCGCGTTGGTCAGGCCAGCGGCCAGAAGGCCAGTACGGCCACGCGTGAGGACGCCCGGCCCTGGAAAAGTGTGGGTGAGGCGGAACGCCGCTACACCCGGGCTCTGGCGGCCCTGCTCGTTAATGTCCCCTTCAACGACACGCTGCGACGCGGGCCGAGCTTGCTGTTCAGTGAGGGTGGCGACAGCCACCTCGAAGGGGTCCCAGCAACGCGGCACCCGGATACCCGGCCGCGCCGCCAACAGCGGTCCGATCATTGGCCCCAACCACGGCGGCTTAGCCACCTAAGCCCTGCGCTTGCTCCCTCTCCATGTAGATCGTATCGCAGGGTTGATTGCCACGAATATCCGTCGGCTGGCTGCAAGTACCAGTGCCCGTGGTTCCGGCGGCACTTTAGTGCCCCGGTGCCGCCGCTGAAGATTCCACCCCATTGGCACTTTCGGGTGACGCTCCGCGGGCTTGGCCCTTCTAGGGTGCAGATCACAAGCCCGCATCCGACAGGACAAAACCCATGGCTGCACCACATCCCCGCCCGCACTCACCGGCGCAATACGAGATCCGCGTCGACGGGGTCCTCGCCAAGCGCTGGGCCGCGTGGTTCGACGGCCTGCTGATCAGCAGCGATGGCAGCCAGACGGTCATCTGCGGGTGGCTGCCCGACCAGCCAGCGCTGCACGGAGTGCTGGTCAAGGTCCGCGACCTCGGACTGAGCCTGATCTCGGTCCGCCGACTGGACCCCGACGGAACCCAGGAGGCGAGCCAGCGACACGGCACCACCCCGATACCAACATCGTCAGCGCAGCGTGCCCGACACCGTCCGTATGGAGAGGACAGCCGGAAATGAAGCAGATCGACCAATGCACGCGAGGTCTCGGCACGGGCAGCGCACGGCAACCGGCGCTGCCGATTGAGGCGCGTGACCCCGACGTTGTTCACGCCTACCACATTGCACAGGAGGGGAAAAAGATGAATGGTTTTGCAACAGCGCTGGTTCGCACTTGCGGGCTGCGCAAGCACTACGGGAAGGGCGAAGGGCTGGTGCGGGCAGTCGGCGGAGTTGACCTGGAGGTCGCCGCGGGCGAGACCCTGGCGGTAATGGGCCCGAGCGGATGCGGGAAGTCGACGCTGCTGCACCTGCTCGGCGGCCTGGACCGGCCATCGGGCGGCGAGCTGTGGCTGGCCGGTCAGCGGATCGACCAGTTCGGCGAGCGGGCGCTGGCCCGGCTGCGTCGCGACCGGATCGGGTTTGTGTTCCAGGCATTCCACCTAATGGACGAGCTGACCGCGGCCGAGAACGTCGAGCTGCCAGCGTTGCTGGCCGGCCGGTCGGCGCGCTGGGCGCGGCGGCGGGCGCGGGTCCTGCTGGAGCAGGTCAGGCTGGCCGACCGTGCCAGACATCTGCCCTCGCAGCTATCCGGCGGCCAGCGCCAGCGTGTCGCGATCGCCCGCGCCCTGGTCAGCGGCCCGCAGCTGGTGCTGGCTGATGAGCCGACCGGGAACCTGGACAGCCAGGCCACGGTGGAGGTGCTGCGGCTGTTCGAGGACCTGCACGCGGCTGGGCAGACGCTGGTGATCGTCACCCACGATTCGCGGATCGCGGCCACCGCAGACAGGCTGATCTCGATGCGCGACGGCGCGTTCGTCGACGAGACGAGGCTCACCCGCGGCAGGACCGGCAGCCTCGGCTCTCCGGCCACGCTGGCCGGGATGACTCGGCAGGAGGTGTGAGGTCATGGGCAAGATCAAGCTTATCGGTCGCCTGGTTGTCCGGGATCTGCGGCGCCGGCCGGGACCGGCGCTGCTGCTGGTGCTGGCGATCACCGCAGCTACCGCCACGCTGACCCTGGGGCTGGTGCTGCGCGGGGTCACCAACAAGCCGTATCTGCAGACCCAGGCCGAGACAAAGGGCCCGGACGTGGTGGCCCAGATCCTTGGGTTCTCCTTCGGACCGCCCGGGCATGGCAACGGCTCGGCCAACTTCGAGCCGGTCGGGCATGCCCAGATCGCGGCCGAGGTCAGGACGCTTACCGGGGAACCGGGGGTGGCCGGTTTCAGCGGGCCGTATCCGGTCGCCTCGGTTGTGCTGCGCTACAGGGGCATCGTCGCGCCGGTGGAGGCTGAAGGCCGGGCTCAGGTGCCGGCGTCGATCGACCGGCCGAAGGTGCTCGCGGGCAGCTGGGTGCGGCCGGGCGGGGTCGTGCTGGAGCGTACGTTCGCTGAGGCGCTCGGGGCCGGTGTCGGCGACCGGGTCACGCTGGACGGCCGGGCCTACCAGGTGGTGGGGATCGCGGTCACGGCCGCGAGCCTGCCCTACCCGAACATGTGTGCTACGCCGGGCGGCGACTGTGTCTTTGACCTGCATGACAACGCGGTTCCGGCGGCCGCCAGCAACGGGCTGGCGTGGGTCACCGAGGCCGATGCCCGCGCGCTCGGCTCGGCGGCCGCGCCGCTGTCGTACTTCCTCAACCTGGACCTGAAGGACCCGGCCTCTGCGCCGGCGTTCGCCGATGAGTACGGCAACAAGCCGTCGTTCACCGTGCCGGTCTTGATCCCGTGGCAGGCCATCCAGACCGGGTCCGGCCTGCTGGTGCAGGACGAGCAGCAGGTCTTGTCGCCGGGTGCCTGGCTGGCCGGGTTGCTGGCGATCGCGAGCGTGGCCGTGCTGGCCGGCGGCCGGATGGCCGAGCGGATCCGGCGGGTCGGGCTGCTCAAGGCCGTCGGCGCGACCCCGGGCACGGTCGCGGTCGTGCTGCTGGCCGAGAACCTGGCCCTAGCCCTGGCC
>JASHOI010000134.1 GCA_030041195.1 Streptosporangiaceae bacterium | reverse complement strand
TGGCCTCGTCGACGTCGGCGTAGGCGGCGAGCCTGGGATCGGTCTTGGCCGCGCGGCTGCCGTCGCCGAGCGCGGTGCTGCCGTCGTCCCCGGTGCGGGTGTAGATCCGGGAGAGCACGACGGGGTTCTCCCTGCGTTGGTCCGACATGCAGTCAACCGTATCGGCCACGCCCGCCAGGCCAGCGTGCCCGCGGCGCCGCGGCGAGCGGTCATTTCATGATCGTGGTGAGTTTTGGCTGCTATTCCGGAAAAACCCACCACGATCATGGACATGACGGGCCGCCGTTGTGGATTAGCCCGGCGGGGTAGCTCTGGTACCCCCTGCCGCCCCCGGTGGGCACCCGGGGGTGGCTGGCCCGGGCACTGGCCTGGCTGGCCCGGGCACTGGCTCTGGCTGGTCCAGGCACCGGGCTAACGTTTGCCCTAATGTCCCAGAGCTAGGCCGAAACGACTGTGGCGTATGAGGTTTAGCGAGGTCAGAGTGATCGCCGGAAGAAAGTTGGCCGAAGCTGCGCTCTCTCTGTTTTAGGGTCCTGACCTGGGGTATTCACATAGTCACCACGATGTGGCATCGTAGGTGTACGAAGGGTGATCACCGGAGCGTGACCGGCTAACAACGCCGAAGATGTGGTTTCGGTCACTGACGTTGATGACCCTGGCCAGGCCGAAACGGGGGAACTAGGCCTGGGGCGGGCCCTTTGGCCCGCAGGCCTGCTCGCATCGAGTGCCCGGCGGATCTCGGGGGCCCGCCGGAGCCACGAGCAGGCCGCAAATGTGGGGGGAGCGCGCCCCCGGCCCGATCGGGCCGGGGGCGCGCTTGGTGCCGTCCGGGAGCCCGGAACCGGCCGGGGCGCGATCACCTGCGTGTTGCCGGCCAAGAGCGGGCGCCCGCTCTCGGAGGCCGGGATCGGCTGCACCGGGTGGTCCGGGAATGAGTATGGTATCCAGCAAATGTCCGACCTGTGCCCGGAGGCTGGCCGTGTATGACTATGTCATCGTCGGCGCGGGCAGCGCGGGCTGTGTCCTTGCCGCGCGGCTCACCGAGAACCCGGACACCCGGGTGCTGCTGCTCGAGGCTGGCCCGCCCGACACCGCCAGTGAGATCCATATCCCGGCCGGGCAGAACCTGCTCTTCCAGAGCACCTATGACTGGAACTACCAGACGGTCCCGCAGGAGCGCGCGGCGGGCCGCTCGGTGTACTGGCCCCGCGGCAGGACCCTCGGCGGGTCGTCGTCGATCAACGCGATGATCTACATCCGCGGCAGCCGCTATGACTACAACACCTGGCGCGACGAGTTCGGCTGCGAGGGCTGGGGGTACACCGACCTGCTGCCGTACTTCCTGCGGGCCGAGGGCAACTCCCGCGGGGCCTCCGCCTACCACGGGGCTTCGGGCCCGCTCAGTGTCACCGATCTGCGGCACAAGTCGGCGCTGGCCAGCGCGTTCGTGGACTCGGCCGAGCACGCTGGCCTGCCGGCCAACGACGACTTCAACGGCCCCCGGCAGGACGGCGTCGGCTTCTACCAGGTGACCCAGCAGCGCGGCCGCCGCTGCAGCGCGGCCGACGCGTACCTGCACCCGGCCGCAGGCCGGCCGAACCTGACCATCCAGACCGACGCGCTGGTGACCAGCATCGCGGTGTCCGGCGGCCACGCGGTCGGCGTGCACTACCTGCTGCGCGGCGGGTCCGAGACGGCGCACGCCGAGGGCGAGGTCATCCTGGCGGCCGGCGCGATCGGCAGCCCGCAGCTGCTCATGCTGTCCGGCATCGGCCCGGCCGACCACCTGCGGACGCACGGCATCACCGTGGTCGCCGAGAGCCCGGGGGTGGGCGGGAACCTGTCCGACCACCCGGCGGTGACGGCGATGTGGCACACGCCGAAGTCCCGTGGGCTGTGGGAGCAGGCCGGCCGGGCGAGCCTGGCCCGCTGGCAGCTGATGCACTCCGGGCCGATGACCACGAACATCGCCGAGTCGGGCGGGTTCAGCCGCTCCGACCCGGCGCTTCCCGCGCCGGACATCCAGTGGCATGCGCTGCCGGCCCCGTACCAGAACGGCGGCCTCACCGACCCGGCCATCCGCGCGCTGTCGCTGCTGATCGCGCTCGTGGCGGTGCGCAGCCGCGGCCACGTCCGGCTGGCCAGCACCGACCCGCGGCACAAGCCGCTGATCGACCCGGCCTACCTGTCCGACGGGGCCGACATCGAGCCGCTGGTCGCCGGCGTCCAGATGGCCAGGGACATCGCGGTACAGCGGCCCATGTCCAAGATCTGCAAGTCGGAGCTCGCGCCCGGCGACGACGTGCGCAGCGACGCCGAGATCCGGGACTTCATCCGGCACAACCTGACCACGATCTACCACCCGGTCGGCACCTGCGCGATGGGCGGCGATTCCAGGCTGGCGGCCAGCAGGCTCACCAGCGTGGTCGACCCGGAGCTGCGGGTGAGGGGGATCGCGGGCCTGCGGGTGGTGGACGCCTCGGTGATGCCCACGGTGCCGAGGGGCAACACCAACGCGCCGACGATAGCGATCGCCGAGCGGGCGGCCGACCTGATCTGCGGCCGTGCCCCGCTCGCCCCCACGGAGCCCGCGGACCAGGAGCTTTCCGCGTCCTCGGCGCCGTAGCGCTAGCCGGTGAGCGGCACCGGCGCCCCGGTCAGCCTGCTGCGCTCGGCGGCGAACGCCATCTGATGGCTGTCCAGCGATTCCCGCGGCCCGGTGCAGATGAGCGACCGGTCGCCGGATGCCACCGCGTCGACGAAGGCGCCGATCACGCCGAAGTCCCCGCCGCCGTGACCGCCGCCGGCGCCCGCGGCCGAGTCCGCCACCGGAACCGGCGTGACCTGCCCGGTGACGAAGTCGGTGACCGTGACCTGGTGCCCGTCGCCTTCCAGGAACCCGCGGGCACCCATGATCCGGGTGCGGCGCCGCCCGTACGGCGTGAACGCGCTCATCGTCAGCGTTGCCGTGACCCCGCCGTCGAACTCGATCGTGACCACCTGATGGTCGGCCACGTCGTTGTCGCAGGCGTAGACGCAGCGGCCGTACGGCCCGTCGCGCAGCGCCCGCCGGACGCCGCGCTCGGTGAGGTCGGTGGTGAGGACCGACAGCGGCCAGCGCTTCCGCTTCGGGTCGTCGAGGAAGCCGAGATACAGCCGGGTGGCCGAGTACGGGCAGGCCGGCTCGACGGCGCAGTCGAGGCAGCGGTCGGCGGCGCCCGGCGGCCGGCTGGCCGCGGTGAAGTGGTGCAGCCCGCCGCGGCTCGACACCGCCACGGCCGGCCTGCCGACCACGTAACGGAGCCAGTCGAGGTCGTGGCAGCACTTGGTCAGCAAGCTCGGCCCGGCCTGGTCGGCGCGGCGCCAGTTGCCGCGCACGTACGCGTGCGCGAAGTGCCACCAGCCGACCGGCTCCAACTGCTCCACGCCGACGATCTGGCCGAGCCGGCCCTCGGCCACGACCTGCTTCACGGCCTCGGTGTAGGGCGTGTACCGCATCACGTGGCAGACCGCCAGGATGACCCCGGCCTTCTCGACAGCGTCGACCACCTCGACGCACTCCGCCCAGGAGGGCGCGATCGGCTTCTCGAGCAGCACGTGGTAACCGAGCCCGGCGAACCGGATCGCCGCCTCGGCGTGCTCGCGGTCCGGCGTGGTCACGATCACCGCGTCGGCCAGCCGCTCCCGCGAGGCCACCTGCTGCCAGTCGCTCAGCCGCAGGTCCGCGGCCACCCCGAGCCGGTCGGCCAGCGCGTCCCGGCGATCCGCGCGCGGGTCGGCGACGGCCACCACCCTGGCCCGGCCGGGGAACTGCTCGGCGAACCCGCCGAACACGTTGCCCCGGGCTCCGGCGCCGAGCACCACCATCGTCACCGGTCCAGCCATGGCCATCGCTCCCATTGTCGTCAAGATCGAATAAACCACCATCATCGGGCCATTCGGGCTCCGGGGCGCTTCGCCCCTGCAACGGGACGATGACATGTGGGTCACGATGCACACTGAACTGCCCGTTATAACCATAAATACGGAGTTAGCGCGGCTTAAGATCGATACTCGGCCGAGCAGCTATGCGCTGGTCCCAGGGAGCCGGGATGGAAGACGACATCGCGCTGAGGGTGCTGGGTCCCGTCGAGGTCCCGGCCGCCCGCTCGCGGACGCCATCGCAGCCGCCGCAGCAGCGGCTGGTGCTTGGCATGCTGGCGCTGCGGGCCGGTCACCCGGTGCCGGTGGCCGAGCTGATCGACGCGGTGTGGGACGACCAGCCGCCGCGTTCCGCGCGGGGCAGCCTGCAGGCTCTGGTGACCGGCGCCCGCCGGGCGCTCACCCCGGTGCCGGGCAGCCGCCTGGACCGGTGCGGCGAGGCCTACCGGCTGCAGGTTGAGCCCGACCGGGTGGATGTGCACCGGTTCCGGTCGCTGGCCGCCACCGGACGGGCGGCCGGGGACCGGTGGGCTGCGGTCGCCGCGTTCGACCGGGCGCTTGCCCTGTGGCGAGGACCGGCGCTGGCCGACGCGCCGGGCACCGCCGCGGTGGCCGCGGTCCGGTCAATGCTCGCCGAGGAGCGCCTGTCGGTGGCCCAGGACCGCGTCGCCGGGCTGCTGGCGTGCGGGATGGAGCGGCAGGCCGCCGCCGAGCTGCCGGGGCTGCTCGCGGAGCACCCGCTGGCCGAGCGGCTCGCCTGTCTGCTGATCGTGGCGCTGTACCGGCTGGGGCAGCGAGACGGCGCGCTGCGGGTCTTCCGGGACATCAGGGACCGGCTGGCCAGCGAGCTGGGCGTGGAGCCGGGCCCGGAACTGCAGGCCCTGCACCGGCAGATCCTGACCGGCGACCCGGACCTGGCCGCCACCGGCCAGACGGCCGCGGCGGCCGCCGGGCCGCTCGATGACGTCGGGTCCGCCGTGGCCACCACCACGTTCGCTCGGCTGGTGCCGCGGCAGCTGCCGACCAGCCCGCCGCACTTCGCCGGGCGGGCGGAGCAGCTGAAGGCCCTGGACGAGCTGGTCAGCCACGCCACGGACGGTGACGGCCGCGGCGCGGTCTGGGTGCTCACGGGCCCGGCCGGGGTCGGCAAGACCACGCTGGCCGTGCACTGGGCGCACCGGGTCGCCGACCGGTTCCCGGGCGGGCAGCTGTACGTCAACCTCAGGGGCTTCGGCCCGGAGGGCACGCCGGTCACCGCGGCGGAGGCGCTGCGCGGGCTGCTGCGCGCCATGGGCGTTCTCTCGGCGCAGATCCCCGAGTCGCTGGACGCGCAGGCCGCGCTGTACCGCAGCATGCTGGCGGGCAAGCGAATGCTGGTGCTGATCGACAACGCGGCGGATGCCGCCCAGGTGCGGCCGCTGCTGCCCGGCCCGGGCTGTGCGGTGCTGGTCACCAGCCGCAGCCAGCTGACCGGTCTGGTCGCCATGGAGGGCGCGCACCCGTTGTTCCTCGGTGTGATGTGCGAGGCCGAGGCGTGCGAGCTGCTGGTCGGCAGGCTGGGGGCGCAGCGGGTGATGGCCGAGCCAGCCGCAGCCACCGATCTGGCCGGGCTCTGCGCCGGGCTCCCGCTGGCGCTCTCGATCGCCGCGGCCAGAGCCGCCGCGCGCCCCGGGCTCACGCTCGCAGCGCTCGCCGCCGAGCTGCGCAGCGACGAGGGCCGGCTGGACGCGCTGGGCACCGACGACGCGGGGGGCAGCGTCAGGGAGGTGCTGTCCTGGTCGTACCGGCAGCTCAGCAGCCCGGCGGCGCGGATGTTCCGGCTGCTCGGCGTCCACCAGGGACCCGACATCTCGGCGCCGGCCGCGGCGAGCCTGGCCGGCATCACGGTGCCGCAGGCGCGCCGCGCCCTGGCCGAGCTCACCAGCGCCCATCTGCTCGCCGAGCCGGCTCCCGGCCGGTTCGGCTTCCACGACCTGCTGCGCGCCTACGCCACTGAGCTGGCCAGCGCCGGCGGTGCGGCGGACGAGCGCGGCCCCGCCACCCGCCGGGTGCTCGACCACTATCTGATCACCGCCAACACCGCGTACCCGCTGCTCTACCCGGCGCGGGATCCGCTCGCACTCGGCCAGGCCGAGCCGGGAACGGTGCCGGAACGGATGACCAGCCGGGCCCAGGCCCGGGCCTGGTTCGCCGCCGAGCACCAGGTGCTGCTGGCGTCCGCGGCGATGGCTGAGGCTGCTGGGCTCGACGCCCGCGCCTGGCAACTGCCCGCGGCGATGACGGAGTTCCTCGATCGCGAGGGGCACTGGCACGACCTCGCCGTCACCCAGGAATCCGCGCTCGCCGCCGCCGGCCGCCTTGGTGACCGCCTCGGGCTGGCCCACGCTCACCACGGCCTGGCCCTGGTGTGCATGCGCCTGCGCGGTTACGACGAGGCGCGGGCCCACCTCGAGCAGGCGATCGAGGCGTTCCGGCACCTCGGCGACCGGGCCAGCGAGGCACGCAGCAGCATCTTCCTTGGCACCTCATGCGCGGAGCAGGGCCAGCACGCGGCGGCCAGGCGGCACACCGAGCACGCGCTGCGGCTCTACCGCGACCTCGGGCACCGGGCCGGGCAGGCCCACGGCCTGCACCGCCTGGGCTGGTACGCCGCGGCGGCGGGCGACTACCAGGCGGCGCTCGGCCGCTGCCGGCAGGCCCTCGCCCTGCACCGCGAGCTCGGGAACGCGCTCGGCGAGGCGCACACCTGGGACCACCTGGGTTACGTCAGAAGCCATCTGGGCCAGCACGACGACGCCGTCGGCTGTTACCAGCGTGCGCTCGGCCTGCTGCGCGTGGTCAGCGACCGGTCCGAGCAAGCCGGCGTGCTGACCAGGCTCGGCGACGCGCACCAGGCCCTCGGCGACCGGCCGGCGGCCCGCGAGGCCTGGCAGCAGGCGCTCGCGGTCCTCGACGATCTGCACCATCCCGACGCCGCCCAGGTCGTGTCCAGACTCGACGACCTCCCCGTCGCCCTATGAGGGGCCGTTACGCCACGCCCCGTGGCCGGTCGTCACGACGTGGAACTCGACCCGGTAGAGGAGCGTGCCGTCGTCGATCGGGCCGGCGTGGGCGGCCCTGCGGCGCAGTGACTCCAGGTCGGGCTCGCCAGAGCGGCGCACGTCGAGCGCGGTGATGGCGGCGAACGGCAGCAGCTCGACGGCGTCGACCTCGATCTGCGCGGGGCCGACCCGGTACCGGCCGCCGACCCTGACCTTGGGCCGCTGCCACAGCCGGAACGAGACCGTGATCACGCCCGCGATCACGTCGTCCCGCAGCTCCTTGCTGAACTCCATTCGGGCGGCCTATGCGGCGCCGGCCCGGCGCTGGGGCAGGCTGGCGCGGACCCGGGCGCGCCAGCGGTCGGCCCGGGCGTCGGCGAGGATCTGCCGCACGACGTTGCGGCCGGGTATGCCGGTGACGCCGCCGCCGCCGTGAGTCGCCGACCCGGCCTGGTACAGGCCGGGCACCGGCGTGCGCAGGTCGGCGTAACCCGCGGCGGGCCGGGCGTGGAACATCTGGCCGAGGGTCAGCTCGCCATGGAAGATGTTGCCGCCGACCAGGCCGTATTCCTGCTGCATCGTGTGCGGCCCGATCACCTGCCGGTGCCGGATCGAGCTGGTGAATCCGGGCGCCACCGACTCCATCCGGCCGATCACGCGGTCGGCGTAGGCCGTGAGCTCGGTGTCGTCCTCGGCATCGGCGTAGCCGTGCGGCACCCACTGGGTGAACATCGACATGATGTGCTCGCCGGCCGGGGCCAGGCTGTCGTCGAAAACACTAGGTAGGCAAATGTCCGCGAACGGGCGG
>JASHOI010000133.1 GCA_030041195.1 Streptosporangiaceae bacterium | reverse complement strand
GGGTTGCGCACCCAGCGGTACGGCCCGGTCGCGACGACGCGCTGCGGCGCGTCCCACGGGCCGGGCGTGCCGTGCCCCACCGCCGCGAAGTTCCAGACACACCACGCGTACAGGGCAGCCCCGGCCGCGATGACCAGGGCCGCGGGCCACGCGGCGGGCGAGACCGCGTCCCCGTGATCGGTCGCGATCCGCCACGGCGCCCAGACCCCGCCCAGCCCCGGCACCACGATCGTGAACACGACGTTGCGGACGATCAAGCTCAGCGTGCGCGCCATCCTCGCTCATCTCCTTCCGCTTCCCTCACTCATTCCGATGACCCCAGGAACAGCCGGAATGTGACCGCCCCTACCCCGCCGCGAAGCCCCCCTCCCCGCGGCGCCCAACTCTCCCCGCGACGCCCACCTCTCTCCGCGAAGCCCACCTCTCCCCGCGAAGCCCGCCTCCCTGCGATGCCCGCCTCCCCGCGATGCCCACCTCTTCCCGCAACGGCCACCGCTCCGCGCGAAGCCCCCCTCCGCGCGTAGCCCATCCCCTGCCCGGCGAATTGAAACGTGTTCTAGTTGTCCGTAGGCTTACCGCACTCGACAGGCAGGGACGGCTCATGATCTTGGATCGCTTTCGTGTGACCGGCCGCGCAGCGGTGGTGACCGGCGCCGGCCGGGGTATCGGCGCGGCCACCGCGATCGCGCTTGCCGAGGCCGGCGCCGACGTGCTGATCTCCGCGCGTACCGAGGACCAGCTTGCCAAGGTGGCGCGCGAGATCGAGGCCGCCGGGCGGCGGGCGGTCGTCGTCCCCGCCGACCTGAGCGACCTCGACGCCGCCGCGGGCCTGGCCGAGGCCGCTGTGGGCGCGTTCGGGCGGCTGGACATCGTGGTCAACAACGTCGGCGGCGCGATGCCGCGGCCGTTCCTGGCGACCAAGCCCCGGCACCTGGAGCGCGCGTTCGCGTTCAACGTGGAGACCGCGCACAGCCTCACCCAGGCGGCCGTGCCGCATCTGCTGGCCTCGCCGGGCCAGGGCGGCGCCGTGGTCAACATCTCCTCGGTGGTCGGGCGGGTCCCGGGCCGCGGCTATCTGGCGTACGGCACGGCCAAGGCGGCGCTTTCCCACTACACCCGGCTCGCCGCGGCCGACCTGGCGCCGAGGATCCGGGTCAACGCGGTCGCGGTCGGGTCGGTCGCGACTTCGGCGCTCGACATCGTCCTCACCAACGACGAGCTGCGGGGCCAGATGGAGCGGTCGACCCCGTTGCGGCGGATCGGCGACCCGGAGGACGTCGCCGCGGCCGTGCTGTTCCTGGTCTCGCCCGCCGGCGGCTATGTCACCGGAAAGATCCTCGAGGTCGACGGCGGCCTGGACCGCCCCAACCTCGACCTCGGCATCCCCGACGTCTGACCCACCCGGTGGCGGTGACGTTCCCGCCCACCGACCTGATACCGAGTCGCGGTTCGGAGCGCGCTCATATCGGGCGATGGGCCTGACCGCCGGCGGCGCTGCCCGGGGCCTGGGACCGGCTCAGGACCCCAGGTAGCGCAGCACCGCGAGGACACGGCGGTTGTCCGCTTCGGACGGCGGCAGGCCCAGCTTGCCGAAGATGCTCGCCACGTGCTTCTCGACCACCCCGGCCGAGACCACGAGGGCGGCGGCGATACCGGCGTTGGACCGGCCCTCGGCCATCAGCGACAGCACGTCGCGTTCCCGCGCGGTCAGCGTGGCCACGCCCTGCGCGTGCCGGCTGACGCGGACGAGCTGGCTGACCACCTCGGGGTCGAGAGCGGTGCCGC
This sequence comes from Streptosporangiaceae bacterium, assembly GCA_030041195.1. The sequence continues at coordinate 21,569 of JASHOI010000133.1, read as the reverse complement.
CGGCGGCCACCCGGCTGAGCGCGTCGGCGAACTCGGCCACGTCGGCGACCCGGTCCTTGAGCAGGTAGCCGACGCCGGCTGCGTTGCCTTCGAGCAGCCGCGCCGCGTACCTGGTCTCGACGTACTGGGACAGCACGAGCACCCCGGTTCCGGGGTGCTCACGGCGCAGCTCGATCGCGGCGCGCAGCCCCTCGTCGGTGTGCGTGGGCGGCATCCGGATGTCCGCAACCGCCACGTCGGGTTCGTGCGCGGCCACGGCCTCGAGCAGCGCGCCGGCGTCGGCGACCGCGGCGACCACCTCGTGACCGCGGTCGGCGATCAGCCGGGCGAGGCCCTCCCGGAACAAGGCGGCGTCCTCGGCGATCACAACGCGCATCGGCCGACCTTCGCCACGTCGACCCTTGGACATCGCCGGGCGTCCGCCCCCAGCATCGGACATCGGCGGGCCTCCACGATCTCCACCCCCGGATGCTGCCACGGGCTCACGCGTGCATCGGAAGCGTCACGGTGATCTGCGTCGGGCCGCCCGCCGGGCTCACGACGTCCACTTGGCCGTCAACGGTACGCACGCGCTGGGCCAGGCCGGCCAGGCCGCTGCCGCGGGCCTGGTCGGCACCGCCCGCGCCATCGTCGGTCACCCGCAGCACGAGCGTTTCGGCCCGCTCGGCCAGCCCGATGCTGATCTTGTTCGCGCCGCTGTGCTTGACCGCGTTGGCCAGCAGCTCGGCGGCGCAGAAGTAGGCAATGGTCTCGATGGCCTGGGCGGGCCGCTGCGGTGTGTCCGCGCTCAGCTCGACCGGGATCACGCTGCTCGCGGCCAGGGTGGCCAGCGCGTCCGGCAGGCCGTTGTCCAGCGCGGGCGGGTGGATGCCCCTGGCCAGGTTGCGCAGGTCGGCCAAGGCGTCCTTGGCACCCTGGTGGGCCGCGTCGACCAGCCCGCGTAGCTCGGGATCGGCGTCAGCCTGCAGCCTTTCCCTCGCCATGCCGAGGTTCATGGCCAGCGTGGCCAGCCGGATCTGGGCGCCGTCGTGCAGGTCGCGTTCGACCCGGCGCAGCATCGCCGCCGAGTCTTCGACGGCCAGCGTCCTGCTCTGTTCCAGGTCGGCGACGCGCTGGGCGAGCCTGCCGGGGCCGAGCATTCCGCGCATCAGCCAGCAGTCCGCCGCCGCAGCTCCCCGCGCGACCCAGGGCGCGGCGAGCACCATCGCCGCGCCAGCGGCGAACGCGGCGAGGGTTCCGCCGACGGCACGTATGTCGAACGTGCCCAGCGCCGTGTACACCGGGACGGGCTGCAGCACCGTGCCGGCTGGGTGATTGCGGAACAGCGGCCACCAGAACGGGTAGCTCAGGTCGGTGAGCCCGAGGGCGGCGAGCGCGACCGCGTAGATTTCGGCCACCGTGACCGGCAGCTTGACCAGGGCATATGCGGCAGCCCGCCAGCCGGGTCCGTCGCGGAACATCGCCGCCGGACGGCCGAAGACGCCGCGGCCGCGGTGCCGCGGCAGCGGTCCGGTCATGCGCTGGCCGAGCAGCCGGGCTGCCAGGTCGCGGTGGACGGTCCCAAGGCGGCGACCGACCCAGGGGATCGCGATCCCCAGAATGAGCAGAAGGGCGAGCAGGCTGCCGATCGCCAGCCAGCCTCTGGCGGGTTTCGTGTCACCAGTCGACAGCAGCTGGAGGACGACCCCCTCGATCGAGAGGGCGGCCGGAATGGCGAGCACGGCAAGCCCCAGCGGCGCCTCGATGAGGCAGAACAGCAGCTCGCGCCTTGCCCGGGCGGTGAATGGCGCCCGGGCGATGGCGGCGAGCTGCATGGGCAGTGGGCCGCCCGGCTGGCGGCCGGGCGGCCCGCCTGCGACGTCCGGGTTCACCGGGCCGATGGCGCCCATGGGCTCATTGTGCCGTTCAGGCGTCACGGCGGGCGAACAGCCAGCCGCCGACGGCCAGGGCGACGGCCGCGTACAGGGCGAGCACGCCGAGGCCCGCCCATGCGGACAGGAACGGCGTGCAATCCGTGGCGCCCGGCCGGCAGGCAGCCGGCTGCGTGGTGGTCAGCGAGTTGCCGACGATGATGATCGGGAGGTACACGCCCACCTGGTGGACCAGATTGCCGATGAACGTCGGGAGCACGAACAGGCAGCCGACGTACACGGCGATGGTCGCGGCGGTGTGCCGGATGATCGCGCCCAGCCCCAGCCCGATCAGCCCGAGCAGGCAGAAGCCGGCCCCGCCCAGCACCACCGCGCGGAGCACCCCCGGCTGGCTCAGCGACGGTGCCGTGATGCCGTGCCGCAGGGCGGCCCCGCCGGCGAAGAACGCGATGAACGAGGCCGCCTCGCCGAACACCAGCGCCACGGCGCCGAACACCGCGGCCTTGGCGGCCAGCAGCAGCGGCCGCCGCGGGGACGCCGCCAGCGAGGATCTGATCATGCCGGACGAGTACTCGCTGGTCATGAGCAGGACACCCAGGATCCCGCTGAGCAGAAGGGCGGGGATGAGCCCGGCGAGCGCGTTGTTGGTCAGGTCCTCGCTGCCGTTCGTCGTGTTCAGCCCCACCGCGACGCCGATGCCGATCGCGCCGCCGGCGCTGATCGCCAGCGTCCACCAGGTCGACCGCAGGCTGCGTACCTTGATCCACTCCATCCGCGCGACGTGCCGGAACCGGTAGTGCCCGGCCGGGATGCGTGCTGCGAGCGCGGTCATCGTGAGCCCTCCTTCCGGGCTGTCGCAGGCGGCCAGGCCGCCATGTCCCGGCTGCCGGGCGCCACCGCGGCCGCCCGGTATTCGGCGCTTGATTCGGTCAGCGCCAGGAAGGCCGCCTCCAGGGACGGCGCGCCCTCCGACATCTCGGCCACCGAGGTGTCGGCGAGCAGCCGTCCCTGGCCGATGACGACGAGCCGGTCGGCCATCAGTGCCATCTCGCTGATCAGGTGGCTGGACACGAACACCACGCGGCCCTCGGCGGCGAGCGAGGTGAGCAGGTCGCGGATCCAGTGAATCCCGGCCGGGTCAAGGCCGTTGACCGGCTCGTCAAGCAGCAGCACCGGCGGGTCGCCTAGCAGTGCCGCGGCGAGGCCGAGCCGCTGGGCCATTCCGAGCGAGAAGCCCCCGGCCCGCTTGCCCGCGACGCTGGTCAGGCCGACCATACCCAAGACCTCGGCGACGCGGCGCGGCGGAATGCCGTTGCTGGCCGCGAGCGCGGCCAGGTGACTGCGGGCGCTCCGGCCGGGGTGGAACGCCCTGGCCTCGAGCAGCGCGCCGACCTCCCGCAGCGGCCAGCGCAGGTCGCGGAAGCGCTGTCCGCCGATGCGGACCTGCCCCGCGTCCGGCCTGTCCAGGCCCAGCATCATCCGCATTGTGGTGGATTTGCCTGACCCGTTCGCGCCGAGAAACCCGGTAACCGCTCCCGGCGTGAGGTCGAAGTTGAGCGCGTCGACCGCGAGGGTGGAGCCGTAACGTTTGGTCAGCCCCCGAACCTCGATCATGTGACCTCCTTCAGTGCTGGCACGCTGGCGTGCCGTCTGGAGATCACGCTAGAAACCGGGCGAGCCGCGCGGAACGTGGTTACTGCCCGTCTTCACGTGGGGGTTTTCCCCCAGGCACGGTCAGGGCAGCGGCCCGGAACGGCCCAGCCGCTCGGGTGTTGCGCCGTCGTCGATCGGGACCTCGTCGAACCAGCCGCACCGCGGATAGCCGCCAGGCCGGTCGAACCGGCTGACGTAGGGCTTGATGTCGACGACCGGCGTTCCGTCGAGCAGATCGACCCCGGCGAACCGGACGGCCGAGCCCGCTACCTCGATGATCTGGACGAGGCTGAGCCCGATCGGGTTGACCCGCCGCGGGCCGCGAGTTGCGAAGATGCCCACCCGGCGCTGCTGCCCGCGCAGCAGAAACGGGACCTGCCGGAGCGGTGCCGCCTCGCCCGGCCGGTCCGGCCGGTGCAGCCACGTGAGCAGCCACGCGTAGTCGAAGCCGTCGAGCCCGTCGAGGCCCTCGGTGTAGGCCTCGGCGATCTCGATCGTCCCGACTTGGGCCCGGTTGAGCGCCGCCTGGATCGGCGTGGCCTCGCGTTCGACGTAGCCGGTGCGGACGACGCCAATCACCTGCAACGGGACATCCTTCATGCGGCAATGCTGCCATGCCGGACCCGGCGGCTGAAGATCGCGGCGCGGCGTCCGGCCGCGCCTGGCAGCCGCCGGTCCGCGGCAGGCCACCGCGCACGGCCGGCCGCCCTGTCGGTGGCACGGCCGACCCCCTGTCCGCGGCAGGCCCGCCCGGCACGGCAGACCGCCTGCACGTGGCAGGCCACCGAGCAACGGCAGGCGGCCTGCCACGGTCCGCCATGGCGGCTACGGGGTTGCGATCATCACTTCGGTGGCTTTGATGATCACGGACACCTGGTCGCCGTTCTTCAGCCCCAGGCGCTCGCGCGACGAATCGGTGATCGCCGCCGTGATCTGCCCCGCGTCGACGTTTACCGAGATCTCCGCCATGACCTGGCCGGACTTCACGTTCTGCACGGTGCCGGTCAGCTGATTGCGCGCGCTTATCTCCATGAGTGCAAACTCCCCTTCGTCATTATCTTTTCCGGTTGTGCCCCCGAGTCCTTGCCTTCCCCGGTGGCCCGCGAGCATCCGCTTGATCGTCGCGACTTTTACTTCGGTTCGGTCATGATCGAGGTGGATATGTCATGATTCGTGACCACCTTTTGAAGTAAAAGATGAGATGATCATGGTGGTTTGGGGTGGTCGGGTCCCCCCGAGCACCGGCCGGGGGTCATGGGGGGTAGGGGTGGATGGCGGAGGGGGGGACGGTGGCCCATAGCTGGCCGCCGGAGTCCAGGTTCAGGGCGTCCACGGCGGCGGGGGTCACCTCGGCGGTGATGGTTGGGGTGCCGTCCAGCCGGACGCGAACGCGGTCGCCCATGAGGTCCACCGCGCCGATCTGGCCGGGCCAGACGTTGGCCGAGGCAGCGGTTTGGTCGGGGCGGTCGCGGCTTACCGAGACGTCGTGCGGGGCGATGACCGCGAGGACCTGCCCCGATATTTGCTCGCCGGTCACGAGGCGGCCGCCGCCGTCGAGTTCCAGGGCCGCGCCGCGGGCGGTACCGCGAAGCAGGTTCACGCCCACCAGGTCGGCCACGTACCGGGATCTCGGCCGCGCGGTGACCTCCGCTGGCGTGCCGCTCTGCGCGATCCCGCCGTCCTCGATCACGAACATCCGGTCGGCCAGCGCGACCGCGTCCAGCAGGTCGTGCGTGACCATCACGTTCGCAGCCCGCGACTCGCGCAGCGTGGCGCGCAACTGCCGGCGGACGTCGGTCTTTGTTGACACGTCGAGCGCCGCCAGCGGCTCGTCAAGCAGCAGCAGCTTGGGCTCGGTGACCATCGCCCTGGCCATCGCCACGCGCTGCTGCTGGCCGCCGGACATGTTGCCGGGACGCGCCTCGGCGACCTTGGCCACGCCCAGGCGTTCCAGTGCCGCGGCGGCCCGTTCCCTGGCGGCGCGCTTGTCGACCCCGCGGGCGCGCAGCCCGAACGCGACGTTCTCCACCGCGGACAGGTGCGGGAACAGCAGGTAATCCTGGAACATCAGCCCAATCGGCCGCTTCTCCGGAGCGACCCTGGTGTGCCGCGCGGGCTCCTCGAGCACGGTGCCGTCCAGTTCCACCTTCCCGCCGTCGAGCCGCAGCAGGCCGGCCAGCGCACGCAGGATCGTCGACTTCCCCGCGCCGTTCGGGCCGAGCAGGGCAACCACCTCGCCCGCGCCGGCCGGCAGCGCGGCGTCTAGATTCAGCCGGTCCAGGCGCAGCCGGATGTCCGCGTCGAGCATGGCCGGTCACGCGCTGCGGGACCGGTTGCGCGTCCCGATCATGACCGCGAGGCTGACCACGACCAGGACCAAGCTCAGCGCGATCGCCTCGTCAATTTTGCCGGAACTCTGGCTGATGTAGATCGCCAGTGGCGCGGTCTGCGTGACGCCGGGCAGGTTGCCGGCGAACGTGATCGTGGCGCCGAACTCCCCGACCGCACGCGACCAGGCCAGCACCGTTCCGGCCAGCAGCGACGGCGCGATCAGCGGCAGCGTGACCCGCCGGAACACGGTGAGCCGGCTCGCTCCGAGGCTGCGCGCCGCGTCCTCCAGGCGGGTGTTCATCGAGCGCAGGCCCGATTCCAGCGTGATCACGAAGAACGGCATGGCGACGAACGACTCGGCGACGATCACGCCGGGCGTGGTGAACGGCAGCGACAGCCCGACCGCGCTGTACAGCGGCTCACCGATCAGGCCCCGGCGGCCATACGCGAGCAGCAGCGCGATCCCGCCGACCACCGGGGGCAGCACCATCGGCAGTGTGGTCAGGCCGCGGACCAGGGCCTTGCCGCGAAACGGGACCCGGGCCAGCAGCCAGGCCAGCGGAAAGCCGAAGATCAGTGCCAGCGCGGTGGTGGCGAGCGAGGCGATCAGCGTCAGCCACAGCGCGTCGAGCGACGCCGAGCTCGTGATCACCTTGGGCATCGAGGACCACGGCGCCCTGATGACCAGCCCGGTCAGCGGAAGGATGAAGAACAGCGCCGCGATCGCAGCCAAGCCCGCCGTGACGGGGTTGAACGCCTGCCTCGACCGCGCCACGCTTATTTCCCAGCCGGCAGGAAGCCGAAGCTCTCCAGCACCTTCTGCCCCGCCGAGCTGAGCACGTAGTTGATGAACGCCGTCGCACCGTCCTTGTTAGGCGCGTCCTTGATCGCGACGATCGGGTACTCGGCGGTCACGTTCTGGTTCGCCGGGATGGTCACGCCGGCGGCCTTGTCTCCGGCCGCCTTGACGTCGGTGGTGTAAACAACCCCGGCGTCCGCCTCGCCGAGCGTGACCTTGGTGACCACCGAGCTGACGCTGGTCTCCTCGCTCACCGGGTGCACGGTGACGCCGGCCTTCTTGAACACCTCCTGGGTGTAAGCGCCGCACGGAACGTCCGAGGCACACACGGCCACCTTGACGTCGGAGTTGGCGAGGTCCGCCACGGACTTAATGTGCTTCGGATTCCCCGCCGCGACCATGATCTCCAGGGTGTTGCGCGCGAACTCCTGCGGGCTGCCGGACGCCAGGTTGTCCTTGGTGACCGTGTCCATGTTCGTGGTGTCGGCCGACGCGAACACGTCGGCGGGCGCCGCCTGCTTGATCTGCGTCGCGAGCGAGGAGCTTCCTGCGTAGTTGAACTTCACCGAGACGCCGGGATTGGCCTGCTCGAACTGCTTGCCGATCTGGTCGAAGGCGTCCTTGAGCGAAGCGGCCGCGAACACGACCACGGTTCCCGACACCTTCTGCGACGCAGAGGTGGTGCGAATGGCGGTGCTCGACGACGTTCCGCACGCCGCAGCCAGCAGCGCGACAATAGCCAGGCAGATGACTGCCACGCCCATCCGGGCTCGGTGATTACGCATGCGCTCCCCCGATTAGTCCCACTGTGCCTACCCGGATCACAACGGAACGTAACGCAATTACTCCGTAGGGTGATTGGCCGGAGACTCCCGGCGCACGGCCGCCGCGAGCAGCGCCGCGGCGGCGCAGAGGGCCGCGGCGATGGCCAGGGCAACGTGCAGGCCCGGGACCAGCCGGTCGGCGATCAGCGAGCCGAACAGGGCGACGCCGATCACGCTGCCGGTCTGCCGGGCCGAGTTGAGGGTGCCGGACGCCACCCCGGAACGCGACGGATCCGCGCTGCCCAGCAGCGCCGAGGTCATGGCGGGCACCAGCAGGCCGATACCGAAGCCGCAGGCGACCAGCGGGCCGACGAGCGCGGGGTAACCGGTGCCGGCCTGGATGCCGAACAAGCCGACGTAGCCGACGGCCATCAGCCCCGATCCCCCGCCGATGATCCAGGACGGGGGCAAGCGCCTGGCAAGCCGCCCGGACGAAATGTTGGCGGCCGTGATCGCCGCTGTCATCGGGGCGAACGCCAGGCCGGTCTGCAGTGCGGACAACTGCTGCTGGCGCTGGAAGTACAGGCTGAGGACAAAGATCAGCCCGTAGAATGCCACGTTCACCAGCAGCCCGACCGCCGTTGCCGCTGAGAACGTCGGCGAGCGGAACAGCCGCAGCGGGAGCATCGGGTGCGCCCGGTGGGCCTCGATGGCGACAAACGCCACGGCGGACGCCGCCGCGATGCCATAGCCGGCCAGCACCGGCGGGGCCCCGAAGCCGCGCGCGCCGCCCTCGATCGTGGCGGTCGCCAAGGCGGCCAGGGCCACGATGCCGGCAAGCTGACCCGGCACGTCGACCCGGCGGTGCGCCGAGCGCGGGGTCTCGCTTGCCCAGCGCACCGTGAGGTAGATCCCGGCCGCGCCGATCGGTGCGTTGATGAAGAAGATGGCTCGCCACCCGAGCGTTGCGGTCAGGATGCCGCCGATCAGCGGCCCGGCCGACAGCCCCAGGCTGGCTCCGGCGGCCCACAGCCCGACGGCCCGGGTCCGCTCGCGGGCCTCCGGGTAGGCGTGGTTGATCAGCGTCAGTGAACACGGGCCGAGCACGGCAGCGCCCACTCCCTGCAGCGCCCGGGCAGCGATCAGCGTGGGCAGGCCGGGCGCCAGCCCACTCAGCGCGGACGCGGCTGTGAACAGCACGAACCCGCCGACGAAGACCCGCTTGGCGCCGACCCGGTCACCCAGAGCCCCGGCGGTGAGGATCAGTGCAGCGAATGCCACCGTGTACGCGTTCACCACCCACTGCAGAGCGCTGACGCCGCCGCCCAGCGACGCACCGATCGGCTTGAGCGCGACGTTGACAACGCTGACGTCCAGCTGGATCACCGCGAACCCGAGGCTCGCCGCCAGCAGCGTCCATCGCCGGCCACCGCCAGCCGCCCGGTTGCCGCCAGCAGGCCGGCCACCGTCAGCGGAGCGGCCGAGATTCGCGAGGGCCCGTTCGTCGGTAGTTGCAGCCATACCGCCACGCTATGCACGGGACACTTCGAGCCCCGCCGAAACGTTCCTGCGCGGATCCGTGCCCGGCCGGTGCCGGCCGCCGCAACTCTTCACGCCTTCGTGTAGCGCTGAAGCACCATATATCCCGTTTTGCGGTCACCGAAGACGTGAAGAGTCGAAACGATCATGGCTTTGCTCGGGCGGCGCTCGCGGTTGGTCGTCGGGTGGTCACGTTGGGTGGGCAAACGACCGGGCCCGGGTGGCGAGAGTCCGGGGCCGCGCCAGTCAGGGGCGGCGCGGGTTCGGGGTAGCGCGGGTTCGGGGTAGCGCGGGTTCGGGGCGGCGCGGGTTCGGGGTAGCGCGGGGTCGGGGCGGCGGGGGGAGTGGGTTTGGCTGGGTTGGCGGGGCTGGGCGCTTGCGTGGCTACCCTTTGGTGGATGGGAAACCGCGCCGGGTACCGAGCTATCGCCGGGCCATGAGGGCGACGGTGAGGCGGCGATGAGGCGGCGACCGCGCGGGTTGCCGGGCACGCTGCTCGCGCTGGCCGCGATCACCTGCGCGGCCGGAGGCACCGCTGCCGTGGCCAACGGCACCGCTGCCGCGGCTGCATCGGGCGACGTGGCTGCCGCCCACGACGTGGCGGCGGCGCGCGACGGGGCTGCCTCCACCGGCCCGGCCGGGGGTGCCTCGTGGACCGTCTACCACGACAGTCTGGCGGGCACCGGGGTGGCACCGGACGTTACCTCGGTGGACACGGCGACGAGGGCGTGGACCTCGCCCGCGCTCGACGGCGAGATCTACGGCGAGCCGCTGGTGTTCGACGGCCGGGTGTACGTGGCGACCGAGAACGACACCGTGTACGCGCTCACCGCAAGCACGGGGGCCAAGATTTGGTCGGCGCACCTGGGAACCCCGGTGCCATCGACGGACCTGCCCTGCGGCGACATCACGCCCACCGTGGGGATCACCGGCACGCCGGTCATCGACCCGTCCCGCGGCGAGATCTTCGTGGTCGCCGACGAGCTGGTCAACGGGGTGCCCGCACACGTGCTGACCGGCCTGAACACCACGACGGGCCAGACCGAGATGACCGACCACGTGGACCCGGCCGGGGTCAACACCGCCGCGCTGCTGCAGCGCACCGGCCTGACCCTGGACCACGGCCAGGTGATCTTCGGCATGGCCGGCAACTTCGGCGACTGCTCCAGCTACAAGGGCAGGCTGTTCGCGGTCCCGGAAGACGGCGGGACGCCGCGGTTGTTCACCGTCGACGCCGCGGCCGGCGAGTCGCAGGGCGGCATCTGGATGGGCGGCGCCGCGCCGGTCGTCGGCGGCAACGGCGACGTCTGGGTCGCGACCGGGAACGGCTCGGTCTACTCGTACTCGCACGCCTACGACGACAGCGATTCGGTGCTCGAGCTGTCGCCGGCCATGCGGCTGCTGCAGTACTTCGCGCCGAGCAACTGGCCGGTCAACAACTCCCAGGACCTGGACATGTCCACGGCGCCGGTGCTGCTGCCGGACGGCCAGGTCATCCTCACCGGCAAGTCTCGCATCGTGTACCTGCTCGACGGCGCGCACCTCGGCGGCATCGGCCATCCGCAGGCCAGCCTGGCCAGCGCGTGCCCCGAGGACATCGACGGCGGCGTCGCCATCGTCGGCATGACGGTCTACCTGCCGTGCCGGACCGGCATCATCGCGGTCGCCGCGACGCGGTCGCCACCCGCGCTGCACCTGCTGTGGAGCTCGGGAACCGGGGGCGGCCCGGCCATCGTCGCGGCCGGGCTGGTCTGGACCATCGGCCAGAACGGCATGCTGTACGGGCTGGAACCGGCCACCGGGAAGATCCGGCAGCAGGCGTCGATCGGCGCGGTGGCGAACCACTTCCCCACGCCGAGCGTGGCCGACGGCCTCATGCTGGCCCCGGCCGCGAACGACGTGGTCGCGTTCACCGCGTCCGACTCCGGCGCGGCGCCGTCCGCCACCAAAGCCACGCCGGCCCCGACCAGCCGGTCCACCCCGTTCCGGCCGCTGACCGGCGAGCCGCTCGGCTCGGACGGGACCACCAGCATCATGGCCGGAATCCTGCTGGTGATCGGCGGGGCGGTCTGGGTCGCTTGGCGTCGGCGGAACCCCGGCTGACAATGGGGCGGAGCGTCCCAGCGGCCGGAGGTCCGGAGGAAACGTGCGCTTCTGCTACGCCGAATCGATGACCGACCCGTCGTTCTACGGCCCGCTCGCGGTGGCCGCCGAGGACAGCGGCTATGACGCGATGGTCGTGCCGGACAGCATCTGCTACCCGGAGCGGTCGGACAGCGTCTACCCGTTCAACCCCGACGGCACCCGCGAGTTCCTCGAGGACAAGCCGTTCCTCGAGCCGTTCTCACTGATCCCCGCGCTCGGCGCGGTCACGCAGCGGCTCCGGTTCGTCACGTTCGTGCTCAAGCTGCCGGTGCGCAACCCGGTACTGGTGGCCAAGCAGGCCACCAGTACCGCGGTGCTGACCGGCAACCGGCTGGTGCTCGGCGTGGGTTCCAGCCCGTGGCGCGAGGACTACGAGGTGCTCGGCGTGCCCTGGGACGGCCGCGGGCGGCGCATGGACGAGGAACTCGCGGTGATCCGCGGGCTGTCCGCCGGCGGCTACTTCTCTTTCCATGGAGAAATATTTAAGGTACCTAATATTAAGCTGGCTCCCGTTCCCACCGAGCCGATCCCGATCTTGGTCGGCGGGCATTCCGACGCCGCACTGCGCCGCGCGGCCCGGGCCGGTGACGGCTGGCTGCACGGCGGCGGCGACCCAGGGGCCCTGCCCGGCCTGCTCGCCCGGCTGGCCGAGTTCCGCCGCCAGGAGGGCACCGCCTCACGTCCATTCGAAATTCACGTTATCTCCATGGACGGATATAGCGTGGATGGTGTGCGTCGGCTCGAGGAGCAGGGTGTGACCGACGTGATCGTCGGATTCCGCTGGCCATACCAGGTCGGCCCGGACCAAGAGCCGCTAAACGAGAAGATTGCGAAGCTGCGCCGGTTCGCCGACAAGGTGATCGCCAAGGCGAACGCCTGACACCGAGACCAGCTTTTCACGCTTAGGGCCTCACGTTGTGGGCGGATAAGGCGTCTGCCCAATGTGCCGCCGGGGGTCTTAGGGCGACGCTGGCAGTACGAGGCAACCGAAGCAGCAAATCCGGATCGAGGTGGGACCATGTTCCCGGTTCTGCGGGCGCTGGGGCGGCGCCTGTCCAACGTCGTGGCCGAGTGCAACTACGCGCAGCGCCGCGTCGCCGTGCTCCAGGCAAGCCCAGACACGTACCTGTTCCAGCCAGCCCAGGCACCCGACAGCTACGAGGCGTTCCTGTTCCGGACCTCGGGACCGCTCACCCACGAGCCATCCGCGGCTCAGCGATCTTCCGGTCACCTGGTCGGCTGAGCGGCAGCCGCCTGCAGGACGGCGCACAGCCGGGTGACCGCGGTGGTGAACGCGTGCGCGGGCGGCGTGCCGTACCCGATGACCAGCGCCTCCGGGTGATCGGCCCCGGGCGTCCGGTAACTGCGCATCCCCTCGAGCGCGAGGCCGCGCGCCGCGGCCGCGGCCACGACCTCGTCCTCGCCCACGCCGGGCGGCAGGTGCAGCACCGCGTGCAGGCCAGCGGCCACGCCGGTGACCCGCGGCTCCGGCAGCACGCGGCCCAGCGCGGCGATCAGCCGGTCACGGCGCCGCTGGTAACGCAGCCGGGACCGGCGCACGTGCCGGTCGTAGCCGCCGGAGGTGATGAACTCGGCCAGGGTCAGCTCGTCCAGGTTGCTGCCGCGCCGGCCGGCGCGCTCCTTGGCCGAGACCACGTCCGCGAGCATCCGGCGCGGCACGACCAACCAGCCCAGCCCGACCGCGGGCGCGAGCGTCTTGCTGGCCGTGCCCGCGTAGATCACGTGGTCGGGCGCGAGCGCCTGCATGGCCCCGACCGCGCGCCGGTCATAGCGGAACTCGCCGTCGTAATCGTCCTCGATCACGATCGCGCCGGCCCGCGCGGCCCAGGTCACGGCCTGCTGCCGGCGCTCCGGCGCGAGCGCAACGCCGATCGGGAACTGGTGCGCCGGGGTCAGCAGCAGCGCGGCACACTCCGGTACCCGGCCGATCACGGCGCCGAGCCCGTCAACCGGGACCGGCAGGGCCGAAAGCCCCGCCGCCTCGATCACCTCGCGGTGCTGCCGGTGGCCGTATGCCTCCACGCCGGCGGCGGCGGCGCCGGAGGCCGCCAGCACCCGGCCGAGCAGCGACAGCCCCTGGGTGAACCCCGAGCAGATCACGATCTGGTCCGCCGCGGCCCGGACGCCGCGGGCCCGGGCCAGGTAGGCGGCGAGCGCGGCGCGCAACTCGGGCCGTCCCCGCGGGTCCCCGTACCCGAAGGCCCCGGACGGGGCGGCCGTCACCGCCCTCCTCGCCGCCGCCAGCCACGCGGCGCGCGGAAACTCGCTCAGGTCGGGCAGTCCGGATTTCAGGCTGTTACGCAACGCCTCCCCCGTCTCGGGCGCCTTGGTGGCCGGTTCCGCGAAGGCCGCAGCGGCGGTGTGCTCGGCCACCCGGGTCCCCGAGCCCTGCCGGGCGGTCAGCCAGCCCTCGGCCACGAGCTGGCCGTAGACGTCGGCCACGGTGTTGCGGGCCACGCCGAGGTCGGCGGCCAGCGTCCGGCTGGCCGGCAGCCGGGTCCCGGCCGCGAGCCTGCCGGTCTGCACCGCCTGCCGCAGCGCGGTCTCGAGCGCGGCCCGCACCCGCGGGCCGGCCAGCTCGACGTGCAGGTCGAGTCCGGAGCCGACCGGCGTGGCGGCGCCGCGTTCCGGGCGGTTATTGGCCCATGAATCTTTCATATAAATGGACCTTAGACCTGGGCCTAAGGCTGGCTAGCGTGGAGGCATGACTACGACAGAAATCCCGGTCCGGCTCGACTTCGACGCGCACGCCCCGGCGTTCGCCAAGGCCATGAGCCACCTGGACCACACCGCCACCAGAGAACTCGACCGCGTGGAGTTCGACCCGAAACTGCGCGAGCTCGTCCGGGTCCGCGCCTCGCAGCTCAATGGCTGCGCGTACTGCATCGACATGCACACCAAGGACGCCCGCGCGATCGGTGAGACCGAGCAGCGGCTGTACGGGCTCGCGGCGTGGCGGGAGACCCCGTACTTCACGTCGCGCGAGCGGGCCGCGCTGGGGTTCACCGAGGCGGTGACCCTGATCGCGGGCACGCACGTGCCGGAGGCCGAGTACCAGGCGGTCGCCGCCGAGTTCACGCCGGACGAGATCGCCGCGCTGCTCGGCCTGATCGTTACGATCAATGCCTGGAACGCGATCGGGGTCAGCTCCCGCGCCTGGGAGCCTGGCTCCTACCAACCCTGACAGGACGCTGCGATGACACAGCCGACCGATGCCGCCGCCCGGTTCCTGGAACTGCACCGCCCGGGCCAGCCGCTGCTGCTGCCGAACCCGTGGGACGTGGGCTCGGCGCGGGTGCTGGCGTCGCTGGGGTTCGCCGCGCTGGCGACCACGAGCAGCGGCTTCGCCGCCACCCTCGGCCTGCAGGACGGCTCGGTGACCAGGGACCAGGCCATCTGGCATGCGGCCCAGATCGTGGCGGCCACGCCGCTGCCGGTGTCGGCGGACCTGGAGAACGGGTTCGCCGACGACCCGGAGGGGGTTGCCGCAACCGTGGCCGCTGCGGCCGAAGCCGGGCTGGCCGGGTGCTCGATCGAGGACTTCACCGGGCGCGCCGGCGAGCCGATCTACGAGGCCGGATACGCGGCCGAGCGGGTGGCGGCGGCCGCCGAGATGGCCCACACGGGGCCGCGGCGGCTGGTGCTCACCGCGCGCGCCGAGAACCACCTGCGCGGCCGGGACGACCTGGCCGACACGATCGCCCGGCTGCAGCGCTACATTGCGGCGGGTGCCGACGTGGTCTACGCGCCCGGGCTGACCCGCGCGAGCGACATCGGCGAGCTGGTCGGCTCGGTGGACCGGCCGGTCAACGTGCTGGCGATGCCGGGCGCGCCGACCGTGGCCGAGCTCGCCGACCTCGGCGTCGCCCGGATCTCGGTCGGCGGGGCGTTCGCGTTCGCCGCGCTCGGCGCGCTGGTCGAGGCGGCGCGGGAACTGCGGGACGCAGGAACGTACGGCTACCAGCGCAGCTCCGCGATCGGCCGGGAGGCGGTGCGCACCGCGTTCCCGGCCTGACCGACCGGCCCGGCGCTCAGGCGGGCAGCCGGAACCGGGCGAACAGGGCCCGGTGGTCGGTGCCCGGCACCGGGTGCACCGACGTGCCGAGCACGGCGCAGCGCGGGTCGACCAGGACGTGGTCGACGGCGAACAGTTGCGGACGGCCGGTGGGTTCGCGGCCCCAGGTGGGCACGAGCCCGTTGCCGACCTGGCTCGCGGCGTCGACGTAGCCGAGCCGCAGCAGCCGGCGGAACTGCGCGTGATCCGGGGTCGCGTTGTAGTCGCCGACCAGAATCACCGGGGGGTCGCCCGGCGCGGCGGCCGGCGGGAGCGCAGCGAGCTCGGCGCGCCACCGCGGTGCCGCCGCCCACGACCACGGCGGGAACGGCGGGTGCGGGTGGACGCAGACCAGCTGCACGGACTGCCCGGACGGGAGGTCGAGCCGGGCGGTGGGCTGGGAGGCGTAGCTGGGCCCGATCGTGAGGCCGTCCCGCAGCGGATAGCGCGCGTAGATCCCGCTGCCCCGGTAGCGGTATCCCTCGATCTCTAGCATCTCGTTGGGCAGCAGCTCGCTGAGCCCGGCCCGCTTCAGCTTGATCATCGCCTCGTCGGTCAGCTCCTGCAGGAACAGCACGTCGGCGCCGGTCGTGCGGACGAGCTCGACGAGGCCCGGCGAGGCAGCGCCGCCCTGCAGCAGGTTGAGGGTCAGCACGCTCAGCTCCGGGCCGCCGGCGTCGGGCTGGCGGTGCCGGACCGCGCGGGGAAGGACCACGGCGGCCATGGCCGCGGCCGCTGCCGCGGCGGTGACCGAGGGCCCCTTGCGGCGTAGTACCAGCGCGGCCAGGCCGGCTCCCGCCGCGGCGTGCGGAGTCAGCGACATCAGCGGCACCGCCGCCCGTTCCAGCGCGCGGAAACGGTCAACTGCGGTAAGCCGGGCGACCGCCCATCCGGCGATACAGCCCGCTACCGTCCACTCAACGCGGGGCGAAGGCACGGCATCATAGTGGCACGCCTGGCGGACAGAATGGACAGCTCCCCCGGTACTCGCCGCGGTCGGCTCTGCCCTTATCAGCGCGTGATCAGCGCGTGGGCCTTGCCCGCTGTGGTCGGTCAGGGCCCAGTAGTGATCCTTATGCGCGGTGCAGGATTCGGAACCTCGTGCTTCGCCGAATGACTGAAGTACGGCAGAAGCTCGGCGTGCTGAAACTGCGACTGCTGGACGGCGCTCGACTCCCTGGGGAAGCCGATCACCGCGGCAACCACAAGCACCCCGGCGCATCCTGCAATCGCATCACGCAGGATTTCGCTCCTCATGACCTCTCTAACTCCTGAGCTGGCTCAGAAGTGCCAACCGGCACCCCGGCTTCGTCACGGCCGTGTCACGTCTGCCCAGCTTGACACGTCACTGCTAGGAACGGGTAGCAACGCGGAAGAAGGACCCGGTGAACCAGGCGGACTGGCTGGCGCGGCAGTTCCAGGCGCATCGCGCGCATCTGCAGGCGGTCGCCTACCGGATGCTTGGCTCGCCCAGCGAGGCCGATGACGCCGTGCAGGAAGCCTGGCTGCGGCTCAGCCGCGCCGACGCCGGCGAGGTCGCCAACCTCGGCGGGTGGCTGACCACGGTCGTCGCCCGGGTCGCCGCGATGCTCGACCCGGACGTGGTGCTGCGCGCCGATCGCGCGGCGGTGCAGGCCGGTGCGGCGGGCGAGGTGCACGGCGCGCAAGCCGTGGCCGACACGTTCACCGGCCGTGCCCAGGCCGCCCGGCTGGCCCCGGTCAACGGGGTCCCCGGCCTCGTCTGGGCCCCCGCCGGGAAGCCACGGGCGGTCTTCGGCTTCACGATCACCGGCGGGAAGATCGCCGCGATCGACCTGCTGGCCGATCCGGAGCGGGTGCGCCGGCTCGACGTGGCGATGCTGACCGCCGGGGGTGCAAGGCCGGCAAATCGGCCGGGAGATGCCGGGTAGCCTCCCATTGCCGCGGCTTTGGCCGTGGCGGCGCTAAGCTCATTCCGATGCGAGGGCGAGCACGGCATGAGTGACCGGCTGACCGGCCAGCCAGTGCCAGACGACACAGCCGATCATGATTCCGGGCGTGGCGATGCCGCCGCGCCGCAACACGGGGAAACCAGCGACGACGTGCCAGAACAGGGCGAGCCGGATTCTGGCGCGGGCAAGGAACCGGGCGAGAGCCCGGACCGCGCCGAGCACACCAGGCCCGACGAGGACACCGGGACCGACGAGCGCGCCGCGGCGGGCGGGGCGGGGCCGCGCGGCAGGCGCGCCGCCGCATCGGCCAAGGCCCGACGGTCGCGTTCGTTCTGGCGCGAGCTTCCGTTGCTGGTCATCATCGCGCTGATCATCGCGCTGCTGATCAAGAACTTCGTGGTGCAGGCGTTCTTCATACCGACGGGCTCCATGGAGAACACCCTGGAGATCGGGGACAAGATCCTCGTCAACAAGCTCGTCTATCACTTCAGGAGCATTCAGCCCGGCGACATCGTCGTGTTCAACGGCGCCGGATCCTGGACCCCGGCCCCGCCGCCGTCGCGGCCCAGCTCCGATCCGATCGTCCGGGCCTACGACGCGACGCTCAAGCCGCTGTTCGAGTCGATCGGGGGCCTGTTCGGCACGGCGCCGGGGCAGACCGACTTCATCAAGCGGGTGATCGGCGTCCCCGGCGACCACGTGGTCTGCTGCAACGCGCAGGGCCTGGTCACCGTCAACGGCGTGGCGCTGCACGAGCAGTCCTACCTGTATCCGGGCGCGACCCCCGGCGAGGCACCGGCCGGCTACTCCGGCCGTTTCAACATCACGGTGCCGCCGGGCAGGCTGTGGGTGATGGGCGACAACAGGGCGGTCTCCGACGACTCCCGGCTGCGCCAGAGCGACCCTGGCCACGGCACGATCCCGGAGAGCGAGGTCATCGGGCGGGCCTTCATGATCGTATGGCCGCCGTCGCGGTGGCGGATCCTGCCGATCCCGTCGACGTTCCTGCAGCCCGGCATCGCCAAGTCCGGCTCGTCGGCCGCGGCGCTGTCCGGAGCGGCACCGTCCGGCGCCGTGCGGATCGAGCCAGCGGCGCCGTTCCTGCCACTCGCCGGCGGGTTCGCCGGGGCCGTGCCGCTGACCCTGCTGCAGCGCCGCCTGCGCCGGAGGCTGTGGCGCCGGCGCAAGCCGGACCCGAGCTGAAGGCGAAGCGTCAGGCGCGCGGCGGTGACGGGTGCCGGGGCTGGTAGATGGGGAGCTCGGTGCCGTCCGGCAGCCGGATCGCTGCCAGCAGGCCCCAGCTCTGATCGGTGACGTCCATCGCGAGCTCGACTCCCTTGCTGCTCAGCTCGGCGACCGTCGCGGTGATGTCATCGCACATCAGGTACAGCTGGTGGTAGCCGGCCCCGTCGACGGGGTGGACGGCCAGCTCGGCCGGCGGAGCGGCGAAGATGGGCCATCCGCCGCCCGCGTCGACAGCGGGCAGCTCGAGCACGTCGGCGAGGAACGCGCGGACTTTCTCGGCTTGCGGCGAGAACACGATGGCGTGCAGGCCATTGATCACCGGGCAACCCTATCCGCCGGAACGGGTCCGGCCGGTGAGGTCGTCGGAGTGCCCGGCTTCCAGGCGCGGCCACTGGGGAATGGGGCGCCCGCCCGGCCACTCTGGCTCCCAGGTGGGCGCGCCGGTGCTGGTCCGCGTGTAGGTGCACCGTTGCGGCCAGCCGGGGGGCGAGTCCTCCCACGGCTCCTGGCGCCCGTAGACGGTGAGGTCCATCAGCGCGTAGCTGTTGTCCATGGTCTCGACGCCGCGCAGGGTGGTCCAGTAGGTCTCGAACACCCGGTCACCGTCGCGCAGGTAGCACACCAGGTGCATCCGGCCGGCCCGTTTCGGCGGGGCCAGCAAGACCCCCAGGGAATCCGCGGCCGAGTACCAGGGCATGTCCCAGCCCATGAACGCGCGGTAGCGGCTGCTTTGCTCGTACGAGCCCTGGCACAACACCGCGTAGGTGATGTCGCGCGAATGCAGGTAAGACAGCTCGCCGACCTGGCTGGCGCACCAGGTGCAGCCTTCGCACTGCTCGGCCGCTGGGTGGCCGGGGTGCCACATGAAGTAGTAGGCGATCAGCTGCTGGCGGCCCTCGAATGCATCCAGCAGGGTGAGCGGCCCGCCGGGGCCGGTCAGCGGGAGGCTGGCGTCGATCTGCACCATGGGCAGCCGCCGCCGGGCGGCGGCGATCGCGTCGCCCTCGCGGGTGTGCGCCTTCTCCCTTACCCGCAGCGCGTCGAGTTCGGTCTCGAAGGTGTCCCGGTCCACGGCCTCGGGCCGGCCCGGTGCGCCCGCGCCGCCGCTCGCCGGCGCGGCCACGTCTGCTGATTGGTCCGTCATGAGGGTCTCCTCTGCTTGCTTTCGGCGTGTGCCGTTTCGGCGAGCCGTTTGATGGCGGCCAGGCGCCGGTCCCACTGGGCGGCCTGCTGCGCCATGGCCCGGGTGGCCTGGTCCAGGCGGCCGGCCTCCACCTGGTAGAGAACTTCCCGGCCCTGTTTGCGCCGGCTGACCAGCCCGGCCCGTTCGAGCACGACCAGATGCTTGGAGACGGCCTGGCGGGTGAACGGCACCCGTCCGGCCAGCCAGCTCGCGCTCACTTCACCGTTGCTGACCAGGAGATCAAGGACCTGGCGGCGAGACGGGTCGGCGATCGCCGACCACAGCTCGTCATCGGTCTGCGCGGTCATCCCGACCGGCGTTTCGCGAGCACGGTGACGAGGCGGTCCAGGTACTCGCCCCAGCCTTCGCGATGCTCATCGGCATAGCGCTGCTTCTCCGCGTCGGGCCAGTCGCGCAGTTCGTGGCCGCTTTCGACCACGCGAAGACGGGTCTGTTCATCGCCCTCGGGCGTCAGCGTGAATTCGACGAGCATCGAGTTGCCGGCCACCGGCTCCTCCCCGCGGGGATGGTTCCAGCGGAACGAGAAGCGCGTCGGCGGGTCGACAACCTCCACGACGACGGGGCCGCCCTGGTCCCCGAACTCCATGTAGCCATGGGCGCCGGGCTCGACGACGAGCTCAACCCGATCGGCGAACCACTGGCTCATCTGATCGGGCTCGGTGATGGTGCGCCACACCACCTCCACCGGCGCCTCGATCAGAACATCCCGGGCGATCACGAGGCCTGACATCAGCATCCGCTCCTTAGGGCCGTCACCTGCATCTGCAACCGAAGGTAGCACGTCAGGCAAGAGACGTGCAACCGATAATTGCAGGTTATCTGCCGCGGCCTGGTTCGCTTTACTTGCAACCATCAGTTGCACTTTGACGGATAACGCGCTACCTTCGGTTGCACATCGAGAAGGGGGAACCATGCAGAACGTGCTACGTACCGAGGGAGCCGTTGCGCCGCTCACCGGCACCGGGCCGGTGAGCCCGGTGTCCCGATTCGCGGCCGGCCGGCCCGTCGGGACGGCGAGTCAGCGATGGAAAGCGTTCGCGCTGCTGGTCGTCGCGTACTTCATCACGATCGTGGACTTCACGATCGTGAACGTCGCCCTGCCTACGATCGGCCGCGCGCTGCGCTTCCCCGAGTCCGACTTGCAGTGGGTGGTGACCGCGTACGGGCTGACCTTCGCCGGTTTCCTGCTCCTCGGCGGACGCACCGCCGACCTGCTCGGGCGGCGCCGTATGCTCATGGCCGGCCTGGTCGTGTTCGCCTGCGGCTCGCTCGGCGGCGGCCTGGCCGCCTCGGATACCTTCCTCATCCTGATGCGCGGTGTCCAGGGCCTCGGGGCGGCGCTCGTCCTCCCGGCGGCTCTCTCGATCGTCACGAACATGTTCGCCGAGGGGGCCGAACGCAACAAGGCCCTCGGCATCTGGGGCGGGGTTGGCGCGCTCGGCGGCACGGTCGGCCTGCTGGCCGGCGGGATCCTCACCACCTACATCGGGTGGCGGTACATCTTCTACTTCAACGTCCCAATCGCCGCGGCGGCGCTCGCCCTGGTCCCCAGGGTGGTGCCGGAGAGCCGCGCCCGAAGCGGGCCGCGCCGCTACGACACCTTCGGAGCCCTGTCGATCACCGCCGGGCTGCTCGTGCTCGTCTATGCGATCTCCCAAGCGCCTCAGATCGGCTGGGCAGCGATCCAGACCGTCGCCATGCTCGCCGTCGGCGTGATCTTGCTCGCGCTGTTCGTCGTCATCGAGACGAAGGCCGAGGCACCTCTGCTGCCTCTCCCGGTCATCCGGCTGAGCAGCGTCGCCGGCTCGAACGCGGTCGGCTTCCTGCTCGGCACGAGCTTCCTCACCTTCGTGTTCCTGGGCACGCTCTACATGCAGCAGGTGCTCGGCTTCTCACCGCTGGCGACGGGCGCGGCCTGGACGACCGCGTCGGTGACCTCGCTGGCGCTGGCGTGCGCGGGCGTCTCCCAGCGAATCGTGACCAGGACCTCGCCGAAGCTGGTCATGGCGTTC
>JASHOI010000132.1 GCA_030041195.1 Streptosporangiaceae bacterium | reverse complement strand
GTGTCCGAGGGGGGACTTGAACCCCCATGCCCTTTTGGGGCACTAGCACCTCAAGCTAGCGCGTCTGCCAATTCCGCCACCCGGACGAGTGCGCGCCACGGCTGATGCCGGGCTGGCCGCATCACGATAGCAAATCCGGGCGGTTGCGGCGACGGGGCTTCGGGCGGGTGGCGCTGGTCATCGCAGCGGGTGGCGCTGGATAGCGGGGTACAGGCGGACTGGGACCCCCGCTGCAGGCGATCCGGACGGAGGCGAAGCGCAACCCGGGCGCTACGGAGCGGAGTTGGGCGAGCGCGGCGAACGGGGGCTCGGCGCGTGATGCGACGATGGCGGGATGACGGAAAACGCCCCGACCAGCGGCTCCGGCGGCCCGACCGCGCAGGATGAGGTCGCCGGTCTCGCCAGCGAGCTGATCAGGATCGACACCACGAACCCGGGCGACCACTCCGGCCCGGGAGAGCGCGCGGCGGCCGAGCGCGTCGCGGAACTGCTCACCGAGGTTGGCCTGGAGCCCGTTGTGCTCGAGTCCCATCCGAAACGCGCCAGCGTCGTGGCCCGGATCGAGGGCGAGGACCGGAATCGGCCGGGCCTGCTCATCCACGGTCATCTCGACGTGGTGCCCGCGGACGCGGCGGACTGGAGAGTGCACCCATTCTCCGGCGAGACCAAGGATGGGACCGTCTGGGGCCGCGGAGCCGTGGACATGAAGGACATGGACGCGATGATGCTCGCGGTGATCAGGCAGCGGCTGCGGGAGGGGCGCCGGCCGCCGCGCGACGTGGTGCTCGCGTTCCCCGCCGACGAGGAGGCGGGCGGGAAGTGGGGGGCCCGCTGGCTGGTGGACAAGCACGCCGAATTGTTCGAGGGCGTCACCGAGGCGATCGGCGAGGTCGGCGGGTTCAGCGCCACGATCGGCGGGCAGCGGCTCTACCTGATCCAGACAGCTGAGAAGGGTATCGCCTGGATGCGGCTGACCGCGCGGGGGACGGCAGGACACGGGTCCATGCTGCAGCCGGACAACGCGGTCACCGAGCTGGCCGAGGCCGTGGCCAGGATCGGGCGCCATGAGTGGCCGGTCCGGCTCACCGCGACCGTGCAGGGCTTCCTCGACGAGGCCGCCGCGGCACTCGGCGTCGAGGTCGATCACGGCGACTACCGGGACCTTCTTTTCAAGCTGGGCCCCATCGCGCGCCTGGCCGGCGCGACCATAAGCAACACGACCAACCCCAGCGTGCTCAGCGCGGGCTACAAGGTAAACGTCGTCCCCCAGGTGGCGACCGCCCAGGTCGACGGCAGGTTCCTGCCCGGCGGCGAGGACGACTTCTTCGCCGAGATCGACAGCCTGCTTGGCGCGTGTGTGCAGCGGGAGTTCATTCACCACGACATCGCCGTGGAGACGACGTTCGACGGGCCGCTCGCCGACGCCATGGCCGCGGCGCTGCTCAGCGAGGATCCGGAGGGGCACGTCGTGCCCTACTGCCTGTCCGCGGGGACCGACGCGAAGTCGTTCAGCCGCCTGGGCATCAGATGCTTCGGGTTCAGCCCGCTGCGGCTGCCTGCCGATCTTGATTTTGCCGGGATGTTCCACGGCGTGGACGAGCGGGTTCCGGTCGACGCGCTGCAGTTCGGCGTTCGTGTCCTGGATAAATTTCTCGATCTTTGTTAGCCCTTTGTCCCAGGTCAGGGCCCTGATAGGGCGGGCATGGTGTCCGGACGAGGGACCCGTTTCGCCAATTACCCCTTGCGTACGTTCGGTAGTGCTATGGTTACGCAGTGTGTGAGGCCGCTATACCCGGGGCGCGCCCCTTCCACCTAGCGCCCCGGTCAGCGGTCAAGCACGTCGCCGGTACCGACGAGGAGGGTCGCCTGTGTCGCCGGAACAGGGTCAGCGCCCGACGTGGCTGGATGGCGACCATGCCCACGCCGGGAGGCATGGCGCCATTGGCGCAAGGGCCTGGCACCTGGGTTGCTTGATCCTCGCCGCCGGCCGCGGGTCATATCCCGCTCAGGCGGTCACGGCCGGCGGCCTCGCCGTAGTGGCGAGTGTCCCGGCTGTGGCCGCCCGCCCCCGGTTACCCCGCTGACCAATCCCGCTGCCCGGTCGTGTTGGCGGCCTGACAGCACCAACCCCCCTGAATAGCTGTCCTTGCCCGCTGCAGTCGAAGGTCACTATTCGTCATATATAGATGACAATTAGTAACTTACGCGAGGAGCGATCGATGAGTACATGGGTCGGCTTGGGTCCCGTGATTGGACCTGGCTCGCTCGACGGGTTCGCCATCGGCGTCATGATGTCCGGGGCGTGCTTCCTGGCGGTCACGGCTCCACGGCGCGCACGTCGGCGGCAGGCTGCGGCGGCGGGCACCGTTGGCGCGCTAGCGGCAGCGCCACGGGAGTGGCTGTCCAGGCGCGCCAGGGTGCCCAGGCTCTCCAGTACGCCCAGCGTGCCGGGGATCTCCTGGGCGAGGGCTTTCGAGCCCGGTGCTTTCGAGCCTGGAGCATTAGAGCCCGGGGCATTCGACGGCGGTGGGTTCGAGCCCGGTGCGTTCGAGGCCGGCGGGTTCGGACCGGGACCGTTCGGGGCCGGGGCGTTCTCGCCCGCTGCCGAGCGGCTGGCGCGGCCGGAGGATGAACCAGGCGTCCTGAACGACGCCGACTGGGCCTCGTCGGGCGAAGATGCCGGCTGGGCCCCCTCGGTCGGGGATGACGGCAGGGCCCCGGGCGGCCACCGCAATCGGCACCGGCTCAACGAACCGATCCCGGGCAGCACATCGCCGGAGAGGACTCCTCGAGGCGGCATGTCCCGGGATGGCGGCCCGTACGGCGGCACGGCCGCGGACGGCCCGCACGGCGCCCCCCATGCCAGCACCGGCTTCCCGGATCGCGTGTTCCCCGACAGCGGCTTCCCCGACGTGGCATTCCCCGATGAGGCACCGGACGTCAGCATCCCGCTGCAGCCGCTGCCCGACATGGCGCAGCACGACAGGGAGGATCCGCAGCCGCCGCGCGATCGCAGTCGGCTGGAACCGCCGTTCCCGGACTGGGAGGCGCCAGACGACTGGGAGGAACAAGACCCAGCGCCGTTCCCGAGCGGGGCCTCGCGGGAGCGCGGCCGGCCGGACCTGGAGCTCCCCGACATCGCGTTCCCCGACGGGACGTTCGGGACCTCAAAGCGGCCAGATGCCCGCCGCCTTCCGCGGCACGCGGCGCCCGCCGTCGGCCTGGGCAGGAAGGTGAGCCGCTGGGTGACCGGCGTGTTTGCCAGGCCGCTGGCGAGCGGCGCGCACAGCTGACCGCGGCGCGCCGCACGAGGAGCGCTTTCTGCCGGCCCCGGGAGCGCGGCCTGGGGCCGGCAGGAAGCCCGGGCCGGCAGGAAGCCCGGCGCGGGCGGCAAGAAGCCCGGCGCGGGGCAGCAAGAAGCCCGGCGCGGGCGGCAAGAAGCCCGGCGGGGGGCAGCAAGAAGCCGGCCCCGCATCGGGCATGTTCGCTCGCCGGGCTCCGGGATTCAGTGTGAAGGGTCCCAAGCTGTTGCTGGAGGAACAGCGCGGGTCCCACCACCCCGAATAGGGGCCCGAACGGGGGGCCGGGGCCGGGGTCGGCTACGGCCGGAACCGCGGCAGGGGGGTGCGGGCGGGGCGGATAATCTGCCGCCGCAGCGTAGCCTTCCTGCTGCCGTCGGCGTTCCGGAGCATCCGCGCGAGCTCCCAGTGGCCGTACTCGGCGTGGTCCGTGAGGATCCGCCGCGCATCGTCGGTCGGGATGTCGCGCGGCAAGTAGAGGACCATGTAGGAGTACTCCGCCATCTCCATCATTGTGCGCGATCCCTACGGTGGTTCAATCAGCTTGAGGAAACGCATCGGACAGGTTGCGGGAACACACGGGTCCAGGGAGCGAGTTGCAGCATAGGACTGCGGAAGCAGAGTGGCCGTACATTCGGCCGCCTGCGGGTCGGCTGCGGTAGCCTCCTGGGCGTCCGCGGTAGCCTCACCGGCCCGCGGGATGTGAAGGTGAGAGAGTGGCAGGAAGAACAGGTTCGGCCGCCAGCGGCGCGAAGGCCAGTGACGCCTCGCGCGAGAACGGCGCGGCCAAGAGTGGCGCCGGAGGAAACGGCGAGTCAGCTCGCGGGGGCAGGCATCTCGTGATCGTCGAGTCGCCTGCCAAAGCGAGAACGATCGCGGGTTACCTCGGCAAGGACTACGTGGTCGAGTCGAGCATCGGCCATATTCGCGACATGCCGGACAAGGCGGCGGAGATCCCGGCGAAGTACCGCGGCGAGCCCTGGGCGCGCCTCGGCGTGAACATCGACGCCGACTTCGCGCCGCTGTACGTCGTGAACTCCGACAAGCGACAGCAGGTGTCCAAGCTCAAGAATCTGCTCAAGGACGCCGACGAACTGCTGCTCGCCACCGACGAGGACCGCGAGGGCGAGGCGATCGCCTGGCACCTGGTCGAGGAGCTGAAGCCAAAGGTGCCGACGAGGCGCATGGTCTTCCACGAGATCACTCCCGAGGCGATCGCGCAGGCCGTGGCGCACCCGAGGGAGATGGACGAGGGCCTGGTCGAGGCGTACCAGACCCGGCGCGTGCTCGACCGGCTCTACGGCTACGAGGTCTCGCCGGTGCTGTGGAAGAAGGTCATGCCGCAGCTGTCCGCCGGCCGGGTGCAGTCGGTGGCGGTCCGGCTGGTGGTGGACCGCGAGCGGGAGCGGATCGCGTTCCGCACCGCCAGGTACTGGGACCTCGAGGCGGTGTTCGCAAAGATCAGGGCCGAGGAAGGCGACGCCGCCGACGTGTCCTCGTTCCCCGCCGCGCTGGTCTCGGTCGACGGCCGGCGGGTCGCTCAGGGCCGCGACTTCAGCTCCACCGGCGAGCTGAAGACCGGTAATCAAACGGCACCGGACCTGCTGCACCTGGACGGCGAGGCGGCGGCCGCGCTGGCCGACCGGCTCGGCGACGCGTCGTTCTCCGTGTCCAGCGTGGAGCGCAAGCCGTACCGCCGCTCGCCGTACGCGCCGTTCCGCACCACCACGCTGCAGCAGGAGGCCTCGCGCAAGCTGGGTTTCTCGTCCAAGTACACGATGTCGGTGGCGCAGCGGCTGTACGAGAACGGCCACATCACCTATATGCGGACCGACTCGATCACGCTGTCCCAGACCGCGATCGCCGCGGCCCGGGCACAGGCCCGCGAGCTGTACGGCGCGGACTACGTGCCGGACGCGCCGCGCCTCTACACCAGCAAGGTGAAGAGCGCCCAGGAGGCGCACGAGGCGATCCGGCCGGCCGGCGACCGGTTCCGCACCCCGGCCAAGACCGGCCTGTCCGGCGACGAGTTCCGCCTGTACGAGCTGGTGTGGAAGCGCACCGTCGCGTCGCAGATGAAGGACGCCACCGGTGAGTCGGTGTCGGTCCGCGTGGCCGGCCGGTCCAGCGCGGGCGAGAACGCCGAATTCGGCGCGTCCGGCAAGGTGATCAGCTTCTACGGGTTCCTCAAGGCCTACGTCGAGGGCGCCGACGACCCGGACGCCGAGCTTGACGACCGTGAGCGGCGGCTGCCGCCGCTGGCCGAGCGCGAGCCGCTCACCGCGGAGAGCCTGGCCGCGGCCGAGCACGCCACCCGCCCGCCGGCCCGCTACACCGAGGCGTCGCTGATCAAGGAGCTGGAGGACCGGGCGATCGGCCGCCCGTCCACGTACGCCTCGATCATGGGCACGATCCTGGACCGCGGCTACGTGTTCAAGAAGGGCACCGCGCTGGTCCCGTCGTTCGTCGCGTTCGCCGTGGTCACGCTGCTCGAGCAGCACTTCGAGCGCCTGGTCGATTACGACTTCACCGCGCAGATGGAAGAGGCGCTGGACGAGATCGCCAGGGGCGAGGCGGCGCGGGTGCCGTGGCTGCGCCGGTTCTACTTCGGCTCCGACGGTGAGGAGGGCCTCAAGGAGCTGGTCAGCGACCTGAGCGACATCGACGCCCGGGCCGTCAGCTCATTCCCCCTCAGCGGCACGGACATAGTCGTCCGTGTCGGTCGCTATGGCCCCTACCTGGAACGCGACGGACAGCGGGCTAATGTGCCCGAGGGCACCGCCCCGGACGAGCTGACACCGGAGTTCGCCGAGGAGTTGCTGTCGCGCCCGACCGGCGACAAGATCCTGGGCACCGATCCCGCGACCGGCCGGACGATCGTCGCCAAGGCGGGCCGGTTCGGCCCGTACGTGACCGAGCAGCTCGGCGACGACGCTCCGGCCTCGGCCAAGCCGCGCACCGCCTCGCTGCTCAAGTCCATGGATCTGGACAGCGTGACCCTGGACGACGCGTTGCGGCTGCTGACCCTGCCGCGCACGCTCGGCGAGATCGACGGCGAGCCGGTCACCGCGCAGAACGGGCGCTACGGGCCCTACGTAAAGAAAGGCACGGACAGCCGCTCGCTGGAGTCCGAAGAGCAGATGTTCACCGTCACCCTGGACCAGGCCAAAGAGCTGTTCGCGCAGCCCAAGCCCCGGGGGCGCGCTGCACGCGCGGCCGCGGCCCCGCCGCTGCGCGAGCTCGGCGACGACCCGGTCAGCGGCAAGCCGATCGTGCTGCGCGAGGGCAGGTTCGGGCCGTACGTCACCGACGGCGAGACCAACGCGTCGTTGCGCAAAGGCGACACGGCTGAGTCGATCACCCCGCAGCGGGCCGTCGAGCTGCTGGCCGAGCGCCGTGCCGCACCACCGTCGCCGCGGCGGTCGGGCGGAGCCCGCACCCGGGCGGCCGGGTCAGCGAGCCGGGCAGGGTCGGCGAAGGCGTCCCGTTCCGGCTCCAAGACCGGTGGAACCCGTGCCAGGAAAACGGACAACTAATACTGGGAGAAAAGCGGCCTTCCGATCATCTGGGCCGGTGACAGGACCGCAGACCAATCTGCCGATACCCTAACGCCGTGAACTTTACATCCCCTTTGCGGAACAGCAGCGGTGGCGTGCTGTCGATCAAGCCGTTCCGCAGGCTGTGGATTGCGCTTTCGCTGTCCAGCCTGGGGGACTGGCTGAGCCTGCTGGCGCTGGCGTCGCTCGCGTTCGACCTGACCGGGCACCGCGGCGCGACCGCGCAGGGCGTGGCGGTCGGCGCGGTGTGGCTGACCTCGCTGCTCCCGGCGCTGGTGCTCGGCCCGCTGGCCGGGGCGGTCGCGGACCGGTTCGACCGGCGGACGAACATGATCGTCGGCGACGTGGTCCGCGCGGTGCTGTACCTGACGATCCCGATCGACCTGTCGGTCGGCCTGGTCGACAAGCTGGTCTGGATGTACATCGTGCAGTTCCTGGCCTCGTGTGCGTCGCTGTTCTGGACGCCGGCCAAGGACGCCACGGTGCCGAACCTGGTGCCCGCGGACCGGCTCGAGCAGGCCAACCAGCTGAGCCTGCTCAGCACGTACGGCACCGCGCCGATCGCCGGGCTGGTGTTCAGCCTGCTCGCGCTCGTCAGCAGGGCGCTCGGCTCGATCTCGGTCTACTTCAAGACCGACCAGGTCAGCCTCGCGCTGTACTTCAACGTGGCCACGTTCGTGGTGTCCGCGCTGACCGTGTTCACGCTGCGCGAGATATCCCGGCGGCGGGTGCAGATCTCCGCGCCATCCGTGGCCAAGACGATCGTCGCGGGATGGCGTTACATCGGCCAGTCCCAGGTGGTCCGGGGGATCGTGACCGGGATGGTCGGCGCGTTCGCGGCGGCGGGCGTGGTCGTCGGGCTGGGACAGGTCTACATCACCGACACGCTCGGCGGCGGCAAGGCCGGCTGGGGCGTCGTGTTTGCCGCGATCTTCGTCGGGCTCGCCGCCGGCATGTTCCTTGGCCTGCGGATCCTGCGCGGGTTCAGCCGCCGCCGTCTGTTCGGTCTCTCGATCGCGTTCGCGGCGATCCCGCTGGCGCTGATCGCGCTGATCCCGAACCTGGTCGTGGTGACGATCCTGGTGCTGGTGCTCGGCTCGTGCGCCGGCGTCGCCTACGTCACCGGGTACACGATCGTGGGCGGCGAGGTCGGCGACGACACCAGGGGCCGGACGTTCGCGTTCCTGTACTCGGCCATCCGGGTCATCCTGTTCGCGGTGATCGCGGTGGCCCCGTTCATCGCGGCCGGCTTCACCGCCCTGGTGCGCGGCATGAGCGGCTCGACGACGCTGCGGATCGGCAACATCGCGTACGGCGCGATCGGCGACAACTTTGTGCTGCTGCTCGCGGCCGTGGTCGCGCTGCT
>JASHOI010000011.1 GCA_030041195.1 Streptosporangiaceae bacterium | reverse complement strand
CCCACCAGCGGGTCGTTGTCCACGTACACCACGCGGGCCTCCGGGGCGACGGTCTGGGCCAGCTCGTGCGTGCTGCCCCGCGCAGGAAGACCACAGCCGATGTCCACGAACTGGCGGATCCCGCGCTGCCCGGCGAGATACCGCACGACCCGGCCCAGGAAGGCATGGTTCGCCCACGCACCGGTGACCACCTGCGGGCGCTGCCGGATCCCCACTGCAGCCGTCCGGTCAGCTCGGTAATTGTCCTTGCCGCCAAGCCAGTACCCGTACACGCGCGCCGGGTGCGCCACACGGGGATTGAACTGAGGCTTAGATGGGATCGCTCCGCACCCGCCATCACCAAAGAGGCGCGGACCAGGAGCAGCGGCAGTTGTGATCAGGGCTGGCTTGGCCGGGCTGATGCCCGCCATAGTCGTTCCTTTCTGGGCAGAATGGTGTTAGGCACCAAGCGCGTTACCCCGCCCTTGCGCCCGGCGCGATTTGACTGCTAGCCAGTTAAGTCACCGTTGGACGGCGGGGGAATGGGGACGGCGAGTAGGAGATGGTAGAGAGAGGTGGAAATGGCGGTGGCCTACCCACTTCAACCTCGGAAGAGGTGCGCACACTATGCCAGCCGATAGATCATTACCGTTGTGGGCGCAGCGGCTCGTCGACTTGCGGCGCTCGCGGGCGTGGTCGCCCGCTGATGTTGCCTGCGAGCTGAAGAAGCGCCGTGATGGCCTGCCGCCGGTCCGATCGCTGGGGCACATGATCCAACTGGATTGGGAGACCGGCAAGCACCGCCCGGGCCCGCGCTACCGGTTGCTGCTCGCCGCGGTTTACGACACTGACGAGCAGGAGATTTTTGATGACCAAGCCGCTCCGGACGCGCCCTCGCGCGCCCCCGGACCTGACGGCTCGCTCGCCGATGTCGGTCGCTTAACCGGGCACGATGGCTGTGAAACTGTCTTCATGTCCGCTGCTGACCTTGGCGAGCACGTGGATCCGGCAGGCGGTCGGTATCTAGCTGCTGAGGCCGAGAAGGACGCGGCGCCCGGTGCGGTTACCCTGGCGTGGGGCTCTACACCCGCGGAGGGGGCGAGGATCGTGACCGGCCTTTGGAAGGCGGACATGCGGCGCCGGGATGTGATCGCCTCGGTATGGGCTGCCGCGGCGCTAAGTGAGCCCTTCGGCCGGTGGCTGCTCGACCCAGTGGACCGCGACGTTGCTTGTTCGGGGCGCCGCCGCGTCGGGCAGACGGACGTTGACGCGGTCTGGTCAATGTGTACGGCATTCGCCGATGCCGACCGCCGGATGGGCGGAGGCCATGCCCGCCGGACGCTCATCTGTTACGCCGACGACGCGGTTGCGCCGCTGCTGACCGGAACATACACAGAGCAAATTGGCCGGGAGTTGTTCGCGGCCGTCGCGCGGCTCTGCGATATCGCAGGTTTCATGTGCTTTGATTCAGATGACCAAGGGCTGGGCCAGAGATACTTCATTACAGCGCTGCGGATGGCCAAGACGAGCGGTGACCAAGCCCTGGGAGCACACATCCTGACCGACATGTCGATGCAGGCGCAGCATCAGCGACACGCGCACGAGGCCGTCACGCTCGCGGATGCGGGTGTCGCCGCTGCCACGAAATCAGGATCCGCTTCAGCGTTGGCTCGCTGTCACGCCGTACGAGCACGGGCACTGGCGATGCGAGGCGACACCAGCGACAGCGATCACGCCCTTAACCAGGCCGAGCGGGCACTAGACCGCACTACTCCGCAAAATGAGCCATTCTGGATCACGTTCTTCACGCCACAGCAACTGGCTGCTGAGGAAATGTACACGGCAGCTGAGCTCCGACGCCCACGCCGAGTACGGCGCCATGCAGCAGACGCCCTCGGCGCCGCTGGCGGCATGCAACGCCGCCACGTGCTGGCCACGGCGACGCTCGCGGCCTCCTACCTCCCCGCCAAAGACAACCCGGAAGCCGACGCCGCAGACGTTGAACAGGCCTGCCACGTGCTGCGTGGTGTGCTGCCGGTCATCGGCAGTCTAGCCAGCGCGAGAGCGCGCACTCTGGTCACCACCGTCCACAACCGTCTGGACAACTACCCGCAAGTGCCGGGGGTTCAGGAACTGGAACGAGATCTGGACCAATGCATGGCCGGCGCGAGCTCGTGACGGCCCGGCAACCCAATCACTGGCTGGCGATGCGCCGCGCCGCGGCCGCTGCAGGGCTCGATGCCGCTGGGGCAGAGCTGATCCACCATTACAGCAACGCGATCTACCTACTCCCGACACAGAACGCGGTCGCCCGCATTACCTTTGGTCATGACGCCGCCGAGCGGGTTGCCCGGAGCCAAGCGATCACCCGCTGGCTAGCGCAGGAACATCAGTTCCCAGCCACCAGGCCACTGGACGACACCAGCCCGGTCACCGTGGACAACGCCGTGGTCAGCTTCTGGGCCTACTATCCGCAATCCGAGAACGCACCGGCACTCACCTCTGCGCACCTGGCCGTGCTGCTGCGCCTGCTACATCAGTCCGAGACACCACCTGTCGCGCTGCCAACCTGGGTTCCTTTGGCGTCGCTGCATGCCACTGTCGGCGACCCGGTGCTGTCCGCGGTTCTGACCAGTGATGAGCGTGCTTGGATCATGGGCCGGATCACCGAGGTACGCGAGAAGATCGCAAGCCTGGACTGGCCACTGGGCACCGGCCTCATCCA
>JASHOI010000131.1 GCA_030041195.1 Streptosporangiaceae bacterium | reverse complement strand
ACAGGCGGCCGCGGCCAGCGCCCCGCGGACCTCGGGATAGGCCAGCCGGCTGGCCACGGCGGCGTCGCATCCGTCCCACAGCTTGGCCGCGAGATCGCTGCCAGCCTCTTCGGCCAGCAGCTTGACGAACGCGCTGGAGTCGAAGTAGACCAGCGACACCTGTTACCGCCGCTGGTCGCTGACGATGTCGGCCAGTGCCCGCCGGGCACGCAGACGGGTACGCCCCGATGCTCGTGGCCGCTGCGCCGTTGCGGGCCGGCCGATCGCGCCGTCGGCGGACAGCCGTTCGAGCGTGCCCGTGGTGGCCAGGCCCGTGAGCCGGGCCACCGGGACCCCCCGATCGGTGATCACGACGTCGTCCCCGTTTCGTGCTCGCTCCAGCCAGGAACTCAGATGCGCGCGCAGGTCGGTGACGGTCACGTCCTGGTCTGCATGCCCCTTGATCTCCGACCGAAGATCATCCCGTGGGCTGATCTCCCGCGGCTGGGGCTGCTACCAGGTCGAACTCGTTACCTTCTGGGTCGGCGAAGGTGGTCCACCGGGCCGTCGGCTTCTCGAAGTCCCTGATGGGCGTGGCGCCGAGCGCGATGAGGCGGTTGCTCTCCGCCTCGAACCGATCGGTGCGCAAGTCCAGGTGGAGGCGGTTCTTGACCGTCTTGGGCTCTGGGACCTGCTGGAACGAAAGCCGCGGCCCGCTGGCGGGGTCGGTGGCGTCGATCGCGGCGTGCTCCGCGCCAGCGCCAGGGTTGACCGGGCGGCCAAGTACCTCAGACCAGAATCCGGCCACGGCGGCAGCGTCGGCGCAGTCGATGCTCAGGCCGATAACAGACGTGGTCATGAACGCTTCCTTTCATTTCGTTCCGCGCGGACCGGCGCGAGCACCGCGTGCGGTGAGCCGCCGTCGACCAGGTGCGTCGCCGCACCGCTGGCCGCGCAACAGGCATCGACAAGGTGCAGTGACGTTACGTATACCCCGCCTCGGCCTCGCTTCGCAGGATGGCAGTAAGACCCGGCCACGAAGGGACCACCGAGATGCGGCTGCCACGTCACCGCGCCGCAGTTCCCGCTGACCGCGCTGGCCGATGACGTCGCCCGGCTGCGCCAGGTGCTGGCGGTCCAGGACGGCCCCGTGATCGTCGCCGGGCACTCCTACGGCGGCCAGGTCATGACCGCGCTGGGCCCGGACGCCCCGAACGTCGCTGGCCTGGTCTACATCGCTGCGTTCGGCCTCGATCAGGGCGAATCGCTCAGCGGTCTGCTGTCCCAGGGACCCGAATCGCGCAGCCACGCAGGCTGCGGCTCATTATCGCGGCTGTAATCGTGGCGATTGCCGGCTTGCTAATCCCGTTCAGCCAGGTTGCATCGGCCCGCATGGCCGAAGCCGCCGCTGCCGCCGGCAGCCCCAAGCCGACCATCGTGCTGGTGCACGGAGCTTGGGCCGACACCAGCAGCTGGGACGGCGTCATCCAGCGCCTGCACGCTGACGGTTACACCGTGTACGCGCCGCCGAACCCGCTGCAGGGCCTTGCCCTACGACGCGGCCTACCTGTCCGCCTACATCAAGCAGAGCGTGTTCCCCGGCTGCATGGCAAACGGCCTGCCCGCCGCCGAGGCACATGTGCTCGCCGTCACCCAGCTGCCAATCGCAACGATCGCGCTGACTCAGAAGACCGGTGTCCCGGCGTGGAAGACAATCCCGTCGTGGGCCGTGGTGGGCACCGCCGACCACGCCATCCCGCTGGCCTTGCAGCTAGCCATGGCGCACAGGGCGCACGCCCACCTCACCAAGATAGACGCGCCACACCTGTCCATGATCTCCAATCCCGGTACCGTGACGAACGTGATCCTGCAAGCCGTCCGGGCGACCTCCTAACCGAGGGCTTTTGCCTAAGGCAGTGACTGGCACGGTCGGCATTTGCATCGCGGCCCGCAAGGCGTACCGGAAGGTCAACCGCTCCCGGTTGCTCCTGTCAGCGTTTCCGGGCTGGCCGACGCTGGTCCGGAACTATTACAGTGCCGTCGAAACAGCCCCGGTCCCTGCAGGCAAGGCATGTCCCCAGCCGGTAAGGCTCGGCAGGCGAGGGCAGGCATAGCGGGGCACAAGCCGGTGCCCGCCGCGCGGACACTACCTGGAGGGACCTTGACCGCTTCCGGCACGGAAATCACGACGCCGAATCCGAGCATCGATCCGACCCAGCCAACCACGATCGAGAACCCCCCCGGACGCTTCCTGAAGTTCGCGAACTGGGTTTCCGAGGCGATGGGCAAGCCCACCAACATCGCGTTCTGGTTCGTCCTGGTGGTGTGCTGGACCCTGATCTTCGCCGTGGGCGGACCCCACCTCGCCTCTGGCACATGGTTGCCTGGGTGGTTCACCTCGACTGGCTACAACTTCCCCCTCAACTTGATCACGACCGTGGCCGAGCTCTTCATCGGCTTTCTCGTCGCGGCCGCGGCCAACCGGGCGCAAGATGCGCTGACCGTTCTGCTCGCGCACATCCGCGCCGGCGTGGAGCGGGACGTCGCGATCGAGCAAGGGCTGAAGGACGCTATCGCGGAGAACACAGAACTGACCAAGCAGGTACACGATCTCCAGGTAACCATGTCTCAGCAGATGGCCCTTCTCGACGAGATTCGCCGCCGTCTTGCCGCGGACGCCGGCCTGGTCCCACCGCCCCAAGAAGCATCGAAGCCGGGCTGATCGATCGGCGGCATGTCGTGCCACGGGAGCTGACGACTCGCCGCCGATTCCGGGTTTAGGTTGGTGAATGTGCGTATGCTTTCGCCCGGGCATCCAGTCCGGGTTGTCCTCGCCGTCATGACGGCGCTGCTGGTATCGGGCGCCGCCGTTTTCCTGGCCCGCGCTAGCGGCACGCATCCGCGCTTTACTGCGCAGGTCCATTCGGCCGACCGGGCCAGCTCGGTCACCCGGGCCGCGTCGGTCACGCATGCCGCTTCCCGAACGCAGGCCGCTCCCCGAACGCAGGCCGCCTTCTCGGCCAGGCAGGCCGTCTCGGCCGATCAGGCTGCGCTCGCCGTCGTGGGCGGACCTTCCCAGGTGACGGGCGCCGCTCTGGCCAACGCGGCCACCGGCAAGGTCTTGTGGAGCCTTGGCCTCAATACCGAACGGCCTATCGGCAGCATCGTGAAGGTCATGACGGCCCTGGTGGTGATCCAGGCGGGCGACCTGAACCGGGAGATCACGGTGCCCGAGTCGGTCATCGCGTACCTGAACAGCCAGAACGGGCCGAGCACCGCGGGCCTGATCGTCGGCGACCGGCTGACCGCGCTGGAACTGCTCGAGGCGCTGTTGCTGCCGTCCGGCTGCGACGCCGCCTATACCCTGGCCCTGGCCTACGGTCCCGGGATCGACGCGTTCATCGCCAAGATGAACACCGAAGCCCAAAGGCTCGGCCTGACCGGCACGCACTTCTCAAACTTCGACGGCATGCCGTGGCCGAGCGAGTACTCGACCTGGTCGACCCCCGCGAACCTGATCACGCTGGGCCGGTATGCGATGAGCTTCCCGGTGTTCGCCTCGATCGTCAGCCAGGTCAGCTACACGCTCCCGGCCGGCGACGGCCACCACGGCTACTCCTGGCAGAACACCAACCCGCTGATCGGTGCCTACCCCGGCGCGGCGGGGATCAAGACCGGCGACACCCAGGCGGCGGGCAACTGCCTGCTCTTCGAGGCGACCCAGAACGGCCTGACCCTGATCGGGGTGACGCTGGGCACCCCCGGCGACGACATCACCGCCACCGGCCCGGTCGCCGCCCGGGTCCTGAACTGGGGCTTCAGCCACTTCTAAGCCACTTCCCGGCCAAGGCGGCATTCGCGGGCTACAGCACGGCCTGGCGGCGCAACCGCAACGTCATTACCAGGGCCAGCATGACTCCCCATGCCAGCGGCCAGAAGAACACGTGATCACCACCGAACGAGGTGTCGTACCAGCCGGTGGCCAACGGGATCGCCCGGCCGAGCGCCGCGCAGACACCCGCGGCGATCGCGGGCCGGGCATCAACGACGGCCCACGCCACCACGGCGGCGAGGACGGCCCACGTAAGATCGTTCAGCCAGGGAAAAAGGAACAAGGGCAGCGCGTGGAACCTCCCGTAGGGCAACGATGTCAGCACCTGCACAACGAGGTCCGCGCCGAGCAGCCAGAGCCAGTAGCGCGGCATGCGCTCCTTCCCCAGCGCGAGCAGGGCCAGCGCGGCCAGCATCGCCGGCTCGCCCAGCAGCCACCACGGGTCCTGCCACGGGTAGGCGTCCGTGGCGACGGCGATCAGCGAAATCGTGGCGACGGCGATCAGCGAGACCGCGGCGACGCCGGGCCGGGGCGCGAACCACGCTGCGCCCACCGCAGCCAGCGTCACCAGCCCCCGGACTGCGACGTACCCGAAGTGCTGGCCAGGCGGCACCCAGTGCAGCCAGCCCTGGCCTGCGAACGACAGGTCGCCGGGCGTGCCAAGCTGGCTGAGCATGCCGCGGGTGTCGGAGATCAGCAGGTGGCCGCCGGGGCGCAGGACGCGGGCGAACTCGGTCATGACCGGCGCCAGGTCGGGCACGTGGCACAGCGCCAGGGCGCAGACCACGAGGTCGGCGTGCTGATCTGGCACGGGCAGGCGGTGCAGGTCGCCTTCGCGGAACTCCGCGGCCGGGACCTTTGCCCGGGCGATCGCCAGCATCCGTGCGCAAGCGTCGACGCCGGTCACCGTGTGGCCGGTCGAGGCCAGGTATCCCGCGTGGCGGCCGGTCCCGCAGGCGGCGTCGACTGCCGCGCCGGGCGGCAGCTGGTCCACGATCCGCCGGATGATCGGCTGTTCTAGTTCGATGAGCCCGTTGCCGGGCTGATCGTAGGTGTCCGCCCAGGCGGCATAGCCCTGCGATGCGGTGATCGGTGGGACGTCAACGCCGTCGCCGAACTGGGCTCCCGCATCGAGCAGGGCCGCGATCTCGGCGAGGCGGGCATGGGTGAAGTCGCGATCGTATTCACCGGCGAACGCGCGAAGCAGGGCGACGCCCTCGAGCCCTACCAGGTAGGCCAGCGGGTGCTGGTAGATCACTGCGACATGATAGGAGCCGGCGTGCGCGCGTTTCACCTTATTTTCGGGCCGACGGCCCACGTCGCGGGTTGGCAGGAAAAGCCCAGCCCGCGCGTTTTCACAGAGTATGTTGGCCCGCTGTTCCTCCGTTCCGGAGCGCGGTCAGGCTAGGCTCGGCAAATTGATTGATGAAGGGCTCGGATCCATTCCGGGGAAGCACATCCGAAACCGGAAAGGGTCTTTCGAACGCGGCCGGGGACTATACCGTCGCGCCTGGCTAAGCAATGGGCGATTCGATGCCCGTCATCGCCCACTGCCTAGCCGCCTCGCCAGCGCCGCTCACTCAAGGCCGCTGCGAGAAGCTCCAGGTCACCACCATGATCATGAACTCGATCCGCACGAACCGGCGGTGCAGATATCACGCTGCGCTTTTCGTGTGCGGACGCTAATACATCCACTGGGTGTTGGAGATGGCTACCGACGCCGCGTGCGTTGGGGCAGCGATTCCGTGAGCCGAAGCCGCCGCCGTAGCGGCGCCAAAACCGGCCAGCACGAGCACCGGTACAATTTTGCGCCGAGCCGTTCCGGGGGCGGGTTCGCGGCGATGACGTCCCACCGGCTTCCCGAGGCCGACCGTGCTGCGCCGTAACGTTCCGTGACTGCTCATCGAGAAGTCCTTCCATTGAGGCATTAAATGCATGACCTCTCAGATCGATAAACTACACCACCATCCGTTCCCGAGTGCGGCGTTTGGCTAGATCAGGACCACTATTTCCGGGAATTCTGTACCACCGCGGCAAGCAGAGAGCATGTCACGCACGTACCGTAGTGACCGGCCACAGTGTGTAAAATTGGCGCCGTAAATTGATAAGGTCCAGCGGACGGCCCGCGCTTTTGCCGAAACACCCGTCTGCACAGAGAGTGACGCGCCCGGCGAGCTGATGCCGCTATCCTCGATACGGCCGCGGGAGGCTTGTTCTCGTACCGTGAGTCTCACCGGTTACAATCGGCGCAGGGATCCCGTCCAGTCCCGGGCGCGATGTTGCGCCACTCCTGAAACAGCCCAGGAGAAACGGCGACGCCTGCCGCTGAGAACTTTAAATGCAAGTTGCATTACACGCCCCCGGGAAAATTGCCACTACGGCTCATTGCACATGACAATTTCGACAGGATTCATGTGAGAGCTGGCTATAACCGGGTATCAGCAGGTCAGAATGTTCTGTAGTACTCTTTCGAGGCATAAGCGGCTGGCTTGCCGCGGACGGTGAAACATGCAGGGCGATCATGGAATTCCGGGTCCTCGGGCCGACTGAGCTCTGGTCGGCCGGGCAGCCATCTGACCTGGGGTCGGCCAGGGCGCGCAGCGTCCTGGCGATCCTTCTGCTCACGCCGCGCACGATCGTGCCGGCCCACGCGCTCATCGACCGGTTGTGGGACACCGATCCGCCGTCGAAGGCGCGGGAAAACCTGTCGGTCTACGTGGCCCGGCTCCGGGCATCGCTCCGGCAGGCCGTCGGGGACGGCGCCCGGCTGGCCGGGCGCGCCAACGGCTACGTGCTCGATGTCGATCCCGAGACGGTCGACCTGCACCGGTTCCGCCGGCTGCGGCGGCAGGCCGGCTCGCTGGCCGCGAGCGGCGACTACGATCACGCGGCTCACCTGCTGCGCGAGGCCGACGAGCTCTGGCGCGGGCAGGCGCTGGCCGGGATCCGCGGCGACTGGGTGGCGCGGATGCGGGACAGCCTCGAAGACGAGCGCAGGGCGGTCATCCTCGAGCGCGTCGATTGCGAGCTCAAGCTCGGCCGGCACGCCGACCTGGTCGGTGAGCTTCGCGGCCTGCTGGCCCAGTACCCCCTTGACGAGACGTTCATCGCGCACCAGATGACCGCGCTTTACTGGAGCGGCAGGCCAGGTGACGCGCTCAGCCTGTACCGCGAAACCCGCAGCCGCCTCGCCGATGAGCAGGGCACCGAACCAGGCCCGGTCCTGGCCGAACTGCACCTGCGCATCCTGCGCCGTGATCCCGATCTTTCGGCCAAGCTCGCCAGCCAGCGGCCGGCGCTGGTACCTCCGCCGGACACGCTTCCGCCCGAGACCACACAGTTCGTGGGGCGCCGCGAGGAACTGGCGCAGCTCACCGGGGAGCACGGCGGCAGCCCCCAGGTCGTCGTCATCG
This sequence comes from Streptosporangiaceae bacterium, assembly GCA_030041195.1. The sequence goes on along the minus strand of JASHOI010000131.1, from coordinate 15,617 downwards.
AGGGCATGCCCGGCGTCGGGAAGACCGCGCTCGCCGTGCACGCGGCGCGGTCCGTCGCCGGGCGCTATCCGGACGGGATGCTCTACCTCAACTTCCACACCCATGACCCCGGGTCCCCGTCGCTCGACTCGGCAGAGGCACTGCACGACCTGCTGCGGATGCTGAACGTGCCGGCCACCCAGATTCCCGACGCGATCGGCAAGCGCGCCGCGCTCTGGCGGGCCGAGCTGAGCAGGCGGCGCGCGGTGGTGATCCTCGACGACGCAGCGACGCGCGACCAGATCCGCCCGCTGCTGCCCGGCGAGGGCGGGTGCCTGATCTTGATCACCGCCCGGCGCAGGCTTCCGGACCTCGAAGGCGCGCACGTGATCGCGCTCGACGTGCTGCCCGTGGACGAGGCGCTCGCGCTGTTCGCCCAGGTCGCGAGCCCCGAGATGGCCCGGGACCGCGATGAGGCCTCGACGGCGGTCGAGCTTTGCGGGCGACTCCCGCTCGCGATCCAGCTCACCGCCGCCGGGCTGGCCCGGAGCTACCCGTTCCGGGCGGTCGATCTGGCCGGCGAATTGTCCCAGCCGGGCCCCGGCCTGGGCCGCAGCGGCGCCGCAAACCCGGAGGTGACGTCGGCCTTCGACCTGTCGTACCGCGCGCTGGACGCCGACCACCAGCAATTCTTCCGGCGGCTGGGCCTGAGCCCGTGCCCCCAGGTCAGCGTGAACGCCGCGGCGGCCCTCGGCGGCTGCAGCCTGGCCGAGGCCGAGAAGGCCCTCACCGCTCTGCTTGATCATCACCTGCTGGCGCGCGACCGGGACGGCCAGTTCCGCTTCCACGACCTCATCCGCGGGTTCGCGGCCGCGCGAGCCGCGGCCGATGACCCGGCGCCGGAGCAGCGGCGGGCCGTCGGCCGGCTCCTCGACTACTACCTGCACTCGGCGGACCGGGCCGACCGGGTGCTGCACCCGTTCCGGCACCGGATACCCGTGTCGGTCACCCCGCCGGCCGCCTCCCCGGCGCTCGGCATGCAAGAGGACGCGGCCGACTGGCTCGAGTCGGAGTGGCGCAACATCCTGCAGGCCGCACGGTACGCCGGCCGGCATGAATTCAAGCGGCAGTGCGCCGACCTCACCCACGTGCTGGCCGGTTTCGTGGAGGTCCGGGCGCACTGGCACGAGGCGATCGAGGCCCACACCCTCGCCCTGCAGGCGTGCCGGGATCTCGCCGACCCGGCGCGGATCGCCCGGGCATCACTCGAGCTCAGCGTCGTGAGCCAGCAGACCGGCCGGCGCGAGGACGCGCTCGCCCTGGCCGAGAACGCGGCGCAGATCTACCGGTCGCTGGCCGACGGGTGCGGCCAGGCCGAAGCCCTCGACCAGATAGGCCTGGCCCACCAGCGCGCGGCCCGCTCCCGCGAGGCCCTTGCATATTTCCAGGAAGCGGGGCTGCTCTATGGCGATGCCGAGGACCGGCACGGCGGGGCCGATGCGCTGAGCCACTCCGGTATTGCGTGCTGGCACCTGGGCCGCTACAAGGAGGCAATGGATCAGCTGTGTGAAGCGCTTTCGCTCTACCGCGAGGTCGGCGACCGGCGCGGCGAGGCGAAGACCCTCAACAACCTGGGGAAAATGCAGCTGTACGCCGGCCAGCACAGGGACGCGCTCGATAATTACCAGAAGTCCCTGCAAATCTTCACCGAGATCGACGGGGCGCAGAACCAGGCGATCCTGCTGCAGAATATCGGCAGCGTTCACCGGTACAAGGGCAGTTACGAAGAGGGCCTCGTCGCCTACCGGAGGGCGCTGGCCATATTCCGCGACATCGGCGATCTCCCCGATCAGGCCAACGTGCTCAACGACATCGGCGCCATTTACCAATGCGCGGAATACTATGACGAGGCGCTGATCCATTACGAACAGGCGAGGGACATCGCCGAGCAGATCGGGAACGTTTCCGAGCAGGTGATGGCGCTTCGCGGGATAGCCGACGCGCGGCGCGGTTCCGGCCGGTACGCCGAGGCCCTCGAGCATTACCAGACCGCTCTGCGGCTGGCGCGGGAGATCGGCGACCCGTACGAGGAGGCCAAGCTCCTCGAGGGCATCGCGGAAACCACGCTCAACACGCAGGGGCCTTACGCGGCCCGGATCGTTTTCCGGCAGGCGATCGACCTCTATGAGCAGCTCGGCGTGCCGGAGGCCGAGTCGGCGCAGATCCGCCTGGCCGCCACCGACCCGGCGTTCGGCCGCCGCACCTCGTAGCCGTCGTGCGCCGCTGACCTGGGCTGCAATACGGGCATCAAGGCCACTGCAACATGCCCGTCCGGGCTCGCCGGGCACTCTGGTACTGCCGCGGCTCCCGCCAGCGAAGCCGCTCCAGCCAGCACCGGAGGGCGTCATGACATGCGGAACCGGAACGCGCCGAGCGCCCGGCCGCCCGCGGAAGCTGCCGTGGCGCTGACCCGGGGCCAGGCCCTGGCGGATTCCCGGTGGCACGCGCACCGCGCGCAATCGCGCGGCCGCGAACCGGGCGGGCAATCGGCTAGCCTCCCCCCGCTGCCGACCCGCCCGGTGGCCGCCGCCGAGCCCGGGACCGGCCTGGGCCCGGCCGGCGTTGACGAGCTGCAGGCCAGCGCGCGGCAGTTCATCACGCTGTTCCACAACGAGAACCGTGCCGGGCCGCCCGACCGGCGGCTGTGGCACGTCCGCCGAGAGATCGAGGCCACCGGCACCTACTGGCACACGCCTGAGGAACTGGCCTTCGGCGCCCGCGTCGCGTGGCGGAACAGCGCGCGGTGCATCGGGCGCCTGTACTGGCGCAGCCTGCAGGTACGCGACCGCCGCGAGATCACGGCCGCGGCGGACATCGCCGCCGAGTCGGTCACGCACCTGCGCGAGGCGACGAACGGCGGCCGGATCCGCCCGATGATCACCATATTCGCGCCGGACGCCCCGTTCTGGCCGGGCCCGCGCATCCTCAGCCCGCAGCTCGTGCGGTACGCGGGTCACGAGTGCGGCGACGGCTCCGTCACCGGCGACCCGGCGACCGTGGAGCTCACCCGCCTTGCCCGCCATCTCGGCTGGTCCGGCGGGCGGCCGGCGGGCCGGTTCGACGTTCTCCCGCTGATCGTGGAGGAGGCCGGCAGCTTCCCCACGCTGCACGAGCTGCCCGCCGACGCGGTGCTCGAGGTCATGATCAGGCATCCGGATTTCACGTGGTTCGCCGACCTCGGGCTGCGGTGGTACGCCGTGCCGGTGATCAGCGACATGTACCTGGACATCGGCGGCGTCCGGTACCCGGCCGCGCCCTTCAACGGCTGGTACATGTGCACCGAGATCGGGTCCCGGGACCTCGGCGACACCGGCCGCTACGACCAGCTCCCGGTGATCGCCGGGCGCATGGGGCTGGCCACGGACCGGGACCGGAGCCTGTGGAAAGACAAGGCGATGACCGAGCTCAACCTCGCGGTGCTGCATTCGTTCAGCGCGTCGGGGGTGACGATCTCTGATCATCACACCGAGTCGGCGCGCTTTCTGCAGCACATGCAGCGCGAAGAGCGGCACGGCCGGGTGTGCCCGGCGGACTGGACCTGGATCGTGCCGCCCGCCGCGTCGTCCACGACCCCGGTGTTCCACCGGTACTACCAGAACGTCGATCAGACGCCGAACTTCTACCGCCACCCGGCACCCGCCCAGTTCATGGAGTTATCCGGCCGGAACGCGGCGCGCCGCACGGTATCTGCCGGGTACCGGCATCCGGCGCCATCAGTAGCCGATGCTCCGCTGATCGGCGTGCCCCAGGGCGGGTTCATGGAATGAGGCGGGCTCCGGCTGCTGCAGCGGGCCCGACTCCTTGCGCTCCCACTCCTCGATGCCGCGCAGCACGCTCTCGGTGTAGGCGCGCAGGTGGGCGCGGTAGACGCTGCTGTAGGTGCGCAGGTACGCCAGTTCGGCCTGCAGCGCCCGCCGCTCGGTGTCGGTTTGCGGCGGCGTCACGTTCAGCGCCGAAACCGCCGCCTCGCGTGCCTTGGTCTGGGCCTCCTCCAGGATCATGTCCGAGTGCTGCTGCGCGTCGCGCATGATGTCGTCCCGGCGCCGCCTCGCCTCCTCGGTCACCCGGCTGCTGTAGGCCTGGGCGTCGGCGACGTAGCGGTCGGCGGTGACCTGCGCGGTCGACAGGATCTGCACCGCGTGCACGTGCGCGTCCGCCTCGCCGAACAGCACCGCCTGCGGATCCTGGGCTTCGGCCTCCCCGGCCAGGATCCGCCGGCGCAGCCGCTGCACGTCCTGCCAGAGCGAGGCCCGCTCGTTGACCAGGTGCACGAACTCCGCGTGGACCTTGCGCAGGAACCCGTTGACCGCCGCCTCCTCGTAGCCGCGCCGCCCGAGCCGCGACATCGGGAACGTCACGCTCTGCACCTCGTCCGGGGTCAGCCTGCGCTGCTCATCGAACCATGCTGTTGTCAACGTTCACTCCACCCGAAGTCCTCGATGTGTATGTGCTGCGGCGCCACGCCGGCCGAGGCCAGGCGGGCGACGGTTTCCTCGACCATTTCGGTCGGGCCGGCCACGTAGGCCTCGTGCCCGGACCAGTCGCCGTGCCGGGCCACCACGTCCGGGAGGCTGCCGGTCTCGCCCGCGAACCTGGCGCCGTCCGACACGGCCGGCGTGACGGTCAGCCAGGGGTGCTGGGCGGCCATCTTCTCCAGGCTCTCCAGGTCGTACAGCCCGTCCGCGGTCCTGGCGCCGAAGAACACGCGCACCAGCGGCGGCTGCGGCAGCGCCGCCACCTGCTCCAGGATCGCCTTCAGCGGGGCCAGCCCGGTGCTTCCCGCGACGAGCAGGAGGTCACGGCCGGACGCGGGCTGGCGCAGCGTGAGCGCGCCGACCGGAGGTCCCAGCCTCAGCTCGGTGTCGGCGATCGCATCGCTGGTCAGCGCCATGCTCACCGGGCCGCCGTCGATCAGCCGGACGTGGAAGTGCAGCAGCCCGTCCGGGCGCGGCGCGTTGGCGATGGAGTAGTAGCGCCACAGCTTCGGCCGGCTCGGGCACTCGATCGCCACGGACTGGCCCGGCAGGTAGTCCATGCGCGGGTCCGGCCGGACGCACAGCACCGAGACGTCGAACGCCCGCCGCTCGTACGCCACCACGGTGCCCCGCCAGAAGGCCGGCCGCACCTGCTCGTCGGCGTGCGCCGCTGTGATCATGACCGAGCCGATGAGGCCGTAGGCCGCCTTCCAATCGGCCGCCAGCTCCGGCGTCCAGGTCGGGCCGGAAAAGTGCTCCAGGGTCGCCAGCAGGCTGGCGCCCACGGCGTCGTAGTGGTCGGCGACCGCGCCGAACTTCCGATGGTCACGGCCGAGCCCCTGCAGGAAGCTGGTCAGCTCGTCGACGCTGTCCACCTGCGAGACGATCTTCACGAGCGCGTCGACGAGATGGCTGCGCTGCGTCGCCATCGAGACCGGGAACAGGTCCCGCACTTCGGGATGCTTGATGAACAGGTCGGAGTAGAAGAACAGCGGCAGCTCGTCGCCGTGCATCGCGACATGGGCGAAGTTCTCCCGCAGCCGGACGACGTCCAACGGTCCCGCCTTTCTCCCCCGTCGCCGCCCGGCTGACCGGCCCGCTGCCCGCTGGCCTCGGGCCACCGCGGAGCCGGGCAGCTGGTCGTGTCGTGTTGCTGTCAGCAATTGCAGGAAAATATTCATGCAAGTTGCACTGCGAGACATCGGTCAGCTGACCGATATTTGAAGAACCGGGGCCGGGAGAAGGGTCTAGAGCGTGGTGACGTCCACCCGGCGGTGGTCCGGCTTGAACGGCAGCGCGGTGACGGTGGCGCCGATTTCGCGCTGCGCAGTCCCCGGCCTGCCCCAGATGACGGTTACCTCGGTGCCGGGGACCGCGTGAGCGCGGCCGATGACGCACAGCGAGATCATCGCCCGCAGCGTCGGGCTGACCGTCCGGCCGGTCGACACGCCCACCTGGGCGTCACCGACGAGGACCTGATCGAAGCTCGGCCCGGCCAGCCGGGGCATGTCCATCTGGTCGGGCAGTTCGCCGGCGCCGAGCATGGAGGTGAGGACCGCCGTCACGTCGGCGGCGTTCCAGGTCAGCCCGGCCAGGATTCGGGCCGGCCCGCCAGACGCGGCGTCGGCGGCGAGGGCGTCGCGGCCCAGGAAGTCGTGCCCGGGAATCGTGCGCGGCCCCCAGCCCAGCTCGCCGGGCTTGCGGAAGTAATCGGTGAATCCGCCGGAAGGGACAAAGCTGCCGCCGATCGTGCCGCGCTTGAAGTTCCGCGGGGCACCGGGGGTGATAGCGGCGGCGGGCAGGTAGTCCAGGCCGTTGGTCGCGATGCCGGCCTCAATGTGCTGTACCGGCTGGGAGCGGAAGCCGAGCAGGTGAATGCCGAAGTCCTGGCCTGCGGTCGCGACCGCCCGCCAGACCTGGGCGGCGACGTCCGCCGCGCCGTGCAGTTCGTAGCCCAGCTCGCCGGAGATCCCGGTGCGAAGCACTCGCACCGGGATCCCGCTCACCGACGAGGCGCGGCAGCGGCTGAAGCCGATGTCGCGCAAGGACTCGCCGGTGGCCTTCTCCAGGACGAACAGGGACTGCGGTCCCTGGACGCCGAAGATAAACGTCTCGGGGCTGATGTCGGTGAGCTCGGCGTCCCAGCCGCGGTGGCTGAACTGCCAGGTTAGCCAGTCACAGCTCCCGGCGGTGTACATGAATTCCTGCTCGCCGAGCCGGATGAGGATGCCTTCGGAGGCGACCCAGCCGTTCTCGTCAAGCTGCACGTGGTGCCGGACCTGGCCGGTCTCGAACCGGGACAGGTCGTTAAGCCCGGCCCTGCTGAGGAACTCCAGGCTCTGCCGGCCTCGCAGCAAGACTTTGCTGAGCGACGTCCAGTCGCCGAGGTATGCCGACCGGACGTGCGCCTGGGCTTCCTGCGCCCAGCTCCCGTACTCCAGCGGGAGCAGGATCTGTGCGAACCGGCCATACCCGCCCTTGACGTTGGCCTCGTCCTGGGCCGCTCCCGCCGGGCTGAACAGCACCGGCACTCCGGTGACGAACGGCCCGGCATCGTCGTTCAGCATCGCCTCGTATGCCTGGCGCTGCCGCGCTGCCACACCCGCCATCGCGCACCTCCGCCAGCGTTCGCCGTTCCGCGCCCAGCCACCGGCAGATCGGCCACTGGTAGATCGATCTACTAACTTGGCTACCCGGGACTGTAACAGGAGCGGAACGATGACGGAAGCCTCCGGCCGGAGCTGGCTTCAGGCGGACTCCCGGACGATCACCCGGCCGGGCATGAATCGCGTGAGGCTGCCAGCGTCCAGGCCCAAGACCTCGCGGGCAGCCTTGCGCCCGTGCTCCTCCGCATCGATGTGCACGGTCGTCAGCGCCGGGTCGACCAGCGCACCGTACTCGGTGTCGTCGAACCCGATCACGGCCAGGTCGGCGGGCGCGGCCAGCCCGAGGACGCGCATCGCGGCGAGCACGCGCAACGCCACGTCATCGTCATAGCCCGCCACCGCTGTCACCATGCGGTGAGCAGCACGGAACTCCCGGACGGCCTCGACGGCAGCAGACCTGTTTCGCGGCACGATCAGGGTCGGCGGTTCTGGGATGCCGGCCCTCGCCGCCGCCTCGCGAGCAAAGCGCACGCGCACCGGCCCCAGCGGCGGGTCGCCGTCCGGGAGTGCCACCGCGACGCCAGCATGACCACGGTCAGCGAGGTATCGCAGCTGCAGCAGCACGTTCGCGGCGAACCCGCCCTCCCAGCCGCCGTCATCGAGTTCGTGCCCCGCTGCCAGGTAGTTCCCCGGCAGCCTGACCACCGCGCGCGGCGAGATCGTATCCAGCACCTGCCGTTCGGGCACCGGGGCCTCGCGCTCGTGCCGGACGAGAAGCATGTGGCCGTGGGCAGCGAGTTCGTCATCCAGACCGCGGGCGAAGGTGCGCGAGTAGTTGCTTTCCAGGCTCGGGTCGATACTCAGCACCACCACCCGAGAGGTTCCCTCCCGCAGTGCTCTGGCGATTCCGTGCGGCGCGTAGTCCAGGCTCCGGGCCGCCTGCCGCACCCGCTCCCGCGTCGCCTCCGGAATCGACTTGCCATGATCATCGCCGAGCACGAACCCCGCGAGAGCACGCGAAACCCCAGCCGCGGCCGCCACGTCCCGCAGCGTCGCCCGCTTAGCGCCCATCACCACATTGTGACGGCACACCGGTGAACTGGCGGGACTGCCGCAGCGTCGGCTACGGCTATGGTGACCGTTATGGGGCGATCTGCGGTCGCCGATGTGGCCGGAGGCATGCATGGGTTCCCGGTTGCGCTGACCAGTTTCGTGGGCCGGGCCCAGGCGGTGGCGGAAGTCGCTGGCCGGCTGAGTCAGTGTCGCCTGGTCACGATGACCGGGCCCGGTGGCGCCGGGAAGACGCGGCTGGCTGGTGAGGTGGCGAGACGGGTGGCCGGCCGGTTCGCCGACGGGGTGTGGCTGGCGGAGCTTGCGGCGGTCCGCGATCCGGATCAGGTGACGGCCGCGGTGGCGGCGGCGCTGGGCATCCGTGACCTGCCCGCGGTGGCGGCGGCCGACGCGCTGGCCGGCGCACTGGCCCGGCGGCAGCTGCTGCTGGTGCTGGACAACTGCGAGCAGGTGATCGGCGCCGCCGCGGAGCTGTGCGGCAGGCTGCTGCTCGGCGCCGATGAGGTGCGGGTGCTGGCCACGAGCCGGGAACCGCTGCGGATCGCCGGGGAAGCGCGGTACCGGCTGGGTCCGCTGACGCTGCCCGAACCCGGTGACCCGGCCGCAGCGGCGGGCAGCGAGGCGGTGACATTGTTCGCGGACCGGGCCGCGAGGGCGGATCCTGGTTTCGCGCTGGACGAGTCCACCCGGGCGACGGTGGCCCGGCTGGTGACGCGGCTGGACGGGATGCCGCTCGCGATCGAGCTGGCCGCAGCCCGGGTGGACGCGCTCGGGGTGGCGCAACTGCTGGAGCGGATCGACGACCGGTTCGAGCTGCTTACCGACGGTGACCGGCTGGCCGAGCAGCGGCAGCGGTCGCTGGCAGCCACCGTGCACTGGAGTTACATGCTGCTCGACGACTTCGATCGGCGGGTGTTCCGCGCAGTGTCGGCGTTCCCTGGACCGTTCACCCTGGAGGGAGCCGAAGCGGTGGCGGGGGACGGCGCCGGGCGGGCCGTACTGCGGCTGACGGACTGCTCGCTGCTGATCCCGCCGCGCGTTTGCCCGGACGGCCGGACCCGGTACGCGATGCTGGAGACGCTCCGCGTCTACGCAGCCGGGCTGCTCGCCGAGTCTGGCGAGGACGGCGACGTCACGGCCGCGCTGGCCGCTTACGCGGCGACGCTGGCCGCGGAGGCCTCCCAAGGGCTGCAGACCGGTACCACGGAGATGGCCAGCCTGCGGCATCTTGACGCCGAGGATGCCACCGTGAGCCGCGCACTGGCCTGGGCTATGGATCACGACCCCGGTACGGCGCTTCGGCTCGCGCTCAGCCTGGAGCCTTGGTGGCAAATCCGCGGCCGGCTGGCCGGTAATGTACGGCTGCTCGCCGCGGCCACGGAATACGCCGAGCCCGGCGGCGGTGAGTGGTGCCTCGCGCGCCTGTGCCTCGGCCAGGCCGCCGCGCAGTCCGGTGACTCGGCCGCAGCGCTGGCGCATTTCACCGCGGTCCGCGACGCGCTCGAGGATGCAGCGCGGCCCGCATCGCCGGTGCGGCCGGTGATGCTGTCGATCTGCCTGGACGGCAGGTCAGGGACGTTGTCGGCGATGGGCCGGGCCGCCGAAGCGGTCGACGACGGACGCCGGGCGCTGGACCTGGCCCGCGAGACCGGCCAGCCGGGACTGGAAGCGCTCGCCCTGGCCTGTCTCAGCGTCGCCACCTGGCGCTGTGGCGACCGGGACGGCGCTTTGCGGCTCGCCCGCCAGGCGCAGCAACTCCCTGGCGACGTCTCCGGCGCGCTGCAGCGGGTACTTAACCAGCTCGTCACGATGGTCCTGGCCGAGGCCGGCGACGTGGCCGCCGCGGAGCAGGCCTGCGCGGCCGGGCTGGCCTGGTGCCGGGAGGCAGGCGACCTGACGAGCTTGGCCGGCCAGCTGTGGAACAGGGTGATCCTGGACCTGAGGGCGCAGCGCACCGCCGAGGCAGCGGCACACCTGCGCGAGCTACTCGAGATCGCCACCCAGACCGGGGTGCGGCCCGCGCTGCTCGCTGGCCTGGATTGCTGTGGCCACCTGTGCGCCGCCACTGGCCGCCACGCCGACGCGGTCACGGTGTGGGCAGCGATGTCCGCGCTCGACGGGCCCGGGCCGCTTCTGTTCCCTCAACTGGACGCGGGCCGCCGGGACAAGCTGCTGCGAGCAGGCCGGAAGTTGCTCGGGGAGACACGGACGCGGACGGCCGAGCAGCGGGGTGCGGCCATGAACCCCGCCACCGCGGCCCAGTACGCCCTCATGCTCGCCACGGCCGAGGCGCGGCCGTCCGCCGCGGCCGGCTCGGCGGCGGAGCCGGACCTGGCCAGGCTCAGCCCCCGGGAACGCGAACTGGTGACGCTGGTCGCGCAGGGCCGCACCAACGCGCAGATCGCCGCCCTGCTGTACATCACCGAGCGCACGGTGAGCTCGCACCTGGACCGGATCCGGGACAAGACCGGCTGCCGGCGCCGCGCCGACCTCACCCGGCTCGCCCTGAGCGTCGGCCTGGTCTGAACCCGCCGGCCGCTGGCGCCTGCCGTGGCCGCGTCGCGCCGTGTGGGTCATTCCACCCCTGCCGCGAACGGAGCCGGGCGCGCGAACCTGATCGCAGCGAAACAAGAAGGTTTAGCGGCTAGGAGGACGCCATGGAGACTTCACGCGGGCATCCATTTCTCAGGCCAGGACGCATGAACACGTATACGGCGTACGGCATCGGCTTCTTCGCCGCATGGGCGGTGCTTCTGGCCGTCTGCGCGGCCACTGTCTCCAGCAAGACCATGGGCTATATCTTCGCGATCTTCTTCGGATCGGTCATCGGGTGGACATCGGCAACGATCGCGCGGGTCGTCTACCCTCCCCCAAAGAAGCGCCAGACGGCCAGCCCAGCGTCCTCCTTCCAGGGCTTCCGGGAGGACTGAAGACGCTCAGCCGAACGCGAGCGGCTTGGGGAGCTCTCCCCATATCCAGCAAGCCAGCTTCGCGCTCTTAAGGGTGCATAAGCCGTCTAGCAAAGGGGACGCCATGCACCTTTCCGCCTGCTCCGCACGCCGACTCATCCCGCTGACAGGCGCTGCCGGCTTGATGATCCTGGCGTCAGCCTGCGCCTCCGGCTCGCCGCACCAGGCGAACGCGGCCGGAGCCCGGCCACGGCACACCACGGCGCCGGCAGCCGCCAGCTCACCCGCGCCAACCGCATCAGCTACGACCGGCTCCCCGGGCACTACGGGCCCAACAGGCACGACAAGCCCAACACCGCCCGCGTACACGGGCCCGAATTTCACCATCCCGCAGGCCGCCATGGCCTACCTGGCGGCCGCCTACAACAGCGATAACACGACAGCGATGCACGCGGTGACCACCCCGCAAGCGTTCACGGCTCTGCTGGCCATGCGCGCGTCGGATTCGAACTTCCAGCTTGAATCGTGCACGGCCAGGGCGCAGGGCGACTACGTCTGCAGCTTCCGGTACACATATGCCTATACGACCGCCAGCGGGCAGAACTCCCAGGCCCGGTCGGCAATGGCCATTGTGGCGCCGGCGCTGAACCCCGGCTGGTACATGTACAAGTTCATCGCCGGCTGCGACTGACCGGCACTCGTTACCCGGCGATTTGTCCTGGCCTACCGCGGCTCCGGTAGCGTCGCTCGACGTGGCGGACACACTTGGCTGGCGGTTTGCCAAGCTGTGGACGGCCAGCACGACGTCGGCTCTGGGCAGCGGCCTGGCCACGATCGCGGCGCCGCTGTTCGTCGCGGCGCATACCAGGAGCCCGCTGATCGTGTCCGCCACGTTCGGCGTGGCCTGGCTGCCATGGCTGCTGTTCGCCCTGCCCGGCGGCGTGCTCGTGGATCGGGTCGACCGGCGGCGGCTGATGGTCACGATCGACTGGGCTCGGGTGGCCGCGATGGGCGTCTTGGCCACCGCACTGCTGGCCGGGTCGTCCAGCATCGCGCTGCTCGACGGCGTGCTGTTCGTCATCAATACCGGCGAGGTCGTGTTCCGTTCGGCCAGCCAGGCGATGATCACCTCCGTCGTGCCGCGTGCGCGGCTTGAGCGTGCGAACGGCTGGCTAGTCGGCGGGACCACGCTGATGCAGCAGATGATCGCTGGGCCGCTCGGCGGATTCCTGTTCGTGCTGGCAGCGTGCGTCCCGTTCTTTGTCAACGCCGGAACGTACGCGGCGAGCGCTGTCCTCGTCGGCCTGATCGCGGGGACCTACCGGGCGTCGTCGCGCACCGGCGCGGACGGCGATCGCGGAGCGCGGCAGCAACGCTCGATCCGGGCCGAGCTTGCCGAGGGGTTCTACTGGCTGGCACACCAGCGGGTACTGCGCACGATGACGGTCTTGATCGGGCTGCTGAATCTCACACTCACCGCGGCGACCGCGGTGCTGGTATTGCTGGTGAAGGAACGGCTCCACCTCGGCGCCGTCGGCTACGGCACGCTGTTCACGTGCGAGGCCGCTGGCGCCCTCCTCGGCTCTGCATGCGGCGGCTGGCTCATCAAGCGGGTCACGGCAACCTGGACAATCCGGATCGGGCTGCTGATCGAGGCGGGGCTGCACCTCACCCTCGCAAGCTCACGCAGCGCATACCTCGTCGGGTTCATGCTGTTCGCGTTCGGCGTGCACGCCGCGCTGTGGACGATCGTAGGAAACTCGCTGCGGCAGCGGCTGACGCCACCGGAGATGCTCGGCCGGGTCGCCAGCACGAGCCTGTTCATCGCGGCCGGGGGCAATTGCGTCGGCGCCATGCTCGGCGGCGTGATCGCGGCCAAGTTCGGGATCACCGCCCCGTACTGGGTCGGGTTCGTGGTCGCGGTCATCGTGTCGGCCACGACCTGGCGGGTCTTCAACCGGGCAACCGTCGCCCAGGCATACGCGGAGCCGGCACCCGGTCAGCCCGATGAGCCGTCCCCGCCGCGCGCTGAGCGCGAGAAGGCCCAGTGATCCCCGGGACTTGTGACGACGCCGGTCATCCGTAGTGTGGGAACGCGCGGTGGCGGCAGCGGCACTTGTGAGGAGACCGGAGCCTTGAGAGCAGCGCTGGCACGGCAACTGAGCGGGATCGACAGCGTCGAACTCGGTGAACTGCCCGACCCGGCACCCGCGGCGGGCCAGGCGCTGATCAGGGTCCACGGCGCTGGCGTCGGCCCGTGGGACGTCGGTTTCCTCGGCGGCGGTTTCCCGGGGCTGACCCTGCCGTTTGTCCCTGGTCAGGAAGTCGCCGGCGTGGTCGAGGCGGTCGGCGACGGGGCCGGTGTCCAGCCTGGCGAGCGGGTGTACGCGGCGCTGTTCCCGGCCGGAGGCGGGTTCGCCGAACTGGCGCTCGCCTCGGCGGACCGGCTTGCCCCGATGCCTGGCAAGGCGAGCTTCGTGGACGCCGCCGGGCTGGTCATCGGCGCAGGTACCGCGTACGAGGGCCTCGTCGACCGCGGGCGGCTGCAGGCCGGGGAAACCGTGCTCATTACCGCCGCCGCTGGCGGCGTGGGCAGCGCCGCTGTGCAGATCGCGGCGGCTGCGGGCGCCCGCGTGCTGGCCGCGGCGAGCCCGTCCAACCATGATTACCTGCTGAGCCTGGGTGCCAGCGAGGTCTTCGACTACCACGCTGCCGACTGGGCTCAGCAGGTGCGCGCCGTGGTTCCCGGTGGCGTGGATCTGCTGTTCGACGGCGCTGGCGGTCAAACCCGTGATCAGGCTCTCGATGCGGTCCGCGACGGCGGCCGGGCAATTTTCATCGTCCTGCAAGGCACAGCCGTTCAGCCGGAGCGGGGCATCACCGCCGAATCATTCGCTGCGCACGCCGACAGGCCGCGGCTCGAGCGGCTGGCCGCGCTCGTCGATGCCGGCAAACTCCGCCCGCAGAGCGAAACGGTACTGCCGCTCGACCAGGCCCGCGAGGCGCTGTCGCGGGTCGCTGCCCGGCACACTCGAGGCAAGATCGTGCTCCAAATCGGCTGACTCTGCTCTGCCGGGCTGGCGCGGGACTGGCCGGCCACCGCTGGCCTGCGGGCGCGGGCTTGGCTGTCGTCATACCGCATCGGCGAGCCGGCCCGGTGCCATCCTGTGCTCTGGGTCGAACTCGTCCTTGACCGCGCGCTTGAGTGCCAGCGACGGCACCGGCCCGTGCGTGTCGGTCAGGTTCCTGACCTCATCTGGCGCATACACGACGACCGCGCGCGCAGCCTCAGGCGGCGTCCCTGGCTGGCTCAGCCCGCCCAGCCCGGCCCTCAGCGCGGCGACGAACCGGCCCACGGCCGCCGCCGGTGACTGGGCGGGGACCTCAACGTCGAGGACGCCCGCGCCGGCCGATCCCCCGACCGCGGCGGCAATCCCCCTGCCGGCCGCGGCCGCCCGGATCACCCTGAGCGCTCCGGCGAGCTGCCCGGCCGGAAATGAGACACGCACCAGCGTCCCGGTATCCGCGGGAGGGTCCAGAAGTTCGTCACGGTCGGCCAACATCTGCTGCGCGACGGCCGCAGAAGGCCCGCCGTGATCGGGTACGCCGGGCCGGCCCGCGCGGGCGGGGCCGATCGGCGGCGGGGCGGGGCGGCCCGCCAGCGCCTCCAGCCGGTCTCTCCGTTCCTGGACACTCTGCCGGTCACCTTCGATCATCACGATCAGCCCGATGGACTTGCCCGCCGGCCAGTGCAGGTCAATCCCGGACGGCGCCATCCACGGGTCTTTGACGATCTCGACGAGCCGCGCCGCGTGCTCAGGATCGGCGCACGGCAGCCACACACCGCCGGACACTTCCGGCAGCGGCTGCAGGCCGAAGGTGGCCTCGGTGATCAGGCCGAGGCTGCCGTAGGACCCGGCCAGCAGCGAGACAAGGTCCACTCCCGCGGCACTCGCGCCCTCGGCGCTCCGCACGACCGTCCCGTCCGCGCGGACCAGGGTGATCCCGGTGAGCAGGTCGCGCGGAGTGCCGTAACGGTAGCGCCACGAGCCCGCCGCGTTCGTCGCGATCAGGCCGCCGACGGTCCCGCCAAATGCCCTGTCCGGCGGCAGGATCGCCAGATGCTGGCCGGCGGCCTCGACCATCTCCTCAAGGTCACACACGCGCACGCCCGCCTGCACCGTCACGGTGAAGCTGGCGGGCAGGTGCTCGACGACCCGGTCGAGACGGCGGGTATCGACAACGAGATCACAGCCGTCGGGCGGGTCGCCCCAGTGCTGCAAACGACCGGCGCCGCGCGGCACGACCGTCAGGCCCAGCGCCGCCGCCGCCCGCAACAGCGCCGCCGCCTCCCCGGTCGATGCGGGCGCGGCGACGTAACGGGCCTGGCGGCCCGCTACGGTGTCAGCGGCGCTAGCCGACGCGACGTCGGCGCACGCGGCGGCGAGCTCAGCCGGAATCGGCATTCTCAGCTCCTCCTGGCAAACGCCAGTGCTACGGTCCTCAGCCTAAAGCGG
>JASHOI010000130.1 GCA_030041195.1 Streptosporangiaceae bacterium | reverse complement strand
GGCCACGGCGTACTCGGCCCAGCCGCCGTCAATTGAGTAGCCGGAGTTCTGCTGCCGCTCGCACAGAGTCTCCCAGCCGGTCATGCAGTACTCGCACTCGCCGCAAGCCCACCCCAGCCACGGGATCGCGACCCGGTCGCCTTCGCGGACCCGGGTGACGCCGCGGCCGGTGCGGGTGACGAGTCCGACGGCCTCGTGACCGGGCACGAACGGGGGTGTGGGCTTGACCGGCCAGTCGCCGTTGGCGGCGTGCATGTCGGTATGACAAAGGCCCGAAGCCTCAATCTTGACCAGGACCTGGCCTTCGCCTGGTTCCGGGATTGGCCGGTCCTCGATGACGAGAGGCTGCTTGAACCCCTTTACAACTGCTGCCTTCATGGCGGTACTCCTTTCAGAAGTCACTCCACAATCGCCCGCGGCAGCGGTAACGGGAATGGCCATCGGTCCCGGCAGCAAATGGCTTAGGTCCTGTGCGTTCTAAATGGGCGGCACGGTCTTCACGCCAGGACTGGTCAGCGGACGACGAGCACCGGCCGGTCGGCCAGGTGGATCACCTTGTGCGCCGTGCTGCCCAGGACCAGGCCGGCCAGGTCGCCCCGGCCGCGCGAGCCCATGATGATCACGCCGACGTCGAGTTGCTTGGCGTCCTCGACGATCTCGCGGGCCGCGTAGCCGTAGATCGTGCTCCGGACCACGCCGTGTGCCTTGATCCCGGCCTTGGTGAGCTCCTCGACCGCGGCCTCGACCTCCGCCTTGGCCTCGTCGCTCGTCTCGGTCTCCACGAGCCCCGCCCTGGGCATGACCTCGCGCTCGCGCAGGTGCAGCACCCATACCTCGCCGTTCGACAGCAGCGCCAGGTCCCGGGCAGCGTTCAGCACATGCTCGGTGGCATGTGAGTGATCAACCGCCACCAGCAGCTTCTCGTACACGGTTCCTCCCCTTTATCCCGGGCCGGGCGCCTTTTCCCGGCTAAATCAGATAATGACGCCAGTATCCCGGGCCTGCCAGGGCCCAAGGTCCTGTCACCTGGAGACGTCAGCGCACGACGAGCACGGGCCGGTCGCTGAGGTGAATCACCTTGTGCGTCGTGCTGCCAACGATCAGGCCCGCCAGGTCGCTCGGGCCCCGCGAGCCCATGACGATCGCGTCGACGCCGCGGTCCTTGGCGTCGTCGACGATCTCGCGGGCGGCGTAACCGAACAGCGTGTGGCGCACCTCACCGTGCGCCTTGATCCCGGCCCTGGTGAGGTCGCCGACGATGGCGTCCACGGTGGCCTGCGCCTTGGCAGTCGTTTCGTCGCCGGCCAGCCCTGGCCCCATCGGAACCTTGCCCGGAACTCCCCGCTCCCGCAGGTGCAGCACCCAGACCTCGCCGTTGGCGAGGAGGGCTAGTTCGCGCGCCGCGTCGACAATCCGGCGGGTGTTCTTCGCGTGGTCCACGGCCACCAGCAGCTTCGCGTACATCGAGCTTTCCTTTTCTCGGAATATGTGCAGGGTTGGTCAGGTCGGCTTGATGTGCTGCAGCAGCGTGACCGGAATGCTGCGCCCGGCATCGTCGGCTCCGTGCTCCGCCTTCAAGCCGACACTCACCTCGATAATCCCGTTGTCGTAGCTGGCCTGGATGTCTGCCTCGTCCGCGCTCTCCGGGAGCGCCACCCGGCGGCAGAATGAGCCGTAGCGGAACTCGCTGTGGCCGGTGCCGTCCTCTCCCTCAGGCCGTTCCGCCTGAATGGTCAGGATCCCTTTGGCCACGGTGACCTTGGCCTGCTTCTGCGGGTCGATCCCTGGCATTTCCGCGCGCACCACATAACGGCCATTCTCGATATGCTCCTCGATCCGCATGGCCTGGCTGCCGAACGGATGGTGCAGGAACGGCGGCTCGAGCAGCTCGAACAGGTCCTCGAACAGGCCACGGCTTCCCCTGCGGGTCAGCGCGCTCATCGATCCCACCTTCTCCCGTTGTTACTCTGATTACGCCGGAGGCTCACTCGGGAACGATCACGACCGGCCCGTGCGCGTGATTGAGCACGGCGTGAATGACCGGGTCCGCTCCCAGGTGCGCGGGGTCATCGCTGGTGTTCCGGCCCAGCACGATCAGGTCGGCACGGGCCGAGCTGCTGGCCAGGACCCGTCCCGGCGAGGCGTGCACGACATCCTCGATCACATCGACCTCCGGGTACTTCTCCCGCCAGAACGACAGCAGGCCGGTCAGCCACTCGGCCGCCTCCGGCGTGACGTCCTCGGCGGAGGCGCCGGGCCGCTCGGTGCCGGTTAGCCGCATCTCGGGCAGGAACAACTGCCAGGCGTGCACGGCACGCAGGCGCGCCTTGCGCAGCGACGCCTCTTCGAACGCGAAGCCGATCGCGGCGGGCTGATCAAGATCGCGGACGCCGACAACCACCTCGCGGTGTACGGCCATGTTCTCCTCGCGCACGACCGCAACGGGGCAGTCGACCCGGGTGGCGACGTACCGGCTGACGGATCCGAGCAGCAGCGCGGCGAAGCCGCCCTGGCCGCGGGAGCCGACCGCGAGCATCTTGGCGCCGGCGGCGGCTTCGGCCAGCGCCGGAGCCGGCCGGCCCGGCAGCAGCGCGGTTTCCACCGCAAGGCCGGGCTCCAGCTCTGCGGCGCGGCCTGCTGCCCAGGCCAGAGCGTGTTCGTGCGACCTGACGATCATGTCAGCGACCGTGTCCGGGGTGCCCTGGGGCCGTTGCCGCCACGACATTCTCGGCAGCAGCGCGGGCACGGATACGATCCGCAGCGCCGCGCCGTGCAGCGCGGCCTCGGTGGCGGCCCATTCCACCGCCTGGAGCGACTGATCGGAGCCATCCGTACCGACCACAACGACGTCCGGTTTCATGGCCATCTCCTCGCCTTGACCACTCACTTTCAGGATCTGCCGACGGCCGGGCAACGTCCCAGAGGCGTTGGGCCGGCCCGATCGGGCCATTGGTCCCACGACAGACCGCGACCCGGCCGCCAGGTCAGGACCGTGGCAGGCAGTGCAGCACCGCGCCCGCCGCCTCCAGCTCGGCTCGGCAGGCCCGGAAGTGGTGGCCGCACAGCAGCAGATCAACCGGGTGGGATCGGCCGGCCCGCGGGGGGAACACCGCGACCACCACGGGCCGGGCCGAGCAGCAGCACGAGCGCTCCGCGCCCACGAACACCGAGGCCCAATCGAGCGGGTAGCGCGTCGCGGAATCCTGCACCCACTGCTGCACCGCTGCCGACGTCTTGCTTCGCTGGTTAGAAGAGGTTCTCGTAAACATGTAATGAGGTTTGCACGAGTGCATAAATGTCCGACAGGGTCGTTCTTCGCCTGTTAAGAGGCCTAACGACCTGCGCCTTGCCCTGCTGGACGGACACCGGCGCCGGCGTAACATCAAGTAGCTCAGGTACCGCAACCCTTGGATGCCGCGTGGAGCCAAACCAGAGCAGGCCGCTGCTGCCCCAGCTGCGCCTCGATGACTTGCTGG
>JASHOI010000129.1 GCA_030041195.1 Streptosporangiaceae bacterium | reverse complement strand
GCGATCCGCAGCGCCTTGCGCCGCGCCGGGCAGACCCTCCGGCACCTCGACTGGTTCGAGGTGACCCAGATCCGCGGCCAGATCGTGGACGGCGAGGTCGCCCATTTCCAGGTCGGCCTCAAGGTCGGCTTCCGCCTCGAAGACGCGTGAGCTAGCTTGCCTGGCTGACGGAGGACATGTTGAAGGCTTCTACGCGCAGCGGGGGCATGGCGCAGCGGCTGAAGTAGTCGCTCCACTCCCGGGGCAGGGCCGGGGCCGTGGCGCCGGCCTCGGTGATCCGGCTCAGCATGGCGACCGGGCTCTCGTTGAACCTGAAGTTGTTCACCGCCCCGGTCACCTCGCCGTTCTCGACCAGGTACACGCCGTCCCTGGTCAGCCCGGTGAGCAGCAGGGTCTGCGGGTCCACGTCCCTGATGTACCAGAGGCAGGTCAGCAGCAGCCCGCGCCCGGTGCCGGCGATCATGTCGTCCAGCGATGCATCAGCGCCGGGCACTTCCAGGATCAGGTTGTCGATCGGCGGGGTCACCGGCAGCCTGGACAGCCGGGCCGAATAGCGGGTCTGCGCGAGCGCGGCGAGCTGGCCGCGGCGGATCCACTCGGTGGAGCCGAGCGGCAGGCCGTTGTCGAACACCGAGGACTGGCGGCCCGATGCGTGCGCGATCACGAACGGCGCGCACTCGAGCCCGGGCGCGCCCGGGTCGCTGCGCAGGGTGACCGGCACGCTCGCGAGGCCTTCCCCGATCCGGGTCCCGCCGCCGGGCTTGCTGAAGACCGTCCGGCCGTCCACCGCGTCCTTGGCCCCGCTGGACCAGTACAGGTAGACGAGCATGTCGGCGACGGCCGTCGGCGGCAGCAGGGTCTGGTACCGGCCCGCTGGCAGCTCGAGCTGGCGGGCTGCCCAGCCCAGCTGCCGCGCCAGCGAGGACTCGAGCCCGGCCACGTCGACGTCGGTGAAGTCGCGGGTCGCCGCGCCAGCCCAGGCCGAGCGGGTCAGGTCCGCCGTCTTCGCGTTCAGCTCGACCTTGCCCGACGGCTGGTCGTGCCGCAGCCGCAGCCCGGTGGAGCTGCCCAGGAACAGCGACGTCATCGTGTGCTCGGCGAAGCCGTAGAGCCGCCGGCCGCCCGCGGACGCCACGCCGAACGCCTCGCCGAGCGACCCGGCGAAGCTGCCCAGCATCCCGATCTCGGTGCGGGCTGGCGGGTCGTCCCAGCCCGCGCCGCTCTCAGAGACTTGCCGGAACGCATAGCCCTCGGCCGGGCCCAGCAGCGGCTGCGCGTCCTCCGCGGGGGAACTTTCCGACGCCGCCCGCTGCGCTTCGGCGACGATGTCGCCGACCTGCGCCGCGCCGACGCCGGCCCTGGACACCACGCCGACCCTGGCCGCGGCCGGGTCCCGGGTGATCGCGATCACGGTAAGCCTGCGGGACGAGGAGACGCCGTTCGTGGTGAGGGTGTTGCCGGCCCAGCGCAGGTTCGCCTCGGAATTCTCCTCCGCGATCACCACGCAGTCGTCGCACGTGGCGGCCTGCAGCGCCCGCTCGACGGCGTCCTGCGGCGAGAATCTGGTCATCACGTGTTCTCTTGTGCCGTGTTGAGGATCCGGATCCCGCTGACGAGCACAGCCGGGCACCCATGGCTGACCGGCGCGATCTGGCTGGGCTGGCCCTTGCCGCAGTTGAACGCGCCGCCGAGCACGTAGCTTTGCGGCCCGCCGACCGCCTCCATGGCGTTCCAGAAGTCGGTGGTCGTGGCCTGGTAGGCGACGTCGCGGAGCTGGCCGGCCAGCCGCCCGCCGGAGATCTCGAAGAACCGCTGGCCGGTGAACTGGAAGTTGTACCGCTGCATGTCGATCGACCAGCTCTTGTCGCCGACGATGTAGATCCCGCGCTCCACGCCGGCGATCAGCTCCTCGGTGGACGGGCCGCCGGCGGCGGGCTGCAGCGAGACGTTGGCCATCCGCTGGATCGGCATGTGGCCCGGCGAGTCGGCGAACGCGCAGCCATTGGAGGCACCGAAACCCTGCTTCATCGCGATCCGCCGGTCCATCTGGTACCCGGTCAGCACGCCGCCCGAGATGAGGTCCCAGGACTGCGCGGCCACCCCCTCGTCGTCGTAGCCGACCGTCGCCAGCCCATGCTCGGTGACGCGGTCAGCGGTGACGTGCATCAGCGGCGAGCCGTACTGCAGGCTGCCCAGCTTGTCCGGGGTGGCGAAGGAGGTGCCCGCGTACGCGGCCTCGTAGCCGAGGGCCCGGTCGAGCTCGGTCGCGTGCCCGATCGACTCGTGGATGGTCAGCCACAGGTTCGACGGGTCAACGACCAGGTCGTAGCGGCCCGGCCGCACCGAGGGCGCGGTCAGCTTGGCGGCCAGCAGCTCCGGGAACTCCGCGAGCTCGGCGGGCCAATCCCATCCCGCCCATCCCTCCCTTCCCGCCCGTCCCTCCCTTCCCTCCCTTCCGGCCTCGCCCGCCCCGGCCAGGTACTCATACCCGCGCCCGACCGGAGGGGACAGCGTGCGCATGGTCTCGAACCTGCCGTCGGCCGCGACCGCGACCGCGGTCACGGAGGGGTGCAGCCGCACCCGCTGCTGGGTCACGGTGGTGGCGCCATCGGTGTAGAACTTGCACTCCTTGACCTGCAGCAGCGACGCGTCCACGTGGTCGACGGCGTCGCTGGCCAGCAGGCCGGTGCTCCACCCGGCCAGCAACGCGATCTTGTCGGTGACGGTGACGGCGAACGGGTCAATCCGGTAGGCGGACACCCAGGTCACGTCGCCGTGCGCGGGCTCCGGGGCCAGCTCGATCCGCTCGGTGTTGACCGGTGCCGCGACCCTGGCGACGTCAGCGGCAGCCTCGGCAGCGCGCGCCGCCGACTCCGGGGTCAGGTCAACCGTGGCGGCGAACCCCCACGTCCCTTCGACCACGACCCGGACGGCCAGGCCAAGGTCGTCGGTGTCGTAGAGGGTCTCGAGTTTCCCGTCCGACAGGCCGATCTGCTGGCCCCTGACCCGCTCCGCGCGAAAGTCGGCGTACTCCGCGCCGAGATCGGAGGCCCGCTGCAGCGCGGCGTCGGCGAGCTGCCGCAGCGGGTGCGCGGTGAACTCCGGGTCGATCGAGTGCGCCGGCTCGTCAGCACTGTGGGCCACGGGAGGCCAATCTATCCTGTGCTTCGAGTCAGCGATCATTGCCACCGGAAGGACCCCCAGATGAGCCGATCTGCCCTCGTTACCGGCGGCAACCGCGGGATCGGGCTGGCCATCGCCCGGCGGCTGGCCGCCGACGGCGACAAGGTCGTGGTCACCTCCCGTTCGGGGGAGGACGTGGAAGGGCTCGCGGTGGCCCGCTGCGACGTGCGCGACCCGGCCGCGGTCGACGAGGCGTTCGCCGCCGCCGAGGCGGCGAACGGGCCGGTCGAGGTGCTGGTGGCCAACGCGGGGATCACCCGGGACCAGCTGCTCGCGCTGATGAGCGAGGACGACTTCGCCGCGGTGCTGGACACCAACCTGACCGGCGCCTACCGGGTGGCGAAACGGGCCGTCCGCGGGATGATCCGGATGCGGCGCGGACGGATCGTGTTCATCTCATCGGTCGTGGGCCTGCTCGGCTCCGGCGGCCAGGCCAACTACGCCGCGTCCAAGGCGGGCCTGGTCGGCATGGCCCGCTCGCTGGCCAGGGAACTGGGCACCAGGTCGATCACGGTCAACGTGGTGGCGCCGGGCTTCGTGGACACCGACATGACCGCGGCGCTGCCGGAGGATCGGAAGGCAGCGATCCTGGCCAGCGTGCCGCTCGGCCGTCTCGCGTCCGTCGACGAGGTGGCGGCGGCGGTCGCGTTCCTGGCCTCGGCCGAGGCCGGTTACATCACCGGAGCGGTGATCCCGGTGGACGGCGGGCTTGGCATGGGGCACTGACGGGCGGGCAGGTGGGCACCGGTCACAGCGAAAGGGCAGCATGATGGGAATCCTGGACGGCAAGCGGATACTGGTGACCGGTGTGCTCACCGACGCGTCGATCGCGTTCCACGTGGCGCGGATCGCGCAGCAGGAGGGCGCGACCGTGGTGCTCACCGGGTTCGGGCGGCTGACCCTGGTGCAGCGCATCGCGCGGCGGCTGCCGGACCCGCCGCCGGTCCTGGAGCTGGACGTCACCGACGCCGGGCAGCTCGCGTCGCTGGCCGGCCGGGTGTCCGAGCACACCGGCGGGCTCGACGGAGTCGTGCACAGCATCGGCAACGCGCCGCAGGCGGCGCTGGGCGGGAACTTCCTGCACACCGAGTGGCCGGACGTCGCCGCCACGCTGCACGCCTCCACTTACTCGCTCAAGGCGCTGGCCATCGCGGCGCTGCCGCTGATGGGCGCCGGCGGCTCCATCGTCGGCATGGACTTCGACGCCAGCGTGGCCTGGCCGGGCTACGACTGGATGGGCGTGGCCAAGGCCGGCCTGGAGTCCTGCGCCAGGTACCTGGCCAGGGACCTCGGCCCGCGCGGGATCCGGGTGAACCTGATGGCGGCCGGGCCGCTGCGGACCATGGCGGCCAGGAGCATCCCGGGCTTCGACGATTTCGAGGGCCTGTGGGCGCAGCGCGCCCCGCTCGGCTGGAACCTGTCCGACCCCGAGCCGGCCGCGCGCGCCTGCGTGGCGCTGCTCTCCGACTGGTTCCCGGCCACGACCGGCGAGATCGTGCACGTGGACGGCGGCGTGCACGCGATCGGCGGCTGAGCCGGGGACAGCCGGCAGCAGCCCAGCACGGGTGACCGGGCGGTGCACCCACGCGGCGTTTCAGCGGGCAGCGTCGGATTCTCTCACCTCATCGCCGTCGCACGCACCAGGTTTTTGTGCTGCTCGGCTGGTCTCGCGGCGCGCCCGGCGCGGGCCGGCCGGGTCGGGGCCTGCACGGCCGCCACGCCCCGACGATCCCGCAAAGTGCCTGCTAGAGCGCGGAATGCGGGCGGTGCCCGCGGGGCGGGCAGTACCGGCGGATGCGTAACAATGGTGCAATCATCGCGTAACTCCCATGTGACGATCCTCAGCACTACCGGTGGCCTGGCGTGATATCGATAGGAAGTTGTGACATTTACTGCTGGAATCTGTCGCATCGGCGAAACTACGCTCTGAGCGGATCGTAGCCAGGACAAAGTGTCGCTGGCGCGTGGCGGCGGTGCCAAGGGCGCAGGTCGGTGCCGGGCAGCGCCGACAGAGAGGCGGCGAGCGGTGTCACGATCAGCGTCGCGCGACGCCGGCCGCGGCGACTCGAGGCCGCGGTTTCCGGACGACCTGACCTATGGCCGGGTCAGCCTGCGAGCGCACTGGTTACCCGGGCGCCTGTGCATGAACCGGATGGCTTCACGCGCGCGCACGCGCGCCAATGACGAAGGAGCATAGATGAACCTTTGGAGACGTAAGCTGCGCCTCGGCGTGGTTGCCGTGGCCGCATCGGCCGCGCTGGTCGCGGCGGGCTGCTCAACCAGCAGCAGCACACCGACCAGCTCGTCGGGCGCGCCGGTGAAGGGCGGGACCGCGACGGTCGCGCTGCCGCCTGGGGTCACCTACAACTGGATCTTCCCGTTCTACGCGATCACGAACGCGAGCGTCTACAACGACCAGCAGTTCCAGTGGCTGATGTACCGGCCTCTGTACATGTTCGGCAACAACACCAACACGTCGGTGAGCATCAACTACCCGCTGTCTGTGGCCGATGCTCCGGTCTACTCCAACGGCGGCAAGACGGTCGTGGTCAACCTCAAGGGCTGGAAGTGGTCCAACGGCGAGACCGTCAACGCGGACTCCCTGATCTTCTTCCTGAACATGGCCGAGGCGGAGAAGACGACCTGGTACGCGTACTCCTCGGGTCTGCTCCCGGACAACATCGTCTCCTACAAGGCCACCGGCCCGAACCAGGTGACCTTCCAGCTCAACAAGGGGTACTCGAGCCTGTGGTACACCTACAACCAGCTGTCCGAGCTGAACCCGATGCCGCTGTCGTGGGATGTCACCAGCCTGACGGGCAAGCCGGGCAGCGGCGGCTGCACCACCGACAGCGCGGCCGATCACTGGGCCAAGTGCATCGCGGTCTACAACTTCCTGACCGCGCAGTCGAAGATCGCCACGACGTACGCGACCAGCCCGCTCTGGTCGGTCGTTGACGGCCCGTGGAAGCTGTCCAGCTTCAACACCGACGGCAACGTGACGATCGTGCCGAACACGAACTACTCCGGCAGCCCCAAGCCGACGCTGTCCGCGCTCAAGTTCATCCCGTACACGTCGGACACGGCCGAGTACACGGCGCTGAAGACCGGGGCGGTCGACGTGGGCTACATACCCACGCAGGACCTGGCGCAGAAGCCGACGAACTCGTCGCTGCCGTCGGTCAACCCGCTGGGCAGCTCCTACTACCTGGAGCCGTTCTACAACTACGGCATCGAGTACGCGCAGCCGAACTTCAACAACCCGCAGGTGGGCTACCTGGTCCGGCAGCTCTACATCCGCCAGGCCCTGCAGTACGCCATGGACCAGCCCGGCATCGACAAGGCGATCTGGCGCGGGTACGCCGTCCCGGGCTCGGGCCCGGTGCCGACCGAGCCCGCGAACCAGTTCGAGCCGGCCATCGAGAAGGCGAACGGCGGCCAGGGCGCGTACCCGTATGATCCGGCCAAGGCCACCTCGCTGCTGACCAGCCACGGCTGGAAGTCGGTCGGCGGCGTGATGACCTGCGAGGACCCGGCCAAGTGCGGCACCGGCATCACCAGTGGTCAAAAGCTCACGCTCACGTTCGACTACGCGACCGGCATTGCGGCCGCCACCGCGATGTGGCAGACGATCAAGTCCGAGGAGTCCTCGGTCGGCATCGATGTCAACCTGGTCGGGCAGTCGTTCGACACGATCATCGGCGAGAGCGCACCGTGCTCGCCGATGAGCTCCAAGTGCAACGTGCAGGTGTTCGCCTACGGCGGCTGGGACTACGACGGCCCCGGGTTCGAGCCGACCGGCGAGCCGCTGTTCGCGACCGGCGCCGGGTCCAACTCGGGTAACTACTCCAACGCGGAGATGGACAAGCTGATCGACGAGACGCACACCAGCAGCAGCCTGGCGGTGTTCGACCAGTACGCCACGTACGGAGCGGAGCAGCTTCCGTTCATGTGGATACCTGAACCACAGCCGTTCCAAATCCAGGCGGTCAGCAGCAAGCTGCACGGCGTCACGTTCAGCCCGCTGTGGACCCTGCTCCCTGAGTACTGGTACTTCACCAAGTAGTAGTTCGGGGGCACGCTGGTCCGGGCCGCGCTTGAGCGGCCCGGACCAGCCGGGCGGCGGCACCGGGCAGGCCCGCCCAGTGCAGGTGCAGGTAGGAGGCGAGCAGCCTCGGGCCTGCCCAGCCGGCCTCGGTACCATCCGCCAGCCGCCATGCCGGTTGCTCCCCGCGCGCGGGCTCGCTGACCGTGCGATGGAACTCGTGCGCCCGGACCCGGGCTCCGGCCGCCAGCAGCGGGGTGTCGCGCAGCACGGTCGCCTGCCGGTAGCCGAGCGTCAGCCTCGCCGTCATCCGGGCGTGGGCAGGCAGCACGCCGCACTGCTTGCGCCCGTCCAGGGACTCGCCCAGCCAGAGCAGGCCGGCGCACTCGGCCACCACCGGCATCCCGCCCGCCACACGGCTGCGCACGTCGTCGAGCAGGGCGGTGTTCGCGGCCAGGGCGTCCGCGTGCACCTGCGGGAAGCCACCGCCCGCCACCAGTGCGTCGGTCCCCTCGGGCAGCTTCGCCGCGGCCAGCGGGTCGAACGGCACCACCTCGGCGCCGGCCGCGGCCAGCAGTTCGTCGTGCTCGGCGTAGCGGAACGTGAACGCCGGCCCGGCCGCGACCGCGACCCGCGC
>JASHOI010000128.1 GCA_030041195.1 Streptosporangiaceae bacterium | reverse complement strand
GTGGCCGCTCGCCGTGGCCTGCGCGCTGCCCGCGGTGCGGCTGCGCTACCTGGCCGCGTCGGCGCGGGACCGGCAGCGGATGCAGTGGATGGCGGTCGGGGCGGTGCTCGCGGCCGACGCGGCGCTGGTTGTGCTGGTGCTGCACCTGCTGGTCGGCTGGCCCGGGCCGGTCGGCGCGGTGGCCGCAGGATGCGGGGCGCTCCTGGCGTTCGGCATGATGACGGGCGAGCTGTCCTCGCTCGGGTCCTACGGCGGCCGGGTGCTGGTCCAGGTGCTGTCGATCGCCGGGTTCACCACCGTGGTCGCCGCCATCTACCTGGTGATCGTGCTCGGCATCGGCAGCGCGCCGAGTGACGCCACCGACCGCGAGATCCTCGGGCTGTCGATGCTGGCTGCGGCGGTCGCCGCGGTCGGGTACCTGCCGGCCAGGGACCGGCTGGTCGCGTCGGCCACCCGCTTCGTCTACGGCGCCAGGGAGGCGCCCGACGAGACCCTGCGCACGTTCGGCTCCCGGCTGACCCGGGCGATTCCCATGGACGAGCTGCTGCTGCAGCTCGCCGAGTCGCTGCGCAAGACGATGGCGCTGACCAGCGCCGAGGTCTACACCGGTCAAGGCGACGTGCTGGAACGCGTCGCCGCCGTGCCGGACACCGGGCCACGGTCGGTCGTGGTGACCGACCGCGAGCGCGCGGTCGTGGCCAGGGCCGGGGTATCGGGGAACGCCTGGGCGTCGGTCTGGCTGCCCGGCGTGCTGGACGGGCGGGCCCGGGTCCAGATCAGGGTGGCGCCGGTCAGCCACGCCGGCGAGCTGCTCGGCCTGATCATCGCGGAGCGGCCTGCCGACGCCGACACGTTCTCCGATGAGGACGACCGGGTGCTGACCGAGCTGGCCCGGCAGGTCGGCCTGGCCGTGCACAACGCGCGGCTGGACACCGCGCTGCAGACCACCCTGGACGAGCTGCGCAAGCAGGCCGACGAGCTGCGCCAGTCCCGGGCCCGCATCGTGGCCAGCGGCGACGCCGAGCGCCGCCGGGTGGAGCGCAACCTGCACGACGGCGCGCAGCAGCACCTGGTGGCGATGGCGGTGAACCTGCGCCTGGCCCGCGACATCATGTCCGACGACCCGGACGCGGCGGGCGAGATGCTGGACCAGCTCGCCGACGACGTCAAGAACACGATCCAGGAGCTGCGCGAGCTCGCGCACGGCATCTACCCGCCGCTGCTGGCCGACAGCGGGCTCGGCGAGGCGCTGCGCGCGGCCGCGAACCGGAGCCCGCTGCCGGTCACTGTCGCGACCGACGGTATCGGCCGGTACACCCCGGACATCGAGGCCGCGATCTACTTCTGCTGCCTGGAGGCGCTGCAGAACGCCGGCAAGCACGCGCCGCAGGCCAGGGTCGAGGTACGGGCCTGGGAGGAGTCGGGCGGCCTGCTGTTCTCGGTCAGCGACGACGGCCCGGGCTTCGACGCGGCCGCCGCCCGCAACGGCCACGGGTTCGTCAACATGGCCGACCGGCTCGGCGCGATCGGCGGCACGGTCCGCTGGGAGTCGCAGCCCGGCCACGGCGCCCAGGTCCTCGGCACGATCCCGCTCCTCTGACTGCCCCGCCGGCCTGGCGCCCGCGGTCAGCAGGTCGCGAACGTGCCCGAGTTGCGCTCTTCCCAGAGCCGGCGGATCGTGTCGGAAGCCAGCCGCTCCTTGTTCACGTACGCGGTCGCGCCGCTTTCGGACGCCGCCGGCGGAAGGTCGCTCGCGTCGTATGTCGAGCACAAGATCACGACCACGTCGGGGTGAGCCGCCGTGATCTGCCGCGTGGCCTCGATTCCCCCCATTTCCGGCATGTTCATGTCCATGAGCACGAGAGCCGGGTGCAGCCGGTCGACCAGCTCGATCGCCTCCAGGCCGCTGGACGCCTCCCCCGCGAACTCGAAGCCCTCAAGACGGCGCAGCACAGCCCGGGCGGCCGCGCGGAACGGCGCCTGATCGTCCACGACGAGCACGGAGCGCGGGCTGGTCACAAGATCAGCCTTGCACGAGCCCTGGCCGCTGCCGAGGGTGCTGGCATGCAGAGCGGGGGTGTGGCCACCCACCTGGCGCGGCGGTCACCGTTCCTCCCGCTGGCTCAGGTAGACCAGCACCGCCTTGACCCGCCGGTTGACGTCTTTCTCCTCGGACAGCCCCAGCTTGGCGAAGATCGAGTTGGTGTGCTTCTCCACGGCACGCTCGGTGACGAACAAGCTGGCGGCGATCGCGGAGTTGCTCTTGCCCTGCGCCATCTCGGCCAGGATCTCGGCCTCCCTCGGCGTCAGCGACGACAGGCCCGACTGCCGCTCCTGCGCGCGGGCCCGCACCAGCTCGTCGACCACCATCGGGTCGATCACCGAACCGCCCTGCGCCACCGCGCGGATCGCGCGGGCCAGCTCGTCCACGCTGCCGATCCGCTCTTTCAGCAGGTAGCCGCGCCCGGCCGAGCCGTGCTCGAGCAGCGCGAGCGCGTACCCGGGGGCGGTGAACTGGGTGAGCACGACCACGCCGATCTCGGGGTGATTCTGCCGGATCCAGGCCGCCGCCTTGATGCCCTCGTCGGTGCCGGTCGGCGGCATCCGGATGTCGGTGACGACCACGTCGGGAAGCTGTTCGCCCACGACGGCAAGCAGTTGCGGCAGGTCGGACGCCGCCCCGACCAGCTCGAAATCCTCGTTGGCCGCAACCAGGCGGGAGATGCCCTCCCTGAGGAGCACATGGTCCTCGGCCAGCGCGACCCTGATCTTTCCCATTCCGGATCGGATCGTAGCGCGCCGGGCCCAGGCCGCGCTTACCTCAGCCGGCCGTCGCCGGTTCCGGCCACCTCCGCGCTCAGGTCGCCCGGACCGATTTCGGCCGGCGCCCGGTTCCGGCCGTCGCCACCGGGCGCGGCGGTCGACTTCCTCAGCGTGTCCAGGATCGAGAGACCCTGCCCGACCAGCCCGGTGACGACCTCGCTGACCCCTTCGGTACCGTTCAGGATCGTGAGGTTCGAGCCGGCGATGCCCTGGGCGGCGGCTGCGGAAAGCGCGGGCAGCGCCTCGACAATCCGGTTGGCCGCGATCAGCTCCTGGTTCCCGTTGGCGAGCGACGCCGCTTGCGCCTTGTTGGCCGCGGCCTGGGCCTCGGCTCTGGTCCGCTCGGCGTAGGCATCCGCGTCGGCCTGGATCCTCGCGGCCTCTGCCTCCGCGGTCGCCAGCGTGGTCCGGCGATACGCCTCGCCCTCGGCGGCGAACTTGGCCTGGTCGCGTTCGGCCTCGGCAAGCGTGCGCTGCTTGTATGCCTCGGCGTCGGCCGGCCGCCGGACCTCGGCCTCCAGGCGCTGCGCGGCCAGATCCGCGCGGCGCCGCGCCAGCGCGGTCTGCTGTTCGGTGACGTCCTGGGACGCCCGGGCCTCGGCGAGCGGGCCGGCCTGCGCGGCCTGCGCCTTGGCCTGCTCGGTCTCGGCGAGGAAGCCGGCTTGCTTGATCATCAGGTCGCGCTCGTACTGCGCCTTCATCGCCGCCGCTTGCTGTTCCTGCTCGGCCGCCTGCTGGTCGGCGTGCGCGCGGGCGATGCGTGCCTGGCTTGCCACCGCCGCCGCGTGCGGCGCAGCCAGGTTGCTGATGTAGCCGGAGCCGTCCTCGATCTCCTGGATCTCCAGGGCGTCGACAACGATGCCCAGCTTCTCCATTTCGCCGTGGCTGCCGTCCTTGACCTCCTGGGCCACCCGGTCCCGTTCCCTGACGATCTGCTCGACCGTGAGCCCGCCGACGATGGACCGGAGGTGCCCGGCGAAGATCCGGCCGACCAGAACCTCCATCCGTGCCTGCTCGGCGAGGAACCGGCGGGCGGCATTGGCGATCGACACCGGGTCGTCCCCGACCTTGAACGCCGCGACGGCGCGGACGTTGAGGCGGATGCCCTGGTTCGTGATGCAGTCCTCGACGATCTCGGCTTCCTGCAGCGCCAGCGAGAGCACCCGGGCCTTCTGCTTGACCGGCATGACAAAGCAGCCGTGGCCGGTCACGATCCGGAATTGGGTGTCCTGCCGCCTGCGCTTGGAGCCCGATATCAGCAGTGCCTCGTTGGGCGCGGGTACCCGCCAGAAGAACATATGCAGCTCCCAGTTGCCTGTCAGGGCAGCAGCGTGACAAAGACAGACCGTGCCGACATGCAATCGACGACCACGACCCTGCTGTGCCGGGGTACCGGGTCGTCCGACCAGGCGGCAAACGCCTCGGTGCCGCCCCGCACCGGGAGCAGCACCTCACCTGGCCCGTCCTTTGGGATAGAGACGGTTACCCGCCCGATCTTCCCGAGAAGGTCCCGCCCCATCTCAGTCACCGCAGTCCGCCAGCTTTCTCACCCGCCGCGGACGCCTGCTCGCCGGATCCGCTGTCAATTGACTCGCTTTGTGCCCATTTTAAGCTTTCAGGTTTCCCGGTAGGGATAAGCCACGGGATGGCCAAGGCCGTCCGCAGATGGGTGCGGATCAGCCGCCGGACGGGGTGGCCGACGCCTTCGGCGCCAGGCCGGCCAGGCGGCACTGCGGCCTGGTGAGCAGCGAGAGCTTGTCGTCGTGCGCGAACGCGGCCCGGCACATCGTCACCGCGCTGGAACCACAGGCGTGCACCAGGGCGCCGCCGGTGGAACTGGCCTCAGTGACCGTGACGCAGCCGTCGCGCGACGGCCCGTACGTGCCGGGCCGGACGGCGGTCCAGATCCCGACGCCAGCGGCAATCGCCAGGATCAGGCCGGCCACGATCGCGATGCCGCGCTTGTCGCGGCTGGTCAGCGGCTCCGGCTTTGGCTGCTGAGTCTTCCGGTACATTACCGCGCAGCTTAGGCCACTCCATGACCCCCGAGGTCAACCCCGCGGAGCGTATATATTGGGAACAGCCTTTATATCAAATGCCGGGGGGTCGAGATGGCCGTCACTCGCACGCTGGTCGATATCGACGACGCCGTGCTTGCCCGTGCCGCCGCGAAGCTCGGCACGACCACGAAGAAGGACACCGTCAACCGGGCACTCGAGCTCGCCGCCGCCGATACCGAGAGCGATGAGCAGGACCAGCGCCGGTTCCGCGATTTCGCCAGCCGCACGGCCAAGCGGATGGCCGAGATCGACTGGGACGAGGCATGGCATTAGGCGACCCGTTTCTCATCGACAAGTCCGCCTGGGTGCAACAGGCCTACAGCGAAGCCGCACGTCAGCGCGTCGAATCCCTGCGTGCCGATAGGCGCGTGTGCGTGTGCTCGGTGACCGTCGCGGAGTTGCTCTACTCCTCGCGCGATGCGGCAGAGATGCAGGCCGATGCCGATGACCTGTCCCTGCTCGGCAGGCTTCATATCGATCGCCAGGCGGAGCAACAGGTGACCGAGATCATGAAGCTGCTTGCCGTGCGGGGCCAGCACCGCGCGCCCAGCATCGCCGACCTCTTCGTCGCGGCGGTTGCCCGGGTCAACAACGCGACCGTGCTGCACTACGACGAGGACTTCGAGCTCATCGCCGACGCCACCGGGCAGCGCCACGAGTGGATCATTCCGCGCGGCACCGGGCATGGGAGGCACTGACCGGTCGCTCACGGGGGATCCCTGGGCTCGCCAATGAGAAACTCGTCCTGGCGGAGCTGAGCCCCGCCAGGACGAGCCTGATGAGCCGGTCCCCCGTTTCATCGTTTGGGTCCCCCACGTACATGGTCGCATGCCCGTCATCTCGGAGGATGCACCGGGTGCCCAGGTCCGCAACGTGTCGCACGGCTCGTGCCCCGGCGACCCGCTCCCGCGCGGCGCGGGTCAGGGCACGGTGACGCCCTGCAGCGCCACGCCGGACGGGTTCACGGTCGGGTCGAGCTCGGTCTGCACGCTGACCGTGGCCGGCGGGATCGTGTCCATCACGATCGGCACCTCGGCCGGGTTGTAGGAGCAGATCGCGGGCGGCGAGGACTCCGCGGCCACGGCGGCCGAGCAGACGCCGAACGTGTACTCGCCCGGCGTCGCGGTGAACGTGCGCGCGTCGTCGTCGCCGAACCCGTCCTGGCCGGTGAGCGTCACCGTGAACGTCCAGCCCGCGGCCGGGGTGCCGAGCTCCGCCGTGGGCACGGTGATCGTGACCAGGCCCGGCGTCTCGCCGGACGCGGCCGGCGCGAGCTGGATGACCGAGACCTGCGGGGTCCCGACGCTGGCCGACCCGGACAGCCCCGAGGTCGTGCTGGCCGGGGTCACCCAGTCGTCGGTGCCGAACCCGTCCACCTCGATGAGCTGGTTCCACGCGTCCGCGGCCGCGATCGAGTAGTTCCACGCCCCGGCCGCCGCCGTGGACTGCACCTCGCCCGCGGGCACGCTGCCGGACGGTGCGTGGATGTACAGGTCGATGAGCTGCGCCCCGTCCAGCGACCCGAACGTGGACTGCAGGTTCGCGATCCCCACCTCGAACGTGACCGTGCTGGCACCCGCGACGACCGTGAGGCCGCTCAGCCGGAACGAGTCCGGCACGAACACCGGCGAGCCGTCGGAGTTCGTGGCGGTCGGGTAGGCGTAGCTGCCCGGGCCGCTGCCGCCGCCGGGGGCGGCCGGCGCGCTGAGCACCACGGTGCCGGGCACGGACACGACGGCGAAGATGGCCTCGTTCGTGGCGCTCCCGGCCGTCACCGCGACCTCGATGGAATCGGTGCCCGGCTGCAGGCTGACCGGCACCGAGAACGCCCCCGAGGAGCCGGCGCTGGCCGTGGTGATCGTCGTCGCCGGCGCGGCAGCGCCCGCCGCGGTCCCGCTGACCGCGACGTCGACCGTCGCCCCGGGTGACGTGGTGCCGGTCACGGTCGTGGTCGCGGCGTTCACGACCGCGGTGGGCCGGGTCAGGTTGGCCGGCACGTTGCCGCCGGAGACCGACAGCGGCGCGGTCACGGTCAGCGGCGCGGTGCCGGGCGGGCTGCTCAGGTACCGCGCGGCCACGATCGACGGCTGCTCGAGCAGCTTCCCGGCCGCCATGTCCGAGATCAGCCGCAGCAGCTGGGCCTGGGCCCAGGTCAGCGGGGCCGCCGAGCCGTCGGCCTGCCCGTCGGTGAACCCGATCGACGCGGTCGCCGGGTCGGAACCGTACGGCGAGGCCGGCACGTTCGGGTAGTTCCACACCTGCTCGGGGACCAGCCCGACGCCGGAGGAGGAGTTCAGCATGAACGACAGGTCCGCGTCGAGCGCCGATGAATCGCCGGCCAGGATCTGGTACTCCCCGTTCTCCCCGGACAGCACCGGCCACGGGTGCCCGGTACCCTCGTCGGTCGTGGCCCACGGCTGCCCGTTGACCTGGCAGTCCTCGAACACCGAGACCTCGCAGTCGCCGTAGCCGTCGCCGTTGTAGCGCATGATCCCGGTCCCGGACGGGGTCGGCGCGGCGAGCGCCGACCCGGTCACCGCCAGCGAGTTCGTGACCAGCGGCGAGCTGGCCGACAGCTCGCCGAGCCGGACCAGCTCGAGGAAGCCCTGGTCCACGACCGCGCGCTGGTCGTAGCTGGCCGGGTCGCCGTTGCCGAGCGCGTAGTCGTACGCCTGGTCCGGGTCACCGGTCTTGTCCACCCGGATGAAGTACGGCTGCGACGACAGCGGCCCGTTGTCGGTGACGGTCGTGGTCAGGATCAGCCGCCGGAAGTTGTCCGCGGTGGCCAGGAACAGCCGCTCCGACGCGGTGTCCCCCTGCACCTTCGCGATCGCGGCCGCGGCCACCAGGCCGGCCACCTCGTCGGCCATGGTCGACGGCGAGAACCCGGTCTGCTCCTCCCAGCGCTCCACCCCGTCGGCGGGCCCGTTCGCGGCCAGGAAGTCGGCGGCCGGCCTGATGTGGTTCAGGTACAGCGAGCGATCGCCCGCCAGGCCCGCCTGCCACGCCTCCAGGATCGGGTCGGCGGTCTCGTCGAGCTGCAGCCCGCCGGTGTCCGGCGCGGCCTCGCCGTTCAGCAGCCCGTTGCGCGGGAACGACCCGTTCGGCAGCTGCATGTGATCGAACATGTAGTAGACGATCTGCCGGGCCGAGGTCAGATCGCCGTCGGTGAGGAACCCGGTGAACGTCTCGTACGCGTCACGCGGGAACACCTCGCGGTAGGACCCGAAGTACGGCGCGAGCCCGTCGCTCGCGGTCTCCCCGGCCGGCACCGCCTGCCCCCACGGGCTGGCCAGCGACGCCGCGGTGGCGCCCAGGAACGTCTTGTCCTCGCTGGCCTTGAGCACGTTCGCGCTCAGGTAGTACGCGGCGGTGTCCTTCGCGCTCACCGGCGCGTGTTCGCCGGCGCCGCCCGGCGGCAGCAGCCCCGCGTCATAGGCCCGCCAGCCCGCCTGGTAGGCGGCGTAGGTCCCGGCGAACGGCGCGGCCGAAGCGGCCAGCGCGGTGCCGACCGCGTCGCGCTCGTTGCCGCCGAAACCGAGCGCCACCGTCGCCGAGCCCGCCGACATGTTCAGCTCGACGGTCTGCACCACATTGCCGTCGCTGGCGTCGGGTGGCCCGGCGCTGAGCGTTCCGGCCGTGTCAAGCTCGGTGAGGCCGTCGCTCGAGGTCCCTTCGAACCCCGTTTCAACCGCCTTGAACGAGGCGTCCGAGGCCAGTGCCGCGTAGATCGGCGTGGCATAGCTGCGGTTCACGGCCTCGGTGAACGAGTTGGTCGAGTAGGACAGCGGGATCGGGCCGCGGGGGGTGGAGACGATCGTCGCCGACTCGCCGCCCGCGTTGTCGGTGCCGCCGCCGCCGTGCCCGTTCAGCAGCGGGTTGAACCGCAGGTAGACGGACAGGCCGGACGCGGCGCCGGGCAGCGGCACCAGGCTGATCCGGAGCACCACCGCCTCGGCGGACGGGTCGGTGATGAAGTCGGTGACCAGCTTGAAGTCGTGTGCCGCGTCCAGCGCGGTGATCTGGCAGGCCATGCCCGTGGAATCCAGCGAGGCGACCGTGTAGGTCATGTCGCGTGGCTGCAGCGCGGTGAAGCCGGGCCCGGTCACGATCGGGTCCAGGCTCTTGACGTCGGTGTTGTCGATCGTCGGGGCGTAGACGTCGGACAGGGTGCCGTCGGCGACCGTGTACCAGACCTTGGAGGCGGTGCTGGCGGCGGTGCCCACGCAGTCCTTGCGTGCCTCGTCGTAGTAGGAGGCCGCGCCGGGCGCGCCCGCGGCCTCGGCGGCCGGCGAGCCGATCGTGAGGCTGAAGATGTGCATCGACGGGACGTTCTTGCCGACGGCCGCGCCGACCGCGGGCAGGGTGACGGACGTGACCTGCTTGCCCGCGGTCAGCGGGATCGGCGCGTAGAACAGGCTGACGGGGGTGGTGCCGCCGGGGTTCCAGCCCGCCGTGGTGGCCAGCAGGTCGGTGCCCGGCGCCGCGCTGGTGTCGACCCAGTCGGCGAGCGTGACCGTGGCGGTGCTGGTGGTGCCGTCCGAGTAGCCGACGGTGAACGTTCCGGTGGTGCTGCCGTACGCGGAGGCGCCGACCACGCCGAGCACGGAGCCGGTGCCGGTCAGCGCGATGGTCTGGCCGTCGGCGACCACGTTGTCCGGGTCGCCGGGCGCGACGTCGGGCCAGGTGATCGTCATGCCGTCGTGCAGCAGCGACTGGCCACCCGTGAGCGCGTCCTCGGCCAGGCCGGAGGCGGAGAACGAGTCGCCGATCCCGTCGTAGTTCCCGGCCGTGGCGTCGGACGACGCGGTGATGCCCACGTTGTCGAAGGCCTGCTGCAGGCCGGGCAGCGACGCCCCGGTGGCGGGGGCGGCTAACGCGGAGCTCAGCAGCGCCGCCGCCGGGAGCAACGCGGTGACCGCCGCCGTCAGCACCCTCCGCCCGGATCTGGTCATGGCGCGCCTCCTCACGGCGGGCAGCGCCGTACGCCCGCCACCGACGCTTGGTCCCGCGTCCACGAAATGATCTCGCCGGGGCGGGGCCGGTGACGAGACCCGCGGCGCAGTTTTGATGAATTTTTTCGGCTACGTGCCGGTTAGCGCTCACTACGTAGCCGATGCCGCTTCTTCCGGGCGGCGTTATGCATTCTTTATGATCCGGGGTCTCGCTCAACCGTCCCCGAGGCGTGCACACTGTCCACTTATGCACATCTCGCCACAGGCACGAGGCAGACCGCATGGCGCTGCAGCCGCATTAACCGGGCGCCGGATGGTGTGCTGCTCAGGCACTTTGGCGCTCCGCAGCGGCGTTGCCGACCGTCGGGCCTGGGTAGATCACATTTGTGCGTCTGGTGAGAGCTGATCATTGACGGGCAACTCAACGTGTTCTAGCTTATGGCCTCGTCAGGGCTATAGCATCCGTGATGTTAGCGCTCACATCGGCCGAAACTATCGGCCACCAAACCCGCGCCGCTCGGCACGCGAGCGGCCCTGAGACTGGGAGCCAGGTGGGCATGGGCGAGGTCGCGATCCGGGGGATCGGCGAGGTCGCCAGCTGGCCCACGGCCGCCGGGACGCCCTTTCAACCAGGGATACAGGACTGGAGAGCAGGCATAGCGACCGGGGAGCATGGTGCCCGCCCGGCGCCCGACGGCGGCGTACTCCCGTCGCCGCAAGGAAATGATGGAGGCCCGTGATGGACAAAGTCGACCCCAAGGTCGATGAAGCGATCGAAACACTGAACATGAAGGATGGGCCGACGCGCCGGAAGCTCATCAAGGGCACCGGTCTGGTCAGCGCGACGGCGGCGGCCTCCGCGCTGCTGGCGGCGTGCGGCTCGTCCAGTTCCACGGCCGCGGCCGCAAAGGCCACCGCCGGGAACTTCCCGTCCACACCGGCGTGGCAGTTC
Organism: Streptosporangiaceae bacterium; assembly: GCA_030041195.1. The sequence goes on along the minus strand of JASHOI010000128.1, from coordinate 3,798 downwards.
TACTTCGTGAACCACGTCACGACCAACAGCTTCTTCGTGCCCACCCAGTACGGGTTCGCCGACGCGGCCGCGCTGCTGCACCTGCCCACGCCGAAGTGGACCGGCTCGACCAACTCGATCGCCTCGCAGATGGTCGCAGCGATCAACGCCGCGACCGCGGCCAAGGCGTCCGGCATCGCGACCACGCTGATCAACTCCACCTCGTTCACCACGCCGGTGGCGAACGCGATGAGCGCCGGCATCCCGGTGCTCAGCTACAACGCGGACGGCACCATCACCAAGGGCGTCCCGGACATCGGCACCAACCGGCTGGCCTACGTCGGCCAGGCGCTGTACGTGTCCGGGGAGCAGCTCGGCCACAAGATCCAGTCGCTGGTACCCACGCCCGGTCACGTCGTCATCTTCATCGCGACGCCCGGGACGGCCAACATCCAGCCGCGCTACGACGGCGCCGCCTCGATCCTCACGCCGGCGGGTTACACCGTCTCCGAGATCGCGACCGGCGCGCTCACGTCGGTGGAGCTCGGGAACATGAAGGCCTATCTGCTCGGCAACAAGAGCGTCAAGGGCGCGTTCGCCGTGGACGGCGGCTCGACGTCGTTCCTCGGCCAGGCGCTCTCCGAGACCGGCCTGACCAGCCTGCCGAACGGCGGCTTCGACACCGAGCCGCTGACGCTGAGCAACGTCAAGTCCGGCGCCACCGACTTCACCATCTACCAGGACCCGTACCTGCAGGGGTTCCTGCCCACGCTGTACCTGTACCTGTACAACATCTCCGGCGGGACGCTCGTCCCGTCCGACACCGACACCGGCCTGAGCTTCATCACCAAGAGCAACATCGCTCCGTACTACAAGGACAGCAGGTTCCAGGGCTCGACGTCGGCTCAGACGTACGTTCCGCGGCCGTCCGGGGCAATCTCGGCTCCGATAGCGACCACCAGCAGCTGACGCGGACGCCATACCCGGGCAACCCCGGGGTTGAATAGGACTAAGTCGGCGGCGGGTGACCGTGCCTGGCGACAGGCCGGCCACCCGCCTCCGGTCCGGGCGAGCGCGAGGTTCGGGAGGTGACGTGAGCGACACAGCGCCGGGCAAGGTCATCGGCCAGCCGAGTGCCGGCAGCGGAGGTGGCGGCGGTAACGGCGCCGGGCGGCTCGTGGCGCGCGGTCTTGGCGCGTTCGCCAGGCAGCGCGAGGCCACCGTCCTGGTGGTCACGGTCGCGATGCTGCTCTACTTCGGGATCTCGCACTTCTCGACGTTCGTCAGCCGGGCCAACGCGATCGACCTGCTGTCCGAGATCTTTGCGGCGATCGCGATCATCGCGATCGGCGAGGTGCTGCTGCTGATCTGCGGCCAGATCGACTTGTCCGTCGGCTTTATCTACCAGCTCGCGCCGTTCATCACGCTCTTCGCGATCGAGTACTACCACTTCCCCGCGTGGCTGGGAGTCATCGCGGGCCTGCTGACCGGGCTCATCGCGGGGTGGGTGAACGGGTTCCTCACCGTCACCCTCGGCCTGCCATCGTTCATCACCACGCTCGGCACCGGCTTCGTGCTCAACGGCCTGGCCCTCAGCTTCTCGCACGCCGAGCCGCTGACCCCCACCGCGAGCATGATGTCGGTGGGCAAGTACATCGGCACCTCCCCGTGGTCCCAGTTCATCTGGGCGGTGATCCTGATCGCGATCTTCCACGTGGTGCTCACCCGGACCCGGTGGGGTCTGTACACGATCTCCTCCGGGGGCAACCTGCTCGGCGCGCGTGAGGCCGGCATCAACGTCGGCCGGATCGTGTACGGCAACTTCATGATCACCGGAGTGCTCGGCGCGCTCGTCGGCCTGCAGGTCGCGTTCTACGACAACTCCATCGACCCGACCGCCGGTGGCTACACGCCGATGTTCTACTCGGTGACCGCGGCGGTCATCGGCGGGACCGCGATGCTGGGCGGGTCCGGCACGATCCTCGGCGCCGCGCTGGGCGCGCTCATGCTCTCCACCCTGATCGACGGCTTTGACATACTTGGGATCAGCGCGAACATCCTGCCGGTCATCTTCGGCGCCGCGATCTTGGTCGCCATGTTCGCGAACGTGCAGCTCGCGCGGCTGCGAGGATCGGGAGGGGCGTTATGACCGTCCAGGAGCCCGGAACGGACGCGCTCGGGAGCGGCCCGGAACCGGACGACGTGCTGCGCGTCGAGCACATCAGCAAACGGTTCGGCGCGGTGATCGCGCTCCGCGACGTGAACCTGCGCCTGGCGCGCAGCGAGGTTCTGGGCCTGATCGGAGACAACGGCGCGGGCAAGTCCACGCTGATGAAGATCATCTGCGGGTTCCAGCCGCCCGACCACGGCCGGATCCTGGTCAACGGCCAGGAGGTCGTGCTCAAGTCGGTCGAGCACGCCCGTTCGCTCGGCATCGACATCGTCTACCAGGACCTCGCGCTGATTCCCGGGCTCAGCGTGTACCACAACATGTTCCTGAACCGGGAACGGGTGCGCGGGCCGCTGCTCAACAACAGGGAGATGCGCCGCATCGCCAGGGAGCACCTGGAAGAGATGGGAGTGAACATCCCGTCGGTCAATGCCAGCGTGGCCCAGCTCTCCGGCGGGCAACGGCAGGCGATCGCGGTCGCGCGGGCGGTGTTCGAGAACGCGAAGATCCTGCTGCTGGACGAGCCGCTGGCCGCCATGGGCGTAAAAGAGGCGGCGATGATCCTGGACCTGGTGAACGACCTCAAACGCCGCGGCGACGTCTCGGTGATCATCATCGCGCACAACTACGGCCAGGTGTTCGAGGTCTGCGACCGGGTCAACCTGCTGCAGCAGGGCCAGATCACCTTTGACAAGGCGGCCCGCGACACGTCGGTCGAAGAGCTGACCGAGATGGTCGTCAGCGAGTACCGCAGGGCGCTGCAGGAGCGCCACGAAGGCGCAGCCTGACCCGCGCTCGCCTGGCCTTCGGAGCATGAACCGTCTCGAGCAGCAGATCCGGTTCACCGGCGAGATCGGCAAGCTGAAGGGCGTGCTGCGGCAGACCATGCTGGCCGGCCCGGCGCGGCGGGAGAACTCGGCCGAGCATTCCTGGCACGTGGCGGCGATGGCGGTCACGCTGGGCGAGCACGCCCCGCCGGGCACCGACATCGGCCGGGTGACCGCGATGCTGCTGCTGCACGACCTCGTCGAGATCGACGCCGGGGACCTGTTCGTCTACGCGGATGAGGCGCAGCAGGCCCGGCAGGAGGCGGCAGAGCGCGCCGCCGCCGACCGGATCTTCGCGCTGCTCCCGCCGGACCAGGCGGCCGGGCTCCGCGGCCTGTGGGACGAGTTCGAGGAGCGCCGCACGCCGGAGGCCAGGTTCGCGCGCGGGCTGGACCGGCTGCAGCCCATGCTGGCGAACTTCACCGCGGGCGGGGGCACCTGGACCGAGCACGGCATCACCGCCGACCAGGTGCTGGCCAAGGTGCAGCTGATCGAGGACGGCTCGCCCGCCCTCGGCCGCTACGCCAGGGATCTCGTCGAGCGCGCGGTACGGGACGGCCTGCTCGCCCCCGGCTAACGGGTCATCTGTCAGATTGGGTTATCGCGTCAGTCGTATTGACTGACGCGTTACCCCGTTAACCCGATCATGAGACCTGAGAGCGGGCTGAGCTGGCCGAAGCTCTAGACAGCCGCGCGGCGGGGGGTGGGCTCGCGACCGGCCGGCGCCGCGCGCTCCCCGGCGGCCCCGCGCTCCCCGGCGGCCCCGCGCTCCCCGGCGGCCCCGCGCTCCCCGGCGGCCGAGCGCTCGGCCGCGTCGGCCGC